>JANXUC010000163.1 GCA_025352065.1 Acidobacteriaceae bacterium | reverse complement strand
TTGCGGGATGAGAACACGAAGCTGAAGAAGCTGGTGGTGGACCTGAGTCTGGACAAAGAGATGCTGAAAGCGGTGATCGCAAAAAACGGATGGAGCTCGT
Source organism: Acidobacteriaceae bacterium (assembly GCA_025352065.1). Taxonomy (GTDB): domain Bacteria; phylum Acidobacteriota; class Terriglobia; order Terriglobales; family Acidobacteriaceae; genus JANXUC01. Next base: position 29,805 of record JANXUC010000163.1, on the reverse strand, counting down.
AGACCGGCGGTCGGACGCGAGCTGGCTGCGGGTGGAGTATGTGGCTAGCGAGCGCCGGGTTTGTGGGCTGCTGGGGATGGCGGCGTCGAGTTGTCGATATGGAACGGAGCGCAGTGACGAGCCGCTGCGGACGCAGTTGGTGGAGTTGGCGCGAAAGAAGCCGCGCTACGGGTATCGGCGGTTGCAGGTTTTGCTGCAACGCCAGGGAGAGCGAGCGAACCACAAGCGCGTGCATCGGGTCTATCGGGAGGCGGGATTGGCCTTGCGGCGGAAGAAGCGGAAGCACTGCGTGCGCGAGGGCAAGCCTTTGCTGGAGCGGACTGCGGCGAACCAGGAGTGGGGATTGGATTTTGTGCACGATGCGGTGCAATGCGGGCGGACGATTCGTGTGCTGAGCGTGGTGGACGCTTGCACGCGGGAGTGTTTGGCGCTGGAAGTGGATACGAGTTTTGCCAGTCGGAGAGTGACGCGAGTATTGGAACAGATCGTGATCGAGCGCGGAGGTCCGCAAGCGATCCGCTGCGACAATGGGCCGGAGTTCACGAGCCGACATTTTCTGGCGTGGTGCGTGGAGCGGGGAATCGAGTTGATCCATATCCAGCCGGGGAAGCCGACGCAGAACGCGTATGTCGAGAGTTTCAATGGGCGGCTGCGGGAAGAGTGTTTGAACGTGAGCTGGTTTCAGAACCTGTTCGACGCGCGGCGGAAGATTGCGGCGTGGAGGCAGGAGTACAACGAAGAACGTCCGCACAGCAGCTTGGGGTATCGGACGCCCAGAGAGTTTGCGGAACAAGTTCGCGGCATGAGCTATGGAAAAGACGGCGATGAAGCTGCCCTGGAAAACGCTGAAGAACGCGTTTCCCACTTTCCCACAGCTCCGGCGACGGGTAGGGGTGGTGCAATTGAACCAAATTATCGTATTCTGCCGTGAACGGAAACAGGGGGCAGGTCAGCGCTGGATTTAAGCCTGTATTACGCCGAGATTGCTGCGGTCGAGGGTCGCGCGGGCCGGGAGCATACGATCCGCGGTTGCTGATCAGTCTCTGGCTCTATGCCTACAGCCGCGGTATCAGTTCGGCGCGCGAGGTGGCTCGTCGGTGAGAGCATGAACCAGCCTTCCAACGGCTTTGTGGACTGGACCCCGATCAGCCATCGGACACTGTCTGGCTTCTGCTCAAGTTTTAAAGCTGCCTTGGATGATCTGTTCTTACAGGTGCTGGGCATACTGAGTGCCGAGGGCTCATCCGTATGTCCCCATCTTATTAGTCTACTCGCTCGTCAGGAGCCGCACGGTTATCTCATCAGCCCTGCAGATTACTTCAGTACCCTGCCAGTGGTCGTTCGTAATCTTGAACTTGGGGGACGGCCGATGAGAACATCTAGGATCAAATTCCGGTCGTTGTCATCCCGCTGAAGGTCGAGGGAACCAACCTGGCGGCACGAGACGACTTGGGGGACAAAATATTCATGCAAAGCGCTTGCAAAGTCCGGCTCCGCAAGGAAAATGGAGGGTTTTCGCTCCTGGAGATGGTGGTCGCCACCGCGATCATTCTTATCCTGCTGGCGGTCTCGGTACCCTCCTTGATGTCCCTGGTGTACACCGTGAAACTCGGGTATTCCGCCACGAATCTGAGCGGAGTTCTGCAGCAGGCGCGCATGGCCGCGGCCAGCAAGAACACCTTCTACTCCGTGTCCCAAACGACTCTGCCCGGCAATGTAACGGAGGTCTTCGTGGATCTCGGCAAAACTGGAACTTTGGCCGCTGCGGACCCACAGGCGGTATTGGGGAGGCAAATCACGCCCAGTTTTGGGCCGGGCAGCGGGGCGCCCGGAGAGACGGCGTTTGTAGCGGGCTTGGGCTTCACAGTCGCCGCAGCGGGCTCGGGCTTCCCGAGTTTTAACGCTCGCGGTCTGCCCTGCCTTGCCACTGCCCTAGGCGCTACTACCTGTCCGCAGACTCCCGGCCAAGGCTTCGTTTTCTTCCTGTCCGACATCGGTGTGTCAGGCAGTGTCCACTGGGCGGCTGTCACCGTCACGGCGAGCGGACGATCTCAGATTTGGCGCTACGACGGAACAAATTGGGTACGGCAATGAGCGAGCGAATCGCGGAACAGGATACGGGGAATATGCGACAGATTCCATACCAGGCGGGCTCCAGGCAAAACGTATTCCGCGAAGGCGGATTTACCCTGGTCGAATTGATGGTCGCGATCGCCGTGCTTGCGATCGGCATGCTGGGCGGGATGGCGATGATTGTGATGGGAATGCAGACCAATTACCGCGGTAAAACCGATACTGCGGCCACCATGCTCGATCAGGAGATTATCGAGAAATTTGCCACGCTGAAGAATTATCCCAAACCTACTACGATCAACATTACCGACTGCGCTGTCGCAGGAGCCAGCACTCATCTCGCGGATATAGGCCAGGCCGCAAGTCCTGGGAACGGAGCTGTGCTGTACACGGCGGGCACCGCTCCCACTACTTCGCAGATCGGCGATGTGGATTGGACCCAGGCTACGCCCACGCTCGCCACTACCACGACCGCGGGCTATGGCATGCGGTACCAGATCTGCAGTGGCGACATTTACGAAGTGCGGTGGAACATCACGAACCTGACTCCAGCGGTTCCGCCCGCCGGTTCCAGCGGACGGCTCAGCTTGCTGACGGTTTCCGCCCGCCCAGTATCGGCCGTGGTTGCCACCGCCGCGGGCGCGGCGAACCAGGCTGTTCTGTATGCGCGGCCGGTCACCCTGCGCAGCCTCATTGAAGACTAAACGGATGGAACTCATGACGAAACAATTGCCGCTTCCAACCTCGGGTTCGCCTCTCACGCCACAGCGGGGCTTCGCGCTGATCGAGCTCCTGGTCTCCGCCACAGTCATGCTGATCGTGGTCGGAGCGGCGGTCAGTTACATTTCGGTCTCGACCCAGCGCAGCAAGGCCGAGCAGACCAAGGTGGACCTCACGCAGGAAGGCCGGGAATTTGTCGACGAGTTTGAGCGCGACATCCACCAGGCGGGCTATCCGGGCTGCGCCTTGTTTAACAACCTTGGCAGGCAGAACTGCGCCATCGCCGTTAACTACAACAGTCCCACGCTGGCGGTTGGCCTGGTTTCGATTTCCTCCACCAATGTCGTCTTCGAGGGTGACGTGGACGGAGACGGCGTGGTCGACAGCGTGCAATATCGGCTCGTGGACTCCGCCACCGCCTACCCTCCCGCCGGAACTTGCCCCTGCACCATCCAGCGCAGCCAAGCGCCAAAGGCGGTTGGCGGCATATGGCCAGGTCTTCCCTACACACAGCCAGTCAACTGGAGCCAGGAGCTGGACAACGTAGTCAACAGCGGGGCTCCGGTGGGTAACGCCGCCTACGGCGGCGGTTTGTCCATCGCGGGCAATGTTCTGTGGGGCGGCACGACCAACGACGCTTATTACGCCGCCGTGACCACTTTTAAGGATTACCCCGTATTTTCCGCCTACGATCAGGGCGGCATCATAGTTCCACTCCCGCTGGACAACACCACGCTCGGCGGTCGGACAGCTCTGGCCTCCATCAAATCCATTCGTCTGACCATCAATCTACTCGGCAGCGCGACCACCGGCTACGACCTGAAAACCAGCGTGCGCCCGGTCGTGACCTTGGTTGGCAACGGGCGCAGAAACAACAAGATGGCAGAGGAAAACTGATGAATAATCAACAATCAAATTCGATGATTCCGGTGTGCCGTTCGCGACGCAAGCGCGAGGCTGGTATGGCGCTTGTGATTTCTTTGCTCTTGCTTTTGCTGATCTCCGCCATTGGGCTGGGACTGCTCTACATGTCCAATACCGAGACCGCGATCAACGGCAATTATCGCGATAGCCAGGTAGCGTTTTACTCCATGCGCGCCGGGCTCGAAGAAACGCGTGATCGCATGCGGACAACCAGCCCCTGGCCCATCGTCGCCCCCGTTGCCATGCCGGGAAATGCCAATTCGATTCTGTACATCACCAATCCGGCGGGAGGGGGCGAAGTAGTAACTCCAACCGTGGGAGGCAGCGCCTATTTCGACGATGAGTTTTGCCACGAAACGTTCGTTGGCGATGGTCTTGCTAGCCCCGGAGCCAATATACCCTGCCCGGCGGGGTCGGGTCCTCCCGTGGGCTGGACGACAACTGTGAACAGCATTTCGCCCAACACGACCACGAATTCCGCGTTGAAATATAAGTGGGCGCGGATCACGCTAAAAGAAAATGGCAGCTTCGCCAATGGCGTCGCCGCCGCCTACGTCGATGCTACCCAGGCCGCTAATACTCAAGTCTGCTATCAAACCTTAGCCGGGCAGGAGATTCCCATAACGCAAATTGCTGGAGGCGCTTACGCCAATTGCACGGCCGCGCAGAATGCTGGAGTCGATGCCAGCCCGGTCTATGTGGTGACGACTTTGGCGGTCACTCCCCAGGGCAGCCGTCGCGTTGGACAGTACGAGATAGCCGCGGTGCATATCTCGCCGCCGCCAGTCGCCCTCGGTCTGGATGGACCCGCCGCAATTTTCAGCCCGACCCCTAGCTCAAACAACACCTTTATGAACGGTGTGGATAGCGGACTGGCCGGGTACACAAGTTCTGGCGGCACCGGCGCCTGCACTCCCACTGGTCCGGCGGTGGTGCCTGCCATCACTGTGGGAGATGCCACTGGGGTGAACAACATTGATACCCAACTCCAGGGCCCTCCCAACCGCACCATTCACTACACGGGCACGGGACCCACGCCGTCGGTGGTGAACGGAGGCTCGACTACTTTTTCGGGCTCATGGTCCACCCCATCGCAATTGGATAGTCTGGTCGCTTCCATCGCCGACGTGGCGGACACGACCTACACCTGCGGCATCGGAACACCTTGCAGCCCCGCGGGCTCGGTTGGCACGATTGCGAATCCGCAGATCACGTATGTGAATGGCGATTTCAATTATGGCAATGCCTCCGGAGCCGGAGTGCTGGTGGTGACCGGAACGCTCAGCTTCACGGGCAACGCGGTCTTTAACGGGCTGATCCTGGTGATTGGCCAGGGAGCGATGACGGAGTCAGGCGGCGGCAACGGTGGCTTCAACGGCAGCGTTTTCCTGGCCAAGACCCAAAGCTCCACGTCTCCTTACCCAGAACTGGCCACACTGGGAACCCCAACCATATCCTGGAACGGCGGCGGTAACAGCTTTATCCAGTACAACAGTTGCTGGGCCTCCGTCGGGAACGGAACGCGATATACGCCGGTCGCGACGCGCGAAGAAATGTACTGAGCGAATCGGCCCCGCTATTTTTGGTCCGAGTAGAATGTTAGTCTTCGGCGGAATCGGAAGAGAGATTTAGCCGATAAAGGAAACTTGGGGACATCCCCAGGTTTTCTGACGGGCAGCTACACGTACGACAACAACGGCAACACTCTGACGGACCCCAGCGGGAAGAGCTATACGTGGGACTTTGGGAATCGGATGACGCAAAAGAACAATAAAAAAGACCGGTCGAGGAATCCCTCGACCGGCCTTTTTTAGAACTACTTATTTACTTCTTTTTCTTCCGCATCGGCTTCTTCGCGACCGGCGACTTGGCTTTCATGGCAGACTCGCGTCCACCAATCAGGGTCAAAGCATCCGCTGCGTTGAAGGGGTAGTGACGAACCGAGGTCGCGCCGGTGCCCGGGAGAGTGATGTCCACACGGCGATTGCTCGCCAGTATGATGGCTCTCTCGTTCCGCATGATCCGCTTCCGCTCCTGGGGCGTCAGCTCGGGGTTCTGCTCGACCGCTTCTCTGACCTCAGCATCGGTCAGGTTGTGCTGCTTGCCCAGAGCCTTGGTCTCGATGTCCTCGGCCGGTACGCCGTGTTCAACGAGGAAGTTCTTGGCGCGATCGACGCGACGCTCGGAGAGCGCCTGGTTGTACGCTACGCTGCCGCGTGGGTCCGCATGCCCTTCCAGAATCAGGTGGGGAGCAGGGTTCGGGTTGCCCTTGTCCGCCAGGTACTTCTGGAAGTCCGTGGCGATCGTGGCAAGGGTTTCCTGTTGACTCGGGACTAGGCCGGCGTTTGGCTTAGCCTTGGTCGGCTGGGCTGTGACGAAGTAGACGCTATGCAGCGCCAGCCTGGCTTCCAACACAGCGATTTCCGGGTTCGGCGGCGGTGGCGGAGGATTCTCCACATTCACCGTAGCCGACGAGTTTGTCGACAATTCACGCGAATCGGTACAAGTTGCGGTGACCGTTGCGGAACCTGCGGAAGCGCCGGTTGTATCCAGCGTTGCCGTGTTTCCGGAACCGGAAAGCTTGCCCGTAGAAGACGTCCAGTTGGCAACCGAAACAGAGACGCCATCCGGGCTGGTGCAAGTGCAAGTAATGGTGGAGGTGCCGGGGACCTGCACGATGCTCGGATTGGCCGAGCAGCTCATGGTTGGCGGATTCTTCGGCGGTTCCTTGACCAGGAAGCTGGTGTTACAGGTTGCTTCGTTATTTTTCTTCAGTTTGGCATCGGAAACGTGGGAGGTAACTGTGTAGCTGCCGCCCGTCATGCCGACGGTGTCGATGGTGGCCGCCGCGTCTTTCGGCGTGACCTTGCCGCCGGTGGCGGAGTAGGTATAGGCAACCGTGTGCTTCGGATTGAAGTTGCTGGGAGCGACGTTGATGGTAACCGGCTCGCCGACCATGACTTCAGAAGGCTTCGCCGTGCAAGCCGCTGCTGGAATAAGATCCGGAGCTCCGCCGATGTTGAAGACCACGCCAGTGCGCAGCCGGGCTCCGCTGTACTCGGGGCGACGCAGGCTCGACGACGGATCGGTGGCTACATCGGCGAAGTTGTGGCGCGCCCAAACGTAATCCGCCTCGAGAACACGCCAGCTAAATTGTTTCGTAATCGGCAAATCAAAGCCGCCGCCGACAATAGCCCCAATCCCTTTGCGCGTGCTGTAGGGATCTGAACCCAGCAGATTCAAAGCCACCAAGCCGTGGGCAAACACGTTCATGCCCTCAGTGCGCCACATGAATCGCGGGCCCACTGCCAGCGTCGTTTCGTGCAAGCCGCTGCGGAAGTTCTCACCGAAATCCGCGCTCAAGCCCCAGTTCTTGTCGAAGTTGTAGGTGCCGGTGGCGCCGAAACCCTTAGGCAAGCTCGGAAGCTTGAAGCCCGTGGTTGCCGAATCCGGAACACTACCGCCCGGGTTCAGCCACTGGTAGCCCACAAAAACATCCACCTTCGGGGGGTTCTGATCCTGCGCCATCACATTGGTTGCGCCCAACGCGCTCGCCAAAACTAGAGATGCTAAACAAAACGCTTGTGTTCGTCCTACGCGACAAAGTGACATGCAATCCTCCGGATCCACGCGAGTTGCCGTGGAATCCAACTTCAAAAATTTTGGGAAATATACCCGCAGAGCCATCTGTGTAGACTTTCAAGAGTTGCTAATAAGTCACACTTCTTTACCAGATTAAGTTTACAAGATAGCAATGTAAATGCAAGGTGCGGCTCCAGAGGGCATGGTAACAGGCTAGATGCGGGAGTCTCAACATGAGATGCTAAGCTAAGAGCAGGCAGTCCTCGCGGGACGTTGTGAAATTCGCGTCGCAGGCGTATCTTGCGAATTCACGGCTGCATCGGGTTACGCTTCTGTTCAGCTCCCGCTAAAATTCCCCTATGACCCTTGCTAGAGTCCTGATTGTTGAAGACGAAGAGAACGAGCGTACCGGGCTCGCCGAGCTGGTTTCGGCTTGGGGATACAAGACCGAGACCGCCTGCGACGGCGTGGAAGGCCTGGAGAAAGTTGCCAGCTTTGCGCCCTCGATTATTCTGACCGACCTCAAAATGCCTCGCATGACTGGTATGCAGCTCTTGGAACAGCTCAAGCCTGAGGCCGATTCCATTGCCATCATCCTTTTGACGGCGCAAGGAACAATTGACAATGCGGTACAGGCCATGCGCAATGGGGCTTACGACTACATCAGCAAGCCCGTGGATTTTGCCCGGCTGCGCGCGATTCTGCAGAACGCCTCGGCGCGTCGCGACGATAAAGTTGAAAAAGAAGCCATGCGCCGCTCCCTCCGCGACAAAGGCGCATTGGGACGACTCGTGGGCGCTTCCAAGAAAATGCAGGAGATTTTTCGCCTGATCGAGATGGTGGCTCCGAGTACCGCCTCCGTCCTGATTACCGGCGCCAGTGGAACCGGAAAAGAGCTGGTAGCACGTACCGTGCACGACCTGAGTCCCAGGAAGAACAAGCCGTTTGTCGCCATCAATTGCGCGGCAATTCCGGAAACACTGATCGAAAGCGAAATTTTTGGCCATGAAAAAGGAGCCTTCACCGGAGCTATGGAGCGCCGAGTAGGCTGCTTCGAACTCGCGGAAGGAGGAACTCTGCTGCTGGACGAAATTGGCGAAATGCCCGCTGGCACGCAAGCGAAACTCCTGCGCGTTCTTGAGGAACGCATGCTGAGACGCCTCGGCAGCAAGGTAGAAACCGCCGTCGATGTGCGCGTTCTCGCTGCGACCAACAAGGTTCCCGAGGAAGCCGTCGAAAAAGGCGAGCTGCGCCAGGACCTCTACTATCGCCTCAATGTTTTCAATATTCTGATGCCCGCTCTGCGCGAGCACAAAGAAGATATTCCAGATTTGGTACAGACTTTGCTCGCCGACATGAATGCCAAACACAGTCGCAAAGTCGCTACCGTTAGCGAGGCTGTTCTCCAGCAATTTCAGAACTATTCCTGGCCGGGCAACGTGCGCGAACTTCGCAACACTCTGGAGCGTGCTGTGATTGTTTGCGAAGGCGCGGTGGTCGAAACCAAACATCTTGCTCCCGGTTTTGGGCAAACCACAACCCGTCCGGCAGCTTCCGATCCCGACGCTATTCACCTTGGAGTGGGTACCACGGTTGAGGAAGCCGAACGCCAGCTCATCCTGAAGACTCTCGCCTCCACCAACAACAACAAGACTCGGGCCGCAGAAATCCTGCAAATTAGCCTGAAGACGCTGCACAACAAGCTCAAGGAATACGGTGCCGCTACCGCCGAAGCCGACGGCGAAAAAGGGGAATAGCTGGGGATAAGCTTTTAGCGGTTCGCTTTAAGCTCTTAGCTAAAGGCTAAGCGCTCATAGCTTCTTTTATGCGCCTCCGCACCAAAATCGTGCTCGCCATTACCAGTATGGTCGTCGTATTGGTCGCGGGCTTCTCCTATATCTATATTTCCCAACTGCTGCGCCAAAAAGTCTCCGACACCTACGAAAAATGCAATACGCTCGCCAACATGCTCGTGTTTCACACGCGAGAGGCAATTCCAGATCTCACTAGCACAAAAGTCGACGTCAACAATCCCAAAGCAGTTCGCGCAGCCTTGAAGCAATATCTGCAACTCGACCCCAACCTGAACAATGAATTCAAGGCTCTTGTCGGCAGCTGGCCCGACGTGATTGATGCCTCACTCCTCGACGAAGATGGACAAGCCATCTTGCATACGAACCCGCAGATGGTCGGCAAGATGGTGCCCGCTCGGCCCGATTTTGAGTTGCTGCGTTACGCCGGAATTCGACAGCAGTTCGCCATGATCCTTGGCGTCTCGCAAAATTACGATATCCGGCTCCCCGTGCAACTAAATCAAGTGCCTTTCGGCAGCGTTCACATTGGCGTGCGCACCAGTTTCTTGCGCAGAGATATCGAAGACCGTTTGCGCCACGCGGTGGTGCTGGCTATCGGAGCCATCTTCCTCTCGCTGTTTTTGTCCGCCGCCGTTTCGCACGTAGCGCTTACTCCCTTGCAGCGCATTAACGAACGCATCGACATGCTCACCGCGGATTCGCCCCAGACCCTCTCTGGTGAAGATGAAAGTCACGACGAATATGGCCTGGTCACTCTGAAGATCGCGCATCTCGGCCGCCAGATGCAGGATGTGAAAGAAGTCTTTTCCGAACTGAAAGGCAATCTCGACCAGATTATGGGCAATCTGCAGGATGGATTAGTCCTTTTCACTCGGGATTGGCGCATTGTTCTGGTCAGCGCTTCTGCGGAGCGATTTCTGGAACGCCCCCGAGCCCAAATTCTTGCCCGGCGGGTCGGCGAAGTTTTTTCTCCCGACAATCCACTCGGCGATCTAGTCCTTGAATCTTTTCGTCAACGTCGTCCCGTGTCGCAAAGAACCGTGCAGGCGCTGGGGCAAAAGATTCAGGTGTCGCTAGACTTCATTCTGGAAGGCGGCACGCAGATTGGCGCCTTGCTCACCATGCGCGACACCGAATCCGTGCGCCGCATTGAAGACGAAATCGAACTCTCCCGCCGCTTGGCCGCGATCGGGAGATTAACCTCCGGCGTGGCCCATGAAGTCAAGAATCCCATCAATGCGATTGTTCTTCACTTGGAAAATCTTCGCCATAAGCTGCCGGAATTGCAGCCCGACGCCAAGCGCCACATTGATATCATCGGAAGCGAAATCCATCGTCTCGACCGCGTCGTGCAAGTCCTCGTCGATTTCACCCGCCCCGTAGAATTGCGGTTGCGTGAAGTCGATCTACGCAAAGTGCTTGAGGACGTGGTTGCCGTCGCGCAGCCCGAAGCTGAAACGCTGGGCGTTCGCATCGAACGTAATCTTCCCATCGAGCCCGTCCTGGTCAGTATCGATTCCGATCTAATCAAGCAAGCAGTCCTTAACGTGATGCTGAACGGCATTCAAGCCATGGCCCACGGTGGGAAGCTGAGCGTTTCTCTCAGCTGCAAAAACGGCTCCGCCATCGCTGAGATCAAAGACGAGGGGCCAGGCATACCGGACGACGTACGCGAAAAAATCTTTACCCTCTACTTCACCACAAAGAAGTCAGGCACCGGCATCGGCCTGGCTATGACCTATCGCGTAATGCAGCTCCATCACGGTACGGTTGATTTTCGCTCTGCTCCGGGCCAAGGCGCTACGTTTGATCTCAGCCTTCCGCTGCTCCCGGCACCCTTGGAAGCCTTGCTCAAGAGCCGCAGTTCAGAGGCCGAGGACTCCCCGGCAACGGCCTAGCGGATGTCATTGATCCTGTGGCATTTACGAATTTCATGCTGAAAATCATCTCGCCACGCGATATACTAAGGTCGTAGCCGCCGCTTTGTTGGCGCCGAATAGGTACCCGGCGGCCAAGCTGGCACGAAGATGCGCTTCCCCCCGATCCGTATCGCATGCGCCGTTCTAACGGTCTTTCTGGCCGTCGGCTGTACGTTCGCCCAAGAGGTATCGGCGCCGCGAGTTCCGGAGCCGCCAGCCACTGCTCCCGCCAAGCCTGCATCGAAGACCCACCATCGCCGTAAGACGGCCAAACGGACCGGGCCTAGAAAAGTGATTGTTCATCAAGGCGGCGCCACCGACGCTCCCACGCAAATGGCTCCAGTCGCTCCTGAAGAAAAAGCTGTGGCACAACGCGCCCAGAGTGACAGTCTGTTGACCGCCACCGAAGTCAATCTAGAAAAACTTTCCGGCCGCAAACTCACTGATGACGAACAAAGCTTGGTCAATCAGATCCAACAATTCATCGCTCAGTCTCGCGCAGCGCTCGATACCGGAGACTTGTCGCAAGGCTACAACCTCGCCTCCAAGGCAAACGTCCTCTCCGAAGAATTTAACAAGCACTAAAAGAATTTCGTGGGGGACGCACCCTCTAGGATTTGTCATTCCGAACGGCTCTTCGTGAGGAATCTGCTTTCTCCGCTAATTTCACCGCCGCCCCTCGCGCCGCTGCGCCACCACCAACCCCCTCGGCGTCGGCAGTAATACAACCGAAATCAATCCTTCCCGTTCCAACTTCAGAGCAGCGTCCCGCACCGTCTTCAAATGCGAACTCGCGTCATGCATCACGATTAATCCAAACGGATTAATCTGCGGAAGATACCGTCGCACTTCCTGCTCCCGAATCGGCATATCACTGTCGCTAAAAAAGAGATCGATGGTGCCTTCAACCCTCATCTCCAGACTGGATTCATTGCGACACTCAATCCACTCGCTCAAGCCCGATTCTTCGATGCGGGTCTTCGCCTTCGCGTAGACCACCGGATCGAATTCGCACGTAATAATCTTGCCGCAGCCATTCCGCTTCAAGCCCTCCGCAATCCATAACGTACTAATGCCGCTAAACGTCCCGGTTTCCACCACCAGTTCGGGTTTCATAGTCGTTACCAAAGTCCGCAAGAACTCCAAAACTTCCGCTTCCGCTGTCATGGAGTCGTACATGCTCCAGCGTTCAGGGTGGGGACACTCCAGCGTCGCGCGATGATATTCCATTTCAAGAACGTCTCCCTTCAGCCCAATTTCTCGCAAGATGCGATGCTCTTGCTTTTCTTTCTTCAACATCCGCCGCAAGCTAAATCCCACGTTGCCTCCGCATTCTTCAGCACCCATCCAATGCATGGCAGTATACGGGAACAGCCCTCCCATTGATCGCCCGCGCCGCCTCGCGTCAGAACTTCGCGCTAACCGCCAATCATTTAGATTGAAGTAAGTGAAGCTCCTCTTCCAAAAACGTGCCCTGCAATATGTTCTCGCCGCCAACGTTATTTCAATGATTGGCAGCGGCATGAATGCCGCGGCGATGGCGTGGTACATCCTGCAAGCGACCGGATCAGAAGTTGCGCTCGGAACGTTAGCCGTTCTCGCTGCCCTTCCCGCGATGGTCCTGATGGTTTTCGGCGGCGTCATCATTGATCGCGAAGACCGTCGCCGCCTCGTCATGATGCTCGACGCCGCCCGCGCCATCGTCATTCTCACGGTCGCGATTCTTGCCTTCACGCATCACGTCCGCCTATGGCATCTTTACGCCATGCACATGCTGGTCTCGACTGGATTCTGGATGTTCTGGCCCTCGATCACCGCGCTGATCCAGGAACTCACGCCCGACTCCGAATACGTCAGTGCCAACACCTTTCTGATGATCGGCGTACAAGGCGGTTGGCTCATCGCTGGCTCCGTCGTAGGCTTCGTCTACGAGCACATCGGGCTTGGCGGCATCCTGCTTATCGACGTCACCACCTACGTTGTTTCGTTTCTGTGCTACTTCGCGGTCCGCAAAGGACGCCACGTGGTGCCGCGCCCCGCCGAGCTGTTGCATGATCTCGATGCCGCTGAAACTGCCGTCGGCCGCTTCGTGCGCGAACTGCGCGAAGGCCTCTTTTTCCTGCGCGTACGCCCGAACCTCGTTTTGCTCGGAGGCGCCTGGGCCGTTTTCCTGGGAGCGATGCTGACCGGAATCGTCGTCACTCCGCCGCTCAGCGAAAAAGTTTTCCATGCTGGCGCTCAAGGCTACGGCTGGCTCAACGCAGGCTGGGGCGTCGGCGCTTTCATCAGCGGACTCTACGCATCAGGCTTGCTCAAACGCGTGAATCCTCAGTACGCAATCTCCGCCGCCATGCTGGTTCTGGCGCTCGGAATGTTTGCCTCGCCCTTCGCTCCATGGCTGGCCGGCGCAGTCGTCCTCTACGCCATGATGGGCTCTGCGCGCGGCGTTTGCGGCGTTGCCATGAACACGACGCTGATGCAGCAGGTCCCTCCGCATTTCATGGGCCGCGTGCAGAATACCTACAACTTCGCAGGAACAATCTTGCAGATATTTCTGAGCCTCGGAACAGCCGCCGCCGCCCACCGCTTCGGGCTGGTCTACGGATTCGCTGTAATCGGCGCAGCCTACGTCCTCGCATTCCTCTTCGCAGGCTGGCCAATCAAGCAACCCGAGGCCGCCGCCACGGAGCCACAGGCGCCTCGCCTGTGAGGTTTTGATCCTGCACTCCTGCACCGACTTCATCAAATCTCGCCCTAGGCATTAGAATCAGAAGTCACTTTTTACGGCTGTTATTTCAACCTCCCGGAGCCCATTCGAATGTCGTTCAGCATGGAAGGCCGCATCGCCATCGTCTTCGGCGTTGCCAACAAACGCAGCATCGCCTGGGGTATTGCCCAAGGATTACACGCTGCAGGCGCCAAAGTCATCATCACGTATCAGAACGAGCGTCTCGAACTCGAAGCCAAAGATCTCATCCATGCTCTCCCTGGTGCCGAGGCTTACCGCTGCGATGTGACGAATGAAGCGGAAGTGGCTGGCCTCTTCGCGGAGTTGAAGTCCCGCCACGGCAAACTGCACACACTGGTTCACAGCGTCGCGTATGCCCCCGCCGAAGAACTCAAGAATGATTTTGTGAACACCTCCCGCGAAGGCTTTCGCACAGCTCTCGATATCAGCGTCTACTCGTTGATCGTGCTCTCTCGTGCGGCTGTTCCTATGATGGAAGATGGCGGCAGTATTATGACTTTGACCTACTACGGCGCGGAAAAAGTGGTGCCAAACTACAACGTAATGGGCGTCGCCAAGGCAGCCCTCGAATGCACGGTACGCTATCTCGCCAATGACTTGGGACGGAAAAACATTCGAGTCAACGCCATTTCCGCCGGACCGATCAAAACCCTCGCTGCCCGCGGCATCTCCGGTCTGAGCGAAATGATGAAGGCGCACGCCGAACGCGCTCCATTGAAGCGCAACGTCGAAGTCAGCGAAGTCGGCAGCACAGCCGTCTTCCTGGCATCCGATGCCGGCTCCGGAATCACGGGCGAAGTAATGTACGTAGATTGCGGCTACAACATCATGGGATTTTGAAAAAACTTGGACCGTGTAGGGCGAGCATTCCTGCTCGCCGCTCTTAGTTTGATACGAAGGAGGGAAGATGCGTCTTCTAGTTTTCGTTTTCATCCTCGCTTCGACTGTTTTTGCTCAAGACACACCTGCGGCAGACAGTCCTACTCTCTTGACCTTCGTTGCCCCAGCTTATCCACGAGCAGCGAAGGAAAAGCGCATTCAAGGCACCGCTATCGCCGAAATCATGATTGGTCAGAATGGACAGGTTCTCGATGTGAAGACAGCGAGCGCACACCCCGTCTTTGCAGACTACGTAATATCTGCTTTGAAACAGTGGCGGTTCAAACCGCTTACGAAGGAAAGCACGTTACGAGTTACTACCAAGTTCGAGTTCTTGGACAAAGATTGCAGCGAAGGGACCGACCAGTATCCAATCATCTCGGAGACGCACGTTTCAGCAGATCTACCGACATTCGTTCACGTTACTACGGGGCTTCCTTGCGTTGAGACTTCAGTTAGCCAGACGCGCTACAAGAACTAGGGCCGCTCTTGACTAATGTATCGTCTTCGTCTTCCGCGACATATAGTCCATCAGCAAATACTGCCCCAAATTGTAAGGCGTGGTGAAATAGGCCTTCCCGCGGCACATCTGCGACACTTTCTGCACAAACTGCACCAACCCATAATCCGATGCCAGCATAAAAGTGTTAATCAAAATTCCCGCCCGTTTGCACTTCGAAACCTCTTCCAATGTCTGACTTACCACCAGCGGATCCAACCCGAAAGCATTCTTGTAGATCCGTCCATCTTCCAAAGTCAGAGCAGAGGGCTTTCCATCCGTAATCATCACAATCTGTTTCATGTCCTTCCGCTGACGCTGCAAAACCCGCTGTGCCAGCCGCAAGCCTTCCCGCGTATTCGTGTAATAAGGCCCAACCTTGACCCGTGCAAGTTGTGAAAGTGGAACCTCCTCCGCCGAATCATGGAACAACACCAGCGACAAAGAATCCCCCGGATATTGCGTCCGGATCAAGTGCTGCAATGCCATCGCAACCTTCTTGGCGGGAGTGAACCGGTCTTCACCATACAGAATCATCGAGTGCGAGCAATCCAGCATCAACACTGTCGCGCAGGACGATTGATACTCGCACTGATGCACATGCAAATCTGAATATTCCAAATTCAAAGGCAGTGTTAGCCCTTCCCGTTGAAAAGCCTGCGAAAGCGTCGCCGTAACATCCAGATTCAAGGTGTCCCCAAACTCATAAGGCTTCGACGCACCGCTCGCTTCAATCCCGGTTGCCATGTCGCGCGTATCGTGACGCCCAAAGCTAGCCTTGCCCAACGATCCCATCAAATCCCGCAGCGACTTATATCCCAGCAAATCCAGCCCTTTGTCCGTAACTTCGAATCGTGCCGATTGCGCTTCTCCGGTCTGTCCGCCCAGACTCGACTGCTTCGCAGGATCGTGCGCCTGGTCAACGCTGATGAATTCCTCCTGCTGCATCCGCTGAATCAATTGTTCAATCATCTGGTCCAGCGTACCTTCCATCTGCATTTGTTCCAATTGCTCGCGCAATTCTTCGTCTACTAAATCGCTATCCAGCAGCGCCTGCTCAATGGCCTGCCGCAGCTGATCCATCGTTTGCTCATTCGGATTGTCGTAGTAGCCGTACTGGTCCTCGAACCCACTCTGCAGCAGATAGTCGGACAGAGCCGCGAGCAAATCTTCCATGCTCATTTCGCCGGCAGGATTGGGAACATATTTGCTATAACGAATTCGTTTCATAAAGAGATCTAATCTCCTACACACGAACAAAACTCAACGCATTGTCATTCCGAGCGTAGCGAGGAATCCCTTTTACCGCGGCGCTCTTTCCATCGAAAGGGATGCTTCACCTCGTTCAGCATGACAAGAGCAGGCTCAGTTAAACGACCGCCGCCCGCGTGAAGCCGGAAAATCCTCCCGTACCTCTTGCTTCTTCGAAGGCTTTTCCCCAGCGCTAAACACGCGTTCTTCGCTGCGTCCAATTCGTTTGTGCGCGTGCAATCCTTCCAGGACAAACTCAGCCGCGGACACCTGTATTTCCACCGCGTCTTTGGGCCCCACACCAAGCTGTTTCGCTTTGTCCAATAGCCCTTGAATGCCATTGAGCCCCGCCAACGCTTCCACCGCCGCCGCCGATTCTGCCATCTGAATCTCACCGCCCAAATCAAACCACTGCACGATCTGCGTCAGATCCGCGTCAGCAAAATGGCGGTCAAAAGTCTTAGCCACTGCTGTCCGAATCAGATCGCGAGCCACGAGATCCGCGCCTTTCAGCTCGCCTTCGTACTCCAGTTCCAGCTTCCCGGTAATGGCCGGCATCGCTGCATAAACATCCGCGATCCGAGGTACAACAACCTTTTCGTCATTTCGTACAGCTCTCCGTTCCGCATTCGATACAACATTCTCCATCACAGAAATCGGCAGCCGCTGGCTCACACCAGATCGCTTGTCGATCCGCCTATCTTCGCGCGCAGCAAACGCAATCCGCTCGACAACCTCATTGACATATTTCGGAACCGACATTCGCAGCCCGCCGCGATCAATCCAGGCCTCGGCTGCGGTAATGGTGGTGCCCTCTTCAATCGTCGCCGGATAGTGGGTCCGAATCTCCGATCCAATGCGATCTTTCAGCGGCGTAATAATCTTTCCCCGCGCTGTATAGTCTTCCGGATTCGCGCTGAACACCAATGCCACATCCAGCGGCAGCCGCACCGGATAGCCCTTAATCTGCACGTCACCTTCCTGCATGATGTTGAACAATCCCACCTGGATTTTGCCCGCCAAATCTGGCAACTCGTTAATGGCAAACACTCCGCGATTGGCCCGCGGCAGCAATCCGTAATGGACGGTCAATTCGCTTCCCAAATCCTGCCCATCCCGCGCCGCCTTAATCGGATCAATGTCGCCAATCAAGTCTGCAATCGTAACGTCCGGCGTAGCTAGTTTTTCCACGTAACGATCATCAGGAGTCAGATATGCAATGGGCAGTTCATCTCCCAATCGCGCCAGTTCCTGCTTGCACCGTTTGCACAGTGGAGCATAAGGATTGTCCCGAATCTCACAGCCCGCAATGTATGGCGCTTGCGCATCAAGCAAGGTCGTAAGCGCCCGCAGGATGCGGCTTTTGGCCTGTCCTCGCAGCCCGAGCAAGATGTAATTGTGTCGCGACAGAATGGCGTTCACAATCTGCGGCACCACGGTGTCGTCATAGCCGACAATGCCCGGAAAGATGCTGCCTCCGTCACGCAACCGCGCGATCAAGTTGTCGCGCATCTCGTCTTTCACGCGCCGCGTCGTCATTCTCGATTCAGAAAATTCACTGCGCCGCAAGGCGCCCAACGTCGAAGGCAGATTCATGGCAGATGTACTCCTGAATTACAAACCCTAAAGTATAAAGAAGATGCCCAGAGTATACGCCGCCGCGCGCGTTCAATTTCCGTCTGCGAAGCCCCATTTTCCCCGCAGGCAAATTCAGCCGCTTGACACAGCCCCTTCCAGCAAACTACAAGCTCAACATGCAGGAAATTGCAGATAAAGTAGTCGTCGTCACCGGCGGCTCCATGGGAATCGGTGAGGCAATCGCCAAAATCTTCGTCGACAACGGCGCCTATTGCGTCATCCTTTCCAGAGATTCCGCTCGCGCCGAAGCCGCCCGCACACGCATTGGCAAGACAGATCGCACGCTCGCCCTCGCCTGCGACGTCCGCAATCGCGAAGAAATCGATCGCGTCATCAGCCTCACCCGCCACCACTTCCATCGCATCGATGTCTGGGTCAACAACGCCGGCCACGGCCTGTCCGATGAAGTGGCAACCATGGAGATGCCGTCATTCCGCGGCATGTTTGAAACAAATTTCTTTGGCACAATTGAAGCCATGCAGGCCGTCTTGCCCATTATGCGCGAGCAGGGCAGCGGCACAGTCATCAACGTCTCCAGCGTTGCCGGACATCTTCCTGTGCCAAACATGGCCGGATACAGCGCCACAAAATTTGCCATGAACGCCATGGGAAAAGCCGCCCGCGTGGAGTTGGCGGGCACGGGCGTGAACGTGTTAACCGTCTGTCCCGGCTACGTGCGCACAAATTTTGGGGACAATATTGTGCGCGGTCAAGATTCAAAGACCGTGAAGCCGCCGTCGATCAAAGGCATCTCCGCCGACCGCGTAGCTCGCGCCGTCTTAGCTGGTTATCAGAAAGGGAAGAGGGAAGTGATCGTACCCTGGACGATGCACCCGGTAGTAAAGCTCTACCAACTCTTCCCTGGATTAGTCGAGAAAGCAATGATCAAAATGTCGCGCAAGCCATAGGCATATGAAGCGCGGACACTCTTGTCGACGGCTCTTGACTTTGTGTTCTGATTCCGCTCATGAGGGCGAGCATTCCTGCTCGCCGCTCTTGCCGATCAACAAAGTAATTACTCGAAAAGTTGTCATTCCGAAGGGCCTTCAGCCCTGAGGAATCTGCAACTCGCTTGTGCCGCCTCGACGCTGTTCCAAAACTGCTACCCCAACTCCTCCAACATCGCCTCCATCTCGCTTAACGCATGATTATTCACAGTCCGCTTCGCCGAAGCAATCCCATCCACCAGCATCTTCCGCGCCTCATCCACCCGCGAAGCCTTGGCCAAAGTCTGTGCCGCCATAAAGTACCCAGCCGTATAATCCGGAGACTTCTCTAATAACACACTAAACTCCGCCAACGCCGTCTCGGTCTGCCCCGAGTTCGCGTATTCCATCGCCAAACCGTAGCGAGCGAACGCGTCGGCCGGATCCCCCGCCAAAATTTCCTTCAACATTGCAATACGGTCCATATTCGATTCGTTCTCCGTGACGCTAATTTACAATACAGGTCGATGACCGACCTAACTCCGCGCCCCGTCCGCGACTCGCAATCTGAAATGACGGAACTCGTTCTCCCCAACGACACCAACCCCCTCCACGGTCTCCTCGGCGGACGCCTTATGCATTGGATGGACATTGCCGCCGCCATGGCCGCCCACCGCCACTCGCGCCATTACGTGGTCACGGCTTCGGTCGATCATCTCGATTTTGTCTGCACCGCGCGCGTTGGAAACTTCGTTGTTCTCCGTTCGTCCGTCAACCGCGCCTTTCACACCTCGATGGAAATTGGCGTCAAAGTCTGGGTCGAGAATTATCTGGCCAACACGCGCACCCACATCAGCTCCGCTTATATGACGTTTGTCGCGGTCGATTCGAGCGGCCGCCCCGTGCCCGTGCCGCCCGTGGTTCCGGAAACCGACGAAGAAAAGCAGCGCTATGAAGATGCCGGTCGCCGCCGCGAACACCGCCTAGCCGAGCGAGAACTCCAACGCGCCCGCTCTGTATAATCGAGTTTCAAACCCAAGTTTTCGCAATTTAAGACTGGACGGTACTCGTGGCATCCCATTCTCATCAAGGCCAGCAGCAACCCACTCCTCAGCCTCTTCCCGGCGTCAACGCCATCGTCGCCGTAGGCTCCGGCAAAGGCGGAGTCGGCAAAACCACGTTAGCCGTCAACTTGGCCGTAGCCTTGGCGAAATTCGGACACCGCGTGGGTCTCCTCGACGCCGACGTCTACGGCCCCAACGTCCCGCTCATGCTGGGCGCCAACCGCCAGCCCGAAGTCCTGGGCGACAACCGCATCAAGCCGCTGGAAGCTCACGGCCTGAAAATGATCTCCGTCGGCCTGCTCAACCCAGGCGATAAGCCCCTAATATGGCGCGGGCCCATGCTCCATTCCATCATCAAGCAATTTCTCGGTTCGGTCGTCTGGGGAGAGCTCGACTACCTGATCGTCGATCTCCCGCCCGGCACAGGAGACGTCGCACTGTCGCTCATCCAAACCGTTCCGCTAACCGGAGCCATCGTAGTCTCGACGCCGTCCGATGTTTCGCTGCAAGATGGCCGCAAAGCCATCGAAATGTTTAGGCAGATGAAAGTCGATCTGGTTGGCATGGTCGAGAACATGAGCTACTTCGTGTGCCCGCATTGTAGCCACGAAATCGATATCTTCTCCCGAGGAGGCGCGGAAAAAACCGCCGCCCAGTTCGGTGTTCCATTTCTAGGTAGCATCCAATTGCTGCCGTCCATCCGCGAAGCCGGAGACACAGGCAAACCCGCCGTCAACGCCGGAGAAGACAACCCAGATGCCAAGCCTCTCTTCGCCTTCGCCAGGAAAGTAGTCAAACGGGTGGATGAGATCAAAGCAGCCACGCAAGACACCGTGATCCAGATTCAGTAATAACTCAACGCGAGGGGTGCCCCGTCCTTGTCGCGCCCTTTGCGACAGGGCGGGGGTTTTAGGCCCGTCGAATAACCTGCGACGCCTCACCCAGCAGTTCCCGCCTCTGCGCCATCCACTGCGATTCAATCTCGACAACTCCGTTCACTCCGGAAGCGTAGTGACGAAAACTGCTGCATTCCCAATCCTCAGGCTGCCTCACCAACCCTCGTACCACAGGGTTGCGATGAATGTAGCGTAGTTTTTCCACGCGCTTGTTCTCACTCCAAACATTGAAGTCATAGTACCGCTGCTCCCAGAAGCGACTGTCTTTCGCGAACTCCCGCAGCTCGCGCGATGTGTTTTGCTTCAGCATCTGCAGAGCAACTGCGAGAGAGCTGCGTTCCGGCTCACTGATAAGTAGATGCACATGCTCCGGCATGACGACGTACCCGGTCACGTAAAATCCATACCAAGTCCGGACTGTTTCCAGCGTGTATTCGAAGATGCGTCGCGCGTGAGGGGTGACCAGCAATGGCGCGCGCTGATGGCAACTGAATGTAAGGAAGTGCAGACATCGCGCCTGTTGAAATCGCTTCAGCGCCCAAGGCATGCATGCAAGATAAACCCGCGGACCTGTGGCCTGAAGTCAACTTTTATGGACTGAGATCAAAACCCCCGCCCTCTTTCGCAAAGAACGCGAAAGAAGGACGGGGCACCCGACGCTAATTCTGCTTCTAACAGGGAATCACTTCGAGACAAAAATAGCGCGAGGGTGCCCCGTCCTTGTCGCGTCCTTTGCGACAGGGCGGGGGGTTACCTGTCGGATGACACGGACACCTACTGCGTCTTCGGCCCCGGCATCCCTCCCAATAACTCATCCAGCGCCCCAGAAGGGTCCGCCGACCGCTCCAGCGCATCGTAAACATCTCGGAACTTCAACCGCACCCCATCCAGCATCTCTTGATCGGCGAGAAGCCGATCCACCAGCTTCTGCCAGTTGGCGACCTCCCGATGCTCCATCACCAGCCGCAGCGCGATGTTTTCCAGAAACAGGTATTCCGCTGCCCGCACCACGGCTGTCATCCGGTTCTTTTCGCCTTTGGTCATAAGAGATCCCTAACGCGCCAAAACTCGTTGGAGGATTGTAAGGCCGTTCGAACAGCAGCAGATCGACTTTCCACGAAGGTACCGGGCGGTCGCCCTCCGCTTGACACCCACCCCACCCCTTCCTAAAATCTTGCTAGGAGAGGACTCAATCTAAATCTAAAATCCTGTATTATGAATAACTTACAGGCCATCATTTAGGGCGATCCACCTCCAAACCAGCACCCGGCTCATTTTGAGCCATCACTCTATATGCCACCCACCGGACCCATCGGCGCGCGCGAGCGGCAAATCCTCACCGCTATCGTGGAGACTTTTATCTCCACCGGCGATCCCGTGGGCTCGCGCACCCTCTCTCGTTCCAATCGCGAGGGCCTCAGCGCCGCCACCATTCGCAACGTAATGGCCGACCTCACCGAAGCCGGATTCCTCGACCAGCCCCATACCTCAGCGGGTCGCGTTCCAACTCCGGAAGCGTACCGTTACTACGTCGAGCAGATTTCCGGCGAGGCGCACCTCGCCCCGGAAGAGCAAAAGTCCATCGAAGAAACTTTTCACGGTGTTACCGACGCGCAGGAATTTATGGAGCGCACGTCGGATGTCCTCTCGCTGATTTCCGGAAACGTAGGCTTGGCCGTCGCCTCCTCCGGCCCCAAGAACGCCCTTGAGCACGTCTACTTCTCTCGCCTCGGCGACCACAAGGTGCTAGCCGTAGTCGTCACCCGTTCCGGCGTAGTTCGCGACCGTGTCCTCCGTCTTGACCTGCAGCAAGCCGACCTCGACCTCGTTGCCAGCTACATCAACGAGAATTTTCGCGGCTGGGCCATGGATACCCTTCGCGCGGAAATCGAGCGCCGCATCGAACAGGAGCGTAGCGAATATGACGGCCTGATGAAGTCGCTCGAACAGCTCTATCTCAAGGGTGCCCTGCATACCGATGCCACCGAATCCGTTTTCGTGGAAGGCGCATCCAACCTTGTAGCGTCCGAAAGTGACCGCGAGCGCCTGAGCGAACTGCTCAAAACTCTGGAAGAAAAGGAAAAAGTTGTTCAGCTTCTCAAAGCCTACCTCGACGTGAAAACCGAGGCCGTGCGTGTGGTCATTGGCCTGGATGACGCCATGCCTTCCATGCGCAACCTCGTGCTGATTGGCTCTCCTGCGCGCGTAAGCGGAGAAGTAATGGGCTTGCTGGCGGTCCTCGGGCCAACGAGAATGGATTATCAGCACACCATCACGGCCGTCTCGTACATAGCGCGCCTGTTCGACAAAGTGCTGAACGAAAATGATTAAGAATGAGAAATTAATATGGGAAATGAATAGATGACCCTAAAGGCTTGTCATTCCGAACAGCCCCACCGTGAGGAATCTGCTGTCCTATAAGCAAGAAGCGACCGGCATTTTTTGATCGTATGTTCCGTTTCAATCGCTGGTTTTGTCTTCAAGTTTTGAAAGGGCACGGCTTCAGCCGTGCCACCGAGTGCTAAAAAAATCGGGGCTTTAGCCCCTGAGGTCCGATGACAAAGAACAACGCACCACCCGAGCCCGAAGCCATCGATTTGGAACGCCCCACCGGCGAGATCGAAGCTCCTTCGAAGCCAGAATCCGAAATTGAAACGCTAAAACGCGAGAAGCAGGAACTGTTCGATCGCGTGGCCCGTATGCAGGCTGAATTCGATAACGCTCGCAAGCGCGCAGTCCGCGAACAGCAGGATTTTCGCGACTACGCCATCACCGACGCGATTATGCCGTTGTTGCCGATCCTCGACAGCCTCGATCGTGCCCTGCACTTCGAGAATACGACGACGGCCGATCTCCACTCGGGGATCGAATTGATCCAGAAGCAGTTGCTGGATGCCCTGGGCAAGCTAGGAGTCCGCCGCATCGGAGCACACGGCGAGCCTTTCGATCCGCATCAGCATCAGGCCATCGAAATGGTCGAGACGAATGAAGCCCCCGACCAGCATGTTTTAGAAGAATTGCAACCCGGCTACAAATTGAAGGACCGTCTGCTGCGGCCCGCCATGGTGCGCGTCGCCAGCAATCCCAAAGGTGTGTCGTAGAAGTTTTGTGAATAGTTTGTCATTCCGAAGCGCAGCGAGGAATCTGCTCTCCTGTGTTGGAGAAGAAATTTTGGCGTGTTACCCGGCTCGGGAAGGGCACGGCTTCAACCGTGCCATCTCAAGCTAGAATCAACCGGGCTTCAGCCCCCGAGGGAAGTTTGGCCACTAATACAAAACGCGATTACTACGAGATTCTTGGAGTGGAGCGCGGCGCAAGCGAGCAGGAAATCAAAAGCGCTTACCGCAAGCTCGCCATGCAGCACCACCCCGACCGCAATCCCGGCGACCACTCCGCCGAAGAGAAATTCAAGGAAGCCGCCGAAGCCTACTCAGTCCTCGCTGACGCCGACAAACGAGCCGCCTACGACCGCTTCGGCCACGCCGGAGTCAGCTCTGGCGGAGGCGGTTTCGAAGAAACCGTCTTCCACGATTTCCACGACATTCTCGGAGATTTCTTCGGATTCGATTTTGGCGGAGGACGCGGCGGCAACGGCCAGCAGCGCGGTCGCACCCGCGCCCAACGCGGCGCCGATCTTCGCGAAGATCTGAACCTCGAATTCGAAGAAGCAATTTTCGGAACAGATACCACCGTCAACGTCCGCCGCCATGAAACTTGCGAAGACTGTCGCGGCGCTGGCACCGCTCCCGGCAAGTCTCCCGTAACCTGCCGCACCTGCGCCGGACACGGCCAGGTCCGCTATCAGCAAGGCTTTTTCAGCATCGCGCGCACCTGTTCCACTTGCCAGGGTTTAGGCCAGGTCATCACCGATCCTTGTCCCAAATGTAAGGGGCAGGGAAGAGTTCTCCGCCAACGCACGGTGGAAGCCAAAGTTCCAGCTGGCGTCGAAGACGGTACCCGCATCCGCTTCAACGGCCTCGGCGAAGCTGGCCCTTTCGGTGGCCAATCTGGAGACCTCTACGTCGTTCTTCATGTAAAAGAACATTCCTTCTTCGAGCGCGAAGGCATCGACCTGCACTGCGTGATGCCGATTTCCATCGTCCAAGCCACTCTCGGCGCAGAAATCAAAGTCCCCACATTGCGCGGCGAACACACGCTGAAAGTTCCCGAAGGCACTCAACCCGGATCTACGTTCCGCATCAAGAATCAAGGCGTCCCTGTCCTCAATGGCCGCGGCAATGGCGACCTCTTTGTAGAGATTCGCGTCCAAACTCCAACCAAACTCAATAAACGCCAGCGCGAACTCTTACAAGAACTGGGAGAAACTCTGAAAGTAGAAAACACTCCCCATCACCGCTCGCTCCTCAACAAAATGAAAGAGATTTTCAGCTAATGAGCCTATGCAGAGCGAGCGTTCCTGCTTGTCGGTTGGTAAGTGGGTGCCCCGTCCTTGTCGCGTTCTGTGCGACAGAGCGGGGGTTTGAGCCGGGATATCGAAAACGCACAATCCTAAGACAGACGTTCCTCAAATGACCCGCCGCCGCTGGCTCGCCGACCAAGTCGAAGCCGACCGCGCCTACCTTGTAGGCGAACACGCCATGCATCTCTCCCGAGTCCTCCGCGCACAGCCCGGCCAGGAATTCGATCTCGCAACTTCCGAAGGCGTCTTCAAAGCCCACATACTCTCCGTCCAGGAAGACCGTGTCGAATTCCAACTTGGCGCTGTGATCCCGACGCCTTCCACCCCCAACATCACGCTCGCCATCGCCATTTTTAAGTTTGATCGTATGGAGTGGGCCATCGAAAAAGCTGTCGAACTCGGAGTCTCGCAAATCATTCCGTTCATCGCCGCCCGCAGTGAGAAGCATCTCGCGCAAGCCGCAGCCAAGCGCGTTGATCGTTGGCGACGCTTGGTCCTGCAGGCCTCCGAGCAGTCCCGTCGTTCCGCCCAGCCCGAAGTCGCGACCCCTATCCATTTGGAAGCTCTGCTGCAACACAGCGCCCCCAACCGCATTGTCCTAGCCGAAACGGAACAGCACGTCTCCTTAAAAGATGCGCTCCAAAAACCAGAATTCGCCCCCGGTCTTTCAGGAGAACTCGCTCTAGCCATCGGCCCCGAAGGCGGATGGACTCCCTCCGAGCTACAAAAATTTACCCAAGCTGGCTGGCAACCCGCCTCTCTCGGCTCCACCATCCTTCGCGCAGAAACCGCCGCCATCGCCGCTCTCGCCATCGCCATGTCCCAACTGCAATAGCCACAACCCCGGTGCAGGAGATGACGATCAAGGCATGGGCGTTCTCCCCCGTGTGGGGAGCGGATGCCCCGTCCTTCTTTCGCGTTCTTTGCGAAAGAGGGTGGGGTTTGTAGCTTTCCCAACACAGTTGACTCGCTCCACTTATGCACGCTTTCGCACGGGGGCCACGTTTTCACCGTCAACACTCTGCTATCCTCGCGCCATGGCAGTTCCCAGAAAGCCCGCGCCAGTTTTCACGCCCGACCCGCAACAGGCTCGTGGCCTGCAGCACGTGCATGGCCCCATGCTCGTCATCGCTGGCGCTGGCACCGGCAAAACAACCGTCCTCACGCATCGCATCGCCAGCCTGATTGAAAACAATCACGCCCGCCCCGATGAAATTCTCGCTCTCACCTACACCAAGAATTCCGCAGCGGAAATGGCAAAGCGCGTCACCGACCTTTGTCCTGCCGCCAAGAACTTGCAGGCACGCACCTTCCACGACTACTGTTTCGACCTCCTCAAGCGCAACGGGAAGGGCTTCGAGGTCCTCGATGATACCGATCTCTACATCTACCTCCGCAAACGCATTCGTCAGCTCAACCTCAAGCATTACATTCGAGCCGCCAATGTAGGCCAGTTCCTGAAAGACTTGCTCGACTTCATGCGCCGCTGTCAGGATGAGCTCGTCACGCCTGCCCAATACGCCAGCTACGTGGATCGCATCGAGCGCGGCGAGCACGCCATCCATCGTGTGGTGAAGTCCAAAGAAAGCGAAGACATCTCCGACGAAGAAGCCCTGGCTCGCTGTCGCGAAATCTCCGAAGCCTACGCCAAAACCGAAGCATGGCTAACAAAAGAAAATCTAGGCACCTTCGGCCATATGATTACCCGTGCCGTGCATCTGCTGGAAAGCGACCCCGACTTGCTAGCCCAGGAACAAGCTCACGCCCGCCTCATCCTCGCTGACGAATTCCAGGACACGAACTACGCCCAAATCCGTCTCCTCGCGCTGCTCACTGGTAAGGACGCAAACCTGTTTGCCGTTGGCGACCCAGACCAGGCCATCTACCGCTTCCGCGGCGCCTCCTCCGGCGCCTTCGATATCTTCCTGCGGCTGTTCCCGCAGACCACGATTATCCGCCTCGACCGGAACCGCCGCTCGCTCTCCCCCATCCTTCAGTGTTCCCATGCCGTCATCGACAAAAATCCGCCCATCTTCAAGACCGTAAACATTCCCGGCATCCCCAACCAGCGCCAACCGCTGGTTTCCGTCCGCGACGAGGACGCCATTTCCGCCGGAGCTCCTCTCCGCCTGGAGCCCTTGGAAGTCGTTGTAGCCACGAAAGAGCGCGAGGCCGAAGATGTCGCCATGACCATCCGCCACCGCAAGAAGTCCCTCGGCGGCCCCTGGAAGAACTTCGCCGTACTCTATCGCAAGCACGATCAGCGCGAAGACGTAGTCGACCAACTCGCGGCCGCTGGCATTCCCTTCGCCATTGATGCGCTCGATGTCCTCGACACGCCCGAGGTTCGCGACCTGCTCGCCTGCGCCGGTGCCATCGTCGATCCAGCCGACAGCGCCAGCCTGTTCCGGGTCGCCGCGCTGCCGCAGTTTCAAGTCGATGCGCTGCATCTCCACGCCGTCATGCGCTCCGCTTCCCGCGATACCCCTCTCTACCGAATCCTGGCCGATGTCCCGCAGGGTCCCCAGGTCTTAGCCAAGCTCGATCAGATTCGTGCAGACCTTGCACAGAAGCCCTGGAAGAGCGCCCAGGCTCTGCATATCCTCGTGAAGCGTTTCGATCTCCCCGGAGATGCGCTCGCAATCCGAGCTTTCCTCGACTTCATCGACAAGTGGGAAAAGAAACCAACTACGGATAACGGCGAACTCGGCGAACTGCTCGAGTACCTCATTCTCTTCCGCGAGGCCAACGGCAGAGTTCCCGCCGAAGCTCCGCAGCAGCGCGACGCCGTCCAGCTCATGACAGCCCACGCCGCCAAAGGCCTCGAATTCCCTCACGTGTTCATCATCCGCATTGGCAGCGGTTCATTCCCCGATTCTTACAAACAGCCGCTGGTCGAATTTCCGCCAGCATTGCGCCAGCACCAGGCTGAAGTCCCCAGCGAAAGCAAAGAACTCCACAACGAGGAAGAACGTCGCCTGTTCTACGTCGCCATGACGCGCGCCAAAGACACGCTCACACTTTCCGGTGGCCTCAGTCGCAGCAAGAAAGACCCAATCCCGTCCGGCCATCTGCGCGATCTACTCACCAACAAGCGCCTGCACCGATGGCAGCGCCAGCGCGACCCCGAGCCCGTCCAAATCGATCTCCTGGCCGAGGCAGACCCCGATTTCGTCACTGTATCTCCGTCGCGAGTTTCTTCCTGGATCGGACTCCCGCTTCCTAAATCCGCCAAGCTCAGCCTCAGCGCCAGCGCCATTGAAAATTACGAAACCTGCCCATTGAAGTTCAAGCTGAGCCGCGACTGGCGTATTCCCGAGGAACCGCACGCTCCCATGCAGTACGGTGCCGCCATGCACCTCGCCCTGCGCCACTACGACGATGCCATTCGTTTCCAGCGCCCCGTCACCTCCGGCGAAGTCGTTCAGGTTTTCCGCGACGAATTTGCTAAGGCCACAATTCGCGACGACTACCAGCGCGAACTCTACCAGACCCAGGGCTCTCAGCAATTGCAGGATTTTGTCACCGCCACCGCAACGAATCCCCCCGAAGTGATCCACACCGAGCAGGAGTTCGATATCGAAGTCAGCGGCACCAAGATTCGCGGTCGCATTGATCGCATCGACCGCCTGCCGGACGGCACGGTCCGCATCATCGACTACAAAACCGGTAAGCCTAAATCCAAAAAAGATGCCGAAAAGAGTCTGCAGCTCTCCATCTACGCCATGGCCGCTTCGCAAAAGTGGAACTACAACGCGAGTGTCTTGGGACTGCAGAATCTAGCCGACGGAAGCCTCGCCGTCACTCACTGCACCGATGCTGATATTGCGAAAGCCAGCGCGCAGGTGCGGAAAGCAGCCGAAAACATCGCCGCCGGAAAGTTCGAGCCCAAACGCGGACATCATTGCATCTGGTGTGGCTTCCGCAGCCTTTGTCCCGCCACGGAAAAGAATTTAGTTGTGCTAAATACCCCCGCCGCTATCCAGCACTGAATCATTCTGGGGTGAGCTTGAGCAGTTTTCGAGTTGCCGTAGAGTACGAATCAAGAACGGGAAGGGCACGGCTTCACAGGCTGCGGAAAAACTCATGAGGGTGCCCCGTCCTTCTTTCGCGTTCTTTGCGAAAGAGGGCGGGACTTAAGGTTCGTATCAGGGCGCGACTTCAGCCGTGCCGTTAAAGCTCAACTCAATCCGGGCTTTAGCCCCTGAGGGCGAAACTCTATACCATACCGGAATCTGCTCTAGTTTGCTGAATTGGATGGCATAGCTGCCGGTTCAGTGGCTTGATCGGCCTTGCCTTTCCTCGGTGTACCTCTGCGTCCTCTGTGGTAAAGTTTTTGTTCCATTTCAAAAAACTAAAGGGACGCTTTCGCGTCCCTCAGTCTCGTTCGTTACCACAAAGCACTGTTGCCTAGTGCTTTTTCTTTGTTGCCTTTTTCTTTGCAGCTTTCT
>JANXUC010000017.1 GCA_025352065.1 Acidobacteriaceae bacterium | reverse complement strand
GAGAAGTCGTCGTCCTTGCCCACCTCGAGGAGGGACACGTCGAACGTGCCACCGCCGAGGTCGAAGACGAGGATGAGCTCGTCCTCCTTGCCCTTGTCGAGGCCGTAGGCGAGCGCGGCCGCCGTCGGCTCGTTGATGATGCGTTTCACGTCCAACCCGGCAATTTTGCCAGCGTCTTTGGTGGCTTGGCGCTGAGCATCGTTAAAATACGCAGGCACGGTGACCACAGCTTCGGTCACTGTCTCGCCCAGATAGTCTTCTGCAGCTTTCTTCAGCTTCTGCAGAATGAGCGCGGAAACTTCTGGCGGAGAATACGTCTTATCCTGCGCCACGATGGCAACGTTATCCCCCTGCCGCACCACTTTGTAGGGAACCATCTTCATCTCTTCGTTGGCTTCCTCGAAGCGACGCCCCATGAAGCGCTTAACCGAATAAACCGTGTTTTCCGGGTTGGTAATGGCTTGGCGCTTGGCAACTTGGCCAACGAGTCGCTCGCCGCTCTTGGTGTAGCCGACAATCGAAGGAGTGGTGCGCCCACCCTCTTCATTGGCGATAACTTTGGGCTCGCCGCCTTCCATCACAGCTACAACAGAATTCGTGGTCCCGAGGTCAATCCCGATGATTTTGGCCATTTTCGGCCTCCTTAGAGATATATAAGTGCTTTGTTTATAATTGCTTAGCTCGAAACACCTTGCCTATCAGCAAAGTCATGATAAGACATGAGTGAGTTATTGTCAATCTTTGGATGTAGGTTGACCCAAGAAGGATGCAAGCAAATCTGAGGTCTGTCAGCGGCTGGAAGATTCGGCAATCGGCAGGGTGGCAGGTTACAATCGCCAGCTTGCAGAAAACGGTTCCGACCGGGGGATGGATACCAGATGCAGATCGCAGGGCAGTCGCTAGGATCGTTCGCTTTGCTGATTTTGGTGGCCAGTCTGGTCGTGCTGCTGGCGTACCGTCTAGCGCGTCTGTACCGCGTTGGCGAGGGGGATGGTGCGGCCTCGCGAGGCTGGCTGGAGGTCGATCCGGAAGAGCTTGGCGCTGGCGGCTATGGGAAGCTGGCGCTCATCAGCCTGCTCAGCCTGTTTCTGGAAATGCTGATGATCCGCTGGGTATCCTCGGAAATTCGTGTTTTCGCGTATTTCAAGAATTTTGTGCTGTTGGCCTGTTTTCTTGGATTTGGATTGGGCTGCCTGTTGTGTCGGCGGCGCATTCACGTCAATGCGATGCTGGCGCCGCTGCTGCTGCTGACGATCATCCTCAAGGCTCCACTTTCGCCCTTGCACGACATGATTGCAGGGTTGCCTCGTCTGCTTGGATCGGGGTCGGAGGTTCACATGTGGGGTGTCCCGGCAGCGCCAGCGAGCTGGACGGGGATGCTTTTGGCCATGCTGTTTGTAGTACCTCTTTTCGCTGAAATTGCTTTGGTATTCGTACCTTGTGGGCAGCTGGTGGGCTGGTCGTTTGAAAAGGCTGCCAATGGCGTAACCGCCTATAGCGTGAACGTACTGGCAAGCCTGGCGGGAATCGGCTGCTTTACTCTGCTGGGGTTTCTGAGCCAGCCGCCTGCCGTGTGGCTGCTGGTGGCGGGAATATTGTCGGTTCTGGTGTTCTGGACCAACCGCCGCGTCCGGATGGTGGTGGGAGCGGCATTCTTGTTCTGCGTAATATTGCTCAGCCTGTCCGATGGCGCGAACGTGAAAACTTACTGGTCACCCTACCAGAAGCTTTCACTGCTGGCGAACAAAGACGGCGACAGACTTCGCTCCTACACCCTCAATACCAACGATGCGTGGTATCAACAAGTTCTAGACCTTTCGCCGGAGTATGTTCGGGCTCATCCAGCGGAATTCGCGCAGGTTCCGATTGAGTGGAACGCTTATAACCTGCCTTACCGCTTTTATCCCTCGCCGCCATCGGTGCTGGTGCTGGGAGCGGGGATGGGCAACGATGTCGCAGCGGCGCTTCGTAACGGGGCCAGCGACGTCGTGGCTGTCGAGATCGATCCACTGATTTTGAAGCTGGGGCGCGAGCTGCACTTCGAGCATCCTTACCAATCTCCACGCACGCATGTGGTGGTGGACGACGCCCGCAGCTACGTCCAGAACAGTGAGGCAAAATTCGATCTAATTGTGTTCTCGCTGCTGGATTCACATACGACCGCTTCGCACTTCACCAATATTCGCATCGACAACTACGTTTACACGCGAGAGGCCATGGTGCAGGCGCGGCGGCTGTTGCGTCCCGATGGCTTGCTGATCGTGAAGTTTCAGGTGGACACCCCTTGGGTGGCAGGACGGCTCTTCGCGCTGCTGCGGGAGGTTTTTGGTGCGGCGCCTGTGCAGTTTCAGAGCGATGCTTCGATATCGACAACCGGTGGGCGCTTCTTCGTGGCGGGTTCGCAAGAACGTATTGCAAAAGCTGTAGCCGATCCGGTGCTGGGAGCCTACCTACAAACGCATTCGCACATGCCTATGCAAACCGCGCGCGTCACAACGGATGACTGGCCGTACTTCTATCAGCATGAGCCGGGATTGCCGCTCAGCGTGATTCTGGTTTCGATTGCAGTGATCGTGACGCTCGGATGGTTTATCCGGCAGGCTGGCGGCGGGACAGGGAAGATTCAGATGCACTTCTTTCTGCTGGGCGCGGGCTTCATGCTGCTGGAAGCGCAGATTGTGAGCCGCATGGCCTTGTTATTTGGAACGACATGGGTGGTCAATTCCATCGTCGTGTCGGGATTGCTGTGCTTGATCGTAGCGGCGAATCTGGTTTACCAGGCATTCCCGAAGATTCCAGTACGGTTGGCATATGCGGGACTGCTGGTATCGCTAGTGATGCTATACATGGTGCCAATGGAAAAACTGTTCTTGGAGTCGCTGGTGGTGCGAGGGATCGTTTCAATCCTGGTGTTGTGCCTGCCGGTATTTTTTGCGGGGATTGTGTTTGTATCCAGCTTTGCCAAGGCACGGTTTGAAGGCAACGCGCTGGGGTCGAACTTGTTCGGTTCGCTGGCAGGCGGACTGCTGGAATCGCTGTCACTGTGGTTCGGATTGAAGGCGCTGGTGATTGTAGCCGCGCTCGTGTACTTAGGGTCGGCATGGAGGTTGCGCGCGCGAGCATCGTCTGGTTCTGTCAGCGTTTGACGTCCGCAGTGAAAAGAAAGGTGAAAAGAAAGGTTATCGACAATGACGATGAACGAATACCAAGAGAAGGCGGGAACCACGGCGGCTTACCCGAGCATGGGCGAGAATCTGTGCTATCCAGCTATGAAACTGGCAGGCGAAGCCGGAGAATATTGCGATAAGGTCGGCAAGCGCTGGCGCAATACCGGCAGCATGTCGAGCCGTGGGATGGAGTCCCGAGAAATTGAGGATTACGCGAAAGAGCTGGGCGACGTGCTGTGGTACATCGCCGCGTCCGCTCAGGAACTTGGCGTAACTCTGGAACAAATTGCTGAACTCAATCTAAAGAAGCTCGCTGATCGAAAGGAACGCGGCGTCATCAAGAGCGAGGGAGACAATCGCTAGACGGAAGCGTTCCTATTCGACCGTCACCGACTTCGCCAGATTCCTGGGCTGATCCACATCGCAACCGCGGCGGACGGCAATGTGGTACGCCAGCAACTGCAGCGGCACGATTTCCAGAATGGCGGAGAGCTCGTCGGGTGCCGGCGGGATGTAGAGCACGTGATCGGCTTCTTCTCTGATTTCCTCGTCGCCATCCGTGGCCAGGGCAATTACTTTTCCGGAACGCGCTTTCACTTCTTTCAAGTTCGACATCGTCTTCTCGTAACGCGTAACCGAATTTGGATCGCTGCGGTCGCAGGTGGCGATAATGACAACGGGAAGGTTTTCGTCGATCAGCGCGTTGGGGCCGTGCTTCATCTCTCCGGCGGGATAGCCTTCGGCGTGGATGTAGGAAATTTCCTTGAGCTTCAGCGCACCTTCAAGGGCAATCGGGTAATGGATGCCGCGACCGAGGAACAAGAAATCCTGCGCGCGAACGTAGATTTTTGCGAGTTCTTCACAAGCATCGTCGTGGGTGAGCAACTGCTCGATCTTGCCAGGGATGCGGGTAAGTTCGGCGACCAGCTCTTTGGCTCGCTCAGGTGCCAGAACACCGCGGACTTCGCCGAGATAGAGAGCGAATAAGTAGAGCGCGGTGAGCTGTCCGGTAAAAGCCTTCGTGGAGGCGACGCCGATTTCCGGACCGGCGTGCGTGTAAATGGTGCCTTGCGCTTCGCGAGTAATCGCGGAACCGACCACGTTGCAGATCGCCAGCGTTTTGGAGCCTTTAGCTTTGGCTTCACGCTGCGCAGCAATCGTGTCCGCAGTCTCGCCCGACTGCGAAATCACAACCGTGACTGTATCTGGAGCAATGATGGGATCGCGATAGCGCCATTCGCTGGCGTAGTCGACTTCCACGGGAACACGGGCCAGACGCTCAATCATGAACTTGCCGGCCAAACCGGCGTGCCAACTGGTTCCGCAGGCTGAGATATTGATCTTCTTCATGGTACGGAATTCGTCTTCACTGATTTGCATTTCGTCCAGAAAGATTCGACCGGAATCCTGGGAGACGCGGCCTAAAGTGGTATCGCGGACGGAACGCGGCTGCTCGTAAATCTCTTTGAGCATGAAGTGCTTGAAGCCGCCTTTTTCCGCCATGATCGGGTCCCAGGTAATGTGCTGGACCTCGCGCGTGACGGGCTTACCGTCGAAATCGGTAACCTGCACGCCGCTTTGGGTGAGGACCGCCAGATCGCCATCATGCAGAAAGAACATGTCGCGCGTGTGATAAAGGATGGCTGGAACGTCGGAGGCGACAAAGTATTCTTCGTTGCCAATTCCAATCACGGAAGGCGGGCCGAGACGCGCGGCGACGATTTTGTTAGGATCGTCGGCGGAAATCACGCTCATGGCGAAGACGCCGGTCAGATCTTTGCAGGTCTTGCGAACAGCTTCTTCGAGCGGAATAGGTGTTCCATTGTTGCCTGCGCCGTGCAAGTATTTTTCGACCAGGTGGGCGATGATTTCGGTATCTGTTTCAGTTGTGAACTTGTGGCCTTCCTGGGTGAGCTTCTTCTTCAACATCAGGTAGTTCTCCACGATGCCGTTGTGGACCACGACAATGCGTCCAGTGCAATCGCGATGCGGGTGAGCGTTTTCTTCGCTAGGGCGGCCATGGGTGGCCCAGCGCGTGTGGCCGATGCCGTAGGTGCCGTCGAGTGGCTGCTTGCGAATCACTTCTTCGAGGTTGCGCAGTTTGCCTTCGGCGCGACGAATCTGCAGGCCGTCGCCATTGCCGCAGACGGCGATTCCCGCCGAGTCATAGCCGCGATATTCCAGCTTGCGCAAACCTTCGATAATGACCGAAACAACTTCTTTTTTGCCGACGTAGCCAACGATGCCACACATGGTGAAACTCCTTGAGAATCTTGAGTATTTCCGTCAACGGGGGGCGCGAGGACGGCGGACTTGGCAAACTATCCTGAAAAACCCAGGGGAGACTGCGATTCTGCAACTGCTTGTTGCAAATCTAAGACTTTGTCATTCCGAACAGTTCCATCGTGAGGAATCTGCTATTTCTACACAGGCCTCACTTACTCTTCCACGGTAAAACGGAATTCCTCGATAACAGGGTTTGTGAGAACTTCGCGCGCCATTTTTTCGACTTCGGCTGTGGCCTGTTCCTTGGTCAATCCGCCGTTGAGAGCAATTTCAAAAAACTTTCCCTGTCGCACATCCCCGAGCCCTTGGTAGCCCATCTTCTTGAGGGCTCCCTGAATGGTTTTACCTTGGGGATCGAGCACAGTTTTCTTCAAAGAAACGTAGACGTGAGCTTTCATGGGGATAGCATAATTATACGTCAGGGGGATGGGGAGGACGGCAGAGGAAACGTGAAAGCGAGGTAACCGACGGTAATGGTTACCTTTGTTCGCGTGACAGCGGAGCTTGCTCCGACTGGATTTTGACCTCAGCCGACGGGACGGAAGTTCGGATTTAGCTGGTGAGATCAAAAACTCGACGGAGCAAGCTCCGTCGCCACACGAGCTAGCTCAACTGAGCAATTTTAGAGTCCAAGTCAGCCAGCGCATCCTCTAGCATCTGGCGATGGCGGACGTTCCGCGCAGACGCGATCTGTCCTTGAATTCGCTTGCGCGACAGGAGCAGGCTTTCTCTCTCCTGCTTCTGCGCGATTTGTTCTGGGGTAAAACGCAGCTTAGGCTGATTCTTCGAGGAGGCGGCCTCGGCTTGCTGCTCTTCGACGGATTTGCTTTCCCAACCTCGGGACATAAAGGAAGCTGCTAGCTCTTAGCCATTAGCTTGTTTCGGTAGAGACGGCTGTTGCCAACTGAAAACAATTCCAAAGCTAAGAGCTAACGGCTAATAGCTTTCTTTAGAGCCCAAACAACTCCCGCAACCGCTTCGTTTGCGCGCGGCTGACTGGGATTTCGCTGTGCTTCTTGTCGTCCATGCGGAGCTGGTAGGAGCTCTTGAACCACGGCACTACTTCTTTGATCCGATTGATGTTGACCAGATACGAGCGATGAGCGCGCCAGAAAAGTTTGGAATCGAGACTGTCGAGGAGTTCTTCCAGAGTGCGGCAGTTCGAATGGCCTTCGAGACCGGCCGCTCCAGCCGTCACAACGGTGATGACGCCGTCTTCGATGGAGGCGTAACAAATATCTTTTTGATCGGCAAGAAGCATGCGTCCAGCAGCTTTAATCAGCAACTTGGAGGGCTGCTGCTTCTGCGTTTCCAGCATGCGGACCAGAGTCTCGAGACGATCCTGCGAAACGTTGGCCGGAGACATCTGTTCACGAGCTCTTTGTACTGCCTGCGCCACCCGCTTCTTGTCGAACGGTTTCAGCAGGTAGTCGACCGCGTTGACCTCAAAAGCCTTCACTGCATATTGGTCGAAGGCGGTCGCAAAAACGACTTTGGGCAGCACGACTTTCTTATCGAGCAGCTTCTTAATCACGCCGAAGCCGTCGAGGCCCGGCATTTGCACGTCGAGAAAAACTAGATCCGGGGTGTGCTCTTTGATTAGATTGATCGCGTCGAGACCGTTCTTGCCTTGTGCGACGACATTCACTTCGCCGGTGTCTTTGAGTAGGTAGGCGAGTTCGTCGCGAGCGAGCTGTTCGTCGTCGACGATGAGAGCGGAAAGCTGCATAGTGGCCTGCTTGAAGTATAGCGAAAACGGGCCAGTAACGTGGCCTCAGGCTCTAGGCGACGTTTTCCAGCGCCAGCGCCATCCCCATCCCGCCACTAACGCACAGCGTTGCCAGACCCCGTTTGGCCTTGCGCCGTAGCATCTCGTGCAACAGTGTGACCGTGATGCGCGTCCCGGTGCATCCAATGGGGTGCCCCAGGGCGATTGATCCTCCGTTCACGTTGAGCTTGGCGGGATCGAGGTGCAGTTCGCGATCGCAGGCTAGAACCTGGGCGGCAAATGCTTCGTTGAGTTCGACAAGGTCGAAGTCTTGGAGGAGGATGCCGTGTTTTTCCTTTACTTTGCGAATGGCTGGAACGGGGCCGATGCCCATAGTCCTGGGATCAACGCCCGCAGAAGTTGCTGCCAGAATGCGGGCCAGCGGCTTGAGGTTATGGCGCTTGACGAACGCTTCACTGGCTAGGACGACCGCGGCAGCGCCATCGGTGATGCCGGAGGAATTCCCTGCTGTGATGGTGCCTGTCTTTGAGAAGACCGGCGGGAGTTTTGCGAGTTTTTCGATTGTAGCCCCCGCGAATGGATGCTCGTCGGCGGAGAAAATCTGCTGCCCTTTCTTGCTCTCGATAGTAACGGGAGCAAGTTCTGTCTTGAAGCGGCCATCCGCAATAGCCTCGGCCGCTTTCTCTTGCGATGCCAGGGCGAACTGGTCTTGCTCGTCGCGAGAAATTTTGTACTGCGTGGCGAGGACTTCGGCGGTCTCTCCCATCAGCATCTGAGCCATGGGGCAAAAGAAGCCATCGCGATACATGCCATCGACCACTTCGCCATTGCCGAGGCGGTAGCCGAAGCGAGCGCCCTCCAGGTAAAACGGGAGTCGCGACATGGATTCCGTGCCCCCCGCGAGAATGCACTCGGCGTTTCCCAGCAAGATTTCCTGATACGCCAAGGCGATGGACTTCATGCCCGAAGCACAGGCCTTGTTGACGGTATAGGCGGGGACTTCCTGCGGAATGGCGCAGCGGATGGATATTTGGCGCGCAGGATTGGGTCCGCCCCCGGCTTGGCGCGCGTTGCCGAAAATGGATTCTTCCACTTGCTGCGGTTGGATTCCAGCGCGTTCGATAGCGGCTTTAGCGGCTATGACCGCGAGATCGGCTGCGCTGAGGGAAGCTAGAGCGCCGCCAAATTTACCAATGGGCGTGCGCGCGGCGGAAAGGATAAAGACGTCGGGCATGAGTTCTCCAGAAGTAAGTAGTGTAGCGGAGAGTCAAGGTTTCGCGGACAAGAGTGTCCGCGCCACACGGGCAAAGCCGTAAACTAGTTTCATGGAATCGATTTACGGGATCAACGCGGTCAGCGAGGCGCTGAAGGCTCGGGGGCGTGCGATTCAATACGTGGCGGTCGCCCGCGAGCGGCATGATGCGCGTTTGCAGAAACTGATTGAAGAATGCAAGCACGCCGGAGTTAGCGTGCGACTGATGCCGAAGCAGGATATTGAACGGCTGGCCGGTAGCGGAGGGCATCAGGGTGCCGTTGCAATTACCTCGGCCAAGCAGTATTGCGATGTGGAAGCCTTGCTGGCGAAGCGCCGTGGGCAACACGCTTTGCTCGTCGTTTTGGATGGAATCGAAGATCCGCACAATCTCGGCGCCATTATGCGAACTGCCGACGCGGCTGGCGCGGATGGTGTTGTGATTCCGGAACGTCGTGCGGTAGGCGTAACTTCAACTGTAGCGAAAGCTTCGGCGGGGGCCAGTGAACACCTTCCAGTCGCAAAGGTCACAAATATTGGGCGCGCGCTGGAAGAGATTAAGGCCGCCAATGTGTGGACAGTTGGCCTCGACGAACGGGCGCCACAGTCTTACGATTCCATCGATTACATGATGGACTGCGCTTTGGTGCTGGGCGCTGAAGGCAAAGGCGTGCACGATCTAGTGCGCAAGAAGTGCGATTTCCTGGTGTCCATTCCAATGCTGGGCAAAGTTCCGTCGTTGAATGTTTCCGTCGCAGGAGCCATTGTTCTGTATGAAATTGTGCGCCAGCGACACGTGGCGGCGGCGAAAAGCGCATCCAAGTCGAAATGACGTTCCTGCACAAACTGAGCGTGGCCCTGGGAACGCTTCTGGCGCTTCTTACCAGCGCTTCGGGACTCGACCGCGAGGCCTTTACGTTCACCCGCTACGACCTCAATGTAAGGATTGAGCCGGAGCAGCATCGGTTGGGGGCACGCGGCAGGATCACTCTGCGCAACGATTCCTCGCAGCCGCAACACATCGCCGCTCTTCAGATTTCTTCTACGCTGAACTGGCGGTCGATTCGCGCAGTCGCTGAACCATCCACGAAGTCTGGCGAAGAATCGAAACTGATTCCTCTGCAATTCGTAACGCAGCCGTTCGCATCGGATATCGACCATACCAGCGACCTGTCGGAAGCGATCGTCACGCTGCCGCACGAAGTTGCTCCAAAACAATCCGTTACCCTCGAGATCGGCTACGAAGGCGTCATTTTGCTGGACGCAACGCGGCTGACTCGCATCGGCACACCGGGAGCGGTGGCGCGACATAACGATTGGGATCAAATTGGTGAATCGTTTGCCGCCCTCCGCGGCATTGGCTATGTGGCCTGGTATCCAGTCGCGATGGAGGCGCAAAGTCTGTCCGATGGAGACGCGATGTTTGTGGCGCTTGGAAAATGGAAGGCTCGGCACGCGGAATCCACGATGAACTTGCAGGTGGAGTTGGTGGCGTCAGCTACGGAAGCGCCGTTCGTAGTGCAAACGAATGGTAAAGACTGTCTTGAGCAAGCAGAGTCTACGGGGGGCGCGAGCGAATTCACTCTGACCTGCACCTTCGATTCGCTGGGATTTGCTGAACCTACGCTCGTCGCAGGACGATTGCGGGAAGAAAACTCGAAGACGTTGCGTTTGCGCTACCTGCCGGAGCATGCTACTGAGGCCGCCGAATTCGTTAAGACAGCAGAAGGCGTTGCCCCTCTTGTGCAGGATTGGTTCGGAACTCCGAAAGTGAAAGCGGAAGTGGTTGAGCTTG
This sequence comes from Acidobacteriaceae bacterium, assembly GCA_025352065.1. Lineage (GTDB taxonomy): Bacteria > Acidobacteriota > Terriglobia > Terriglobales > Acidobacteriaceae > JANXUC01. The sequence goes on along the minus strand of JANXUC010000017.1, from coordinate 8,819 downwards.
CCGACCCAGACGCTGCGCCCTTCGAAGCGGGAGATATGCTTCTACTTCCGATCGCAAAAGGTGATCCAAATTTAGTACAGCTGTTGCAGACGCATCAGCTCACGCACGCGGCGTTCTCGTCGTCGCGTTTGTGGATCCGCGAGGGAGCGGCGCACTTCACGCAGGCGCTGGCGCTCGAAAGGCAGAACGGACGCGAGGGTGCCGTGGATTACATGGAGCGACACCGCGCTGCCGTGTTACAGGTCGAGAAAGCTGGGGGGACTACCGGTGGAGAGCCTCTCGAAACCGCCACGAATGAAGTTTTCTATCGCAGCAAAGCCGCACTGGTTTGGTGGATGCTGCGAGATATGCTGGGCGACGCCACTCTAAAGAAAGCAATCCGAGCCTATGATCCTGCCGCAGACCATGACCCGACATATTTTCAGCATGTGCTGGAAGAACAATCGAAGCGCGATCTGACGTGGTTCTTTCACGACTGGGTCTATACCGACGCAGGTCTGCCCGATTTCCGACTCGAGTCTGCCAATGCGCGCCAAGGAACGGGATCGAACTTTGTAACCGCAGTAACGATTGAAAACACTGGAACGGCCGGGGCAGAAGTTACCGTTACCATTCGCACCAACAACGGAGATTTCACGCAACGCCTCGAGATGCGTGCCAAATCGAAAGCAGTCACGCGCATCGCGACTCCGGCGGAACCAATTGAGATCGTCGTGAACGATGGCAGCGTTCCCGAATCCGACGTAAGGAACAACCGCTTGACCATCGCTAAAAACACGCCGCCAAAATAGGGTTTGATTTTAGAGCAAACGAAGTTCGACAACGCCTGCGGCACGCTTTAGAATTCGTGCGGTTCTCGGAGAAAGATCGCTTTGTATCGCAGCAATAGGATCGTGGTCCAGATTGTCCCTAAGATTCTTGCGGCAATCCTCCTCGCGAGTTTTGCTACGGCGCAGCCTCACGGCAAACAACTGCAGCAAGGCATTAATCTCAGCGGTAAAGCAGTTGACCCCTTGCAGCTTTCCACGGGCAAAGCTGCGGTGCTCATGTTTGTGCGAAATGACTGCCCAATATCGAACCGATATGCGCCTGCGATCCAGCGAATGAGCGCACGCTTTTCCGGAATGACATATTGAGCAGGAACGAAAGATGATTGGAGCAATATCGCGGTTGAACGTCAACAGTCTACACGCAGTCGTGAGAGTGAGCCTGGCGCGGGATTCGGCGGGGTGAAGCTTAGCATAGAATCAGAAACGTTTGATCCGGACAGTCATTTTCTTTTTTGGAAACCCGGCACAGTACCTTACACCGAGCCCGATGGCATGGCGCTGCGCGTAGACCGAGGCACCGACCTGATTCTCAACATGCATTTGCAGCCCTCAGGGAAACCTGAACTCGTGCAGCCGAGCATCGGCCTCTGTTTCACGAACAAGCCAGCAACCCTCCACCCCATGCTGTTGCAACTGGAGAACGACGCTGCGTTGGACATTCCGCCGGGAGACAAAAATTTTGTCGTGACAGATGATTTCACGTTACCTGACGACGTTGACTTGCTCGCCGTGCATCCGCATGCTCACTACCTCGGTAAGGATTTGGAGGCGACAGCGAAGCTGCCCGACGGGACCCCCACATCTCTGATCCACATTCGGAAGTGAGGTCTAAACTGGCAGGCAGTGTACCGCTACGAGCAGCCCGTCTTTCTCCCTCGCGGTTCAGCAGTTTCCATGCGTTACATGTACGACAATTCCGCAGGCAACGTTTCAAATCCCAATCACCTCCGGCTCGCGTGGTCGCGGGCAATCGTTCTAGCGACGAGATGGCACACTTGTGGTTGCAGGTCTTGCCGCGGGGCAAAGATTCCGGAAGTGACCCCAGGCGAGCCTTGCAGGAGGCGCTTGCCCGCCATAACGTCGACAAGAACCCGGCAGACTTTGAGGCGCACTACAATCTGGCAGCGATGTTGCAGGCAAGGGGCGAGACTGCTGACACAATTCAACACTATGAGCGTGCACACGAACTACGCCCTGACAACGCTACCGCAAGCAATTCTTTGGGCACGGCCTATGTTACCGCGGGAAATCCCGACGGAGCCATTCAGTGTTTCAAGGACGCTCTGCGAATTCGCCCAGATCACTTTGACGCGCATTACAACCTTGGCACCGTTCTGGCGTCCAAGGAGCGGTTCGAGGAAGCAGCTGAGCACTTTCGCGCCGCCGCAGGGCTGCATCCAGACGATGCAGACGCCGAGGCAAATTTGGGAAGTGCATTGGCTATGACTGGACATGTTGCAGAGGCCAAGTCTCACCTGGAGCGGGCGCTGCAGATTCAGCCGGATCATTCGCTGGCTCGGGAAAATCTTGAGCAGCTAACAGGAGCACAGAAGTGACTACCATCGATCAACGGTCTGGTTCACCTCGATGGATGGCCTCGTGGTAAAAATTGTGTGAGGTGCTCAGTGACTCCCTCCGAACTTAAGAAGCTCTTGGCCGAAGCGGAACAGGACCCCAAACGCTTGGCCGCAGCCGTTTCAGGCGTGCCAGAAACGATTCTGCGCAGCAAACCTGCACCTGGAAAGTGGTGCATGCAAGAAATTGTCGGCCACCTGGCGGATAGCGAACTTGTGTTTGCTTACCGCTTCCGGCAGGTCCTGGCCGATAAAGAACCGAAATTCGCACCCATCGATCAAGACGCGTGGGCCGCGCATTTGGGATATCTGGAAGCATCCGTGCCGGAACTGGTCGCGCAGTTTGGGCTGGAACGGCATCACAACTTGCGCTTGTTGCGGCGGGTACAAATCAGAGACCTAAGCAAGAGCGGTTTCCATCCGGAACGTAATAAGCAAGTAACACTGGAAGAAATGATTCGCTATTGGGCGGCGCATGGGCCCAATCACCTGGCGCAGATTGAGCGATTGAAGAAGTAGGGGGTGAGTAGCGCTGGCGTCCCGCCAGCAGTCGCGAGGGCATCTTGCCCTCGCAGCGAACGATCCTTGCTGTAAGATCAACCCTCGGCGGGCGGGCCGCCACCCGGACGGCAGCGCTACATGTGTGTTGCGTTGGTGAACTTCACCAGCGCGTCCAGCTTCGACAGCGCGGCACCGGAGTCAATCGCTTCTTTGGCGGCGGGGAGCGCGGCGGTTAGTGTGTTCGCTTGGCCGGCAGCCACCAGCGCAGCGGCGGCGTTCAACAAAACAATATCTCGGCGTGCAGATTTCTCGCGCTGTAAAATATGGCGAATTATCTCTGCGTTGTCCCTGGCATCACCGCCTGCGATGTCGCTTAGCGGCGCACGCTGGAATCCAAACTCCTCAGGAGTGACTTCATAGGTGTGAACCTGGCCATCGCGCACTTCCGCGATTCGCGTGGACGTAGTAATCGTGATCTCGTCCAACCCGTCGTTGCCATGCACTACCAGAGCACGGCGCAGGCCTAACATGCTGAGCGCTTCAGCGAGCTTCTCCACTAACTCGACTGAATAGACTCCCACCACCTGCGCCGAGGCGTGAGCTGGATTGGTTAGCGGTCCCAGCAGATTGAATACGGTGCGAAGCTTCAGTTCGCGGCGCGCGTCTTGTACAACTTTCATCGCAGAATGCAAGGCTGGCGCGAAGAGGAAGATCATTCCGACCTCTTGCGCGCAGGCCGCCAACCGCTCTTTCGGGAGCATGATGTTCACGCCAAGAGCTTCCATCACATCCGCAGATCCGCATTGGGAACTCACACTGCGGTTGCCGTGCTTAGCCACTCGGATACCGGCACCAGCGGCGACAAAAGCGGCTGCGGTAGAAACGTTGAACGTACCACGAGTATCGCCGCCCGTACCGCAAGTATCAACAAGATTGAACCCCGGCCCAAAATCAATTGCCGAAGCCGTACCGCGAATGGCCCTGGCAAATCCAACAATTTCCTCGACGGTCTCGCCCTTCATACTCAAGGCAACCAGTAACCCAGCAATCTGGGCGTCGGTGGCTTCACCGCGCAGGATTTCCTGCATCACAGCTTGCGCCTGCGGTTCGGTAAGCGATTCACGCTCAGTGACGATCTGATGCAACGCGTCGGCGATGAGGGATTGGCCAGCCATACTTTCAGGCTAGCTCATATAACAAAGGAATGGGAAGCTAACTTGCGGATTCCTGATCGACGGCATCTGCGGTTGGTGTTGAAGGAAGTGAACTTACTTGTTCGTTCGAATATTTCAACAGCCCGCAGTTCACGCATTGCTTGGCGAAGATGCCCTTGTTGTACCAACAGGTTCCGGCAAAGCATTGACCGCAACGGGGACAGCGCCATAGATTGATTCGCGCCCCAAGATAGAGTGTGTAGGACATCCAGAGAATCGCCAGCACAAATGCAGGATTCGGCGTATGCCAATACTTGAGGGTCAGTAATGCAGAACCGACCACAACGGGGACATACAGAACGAACAGCGCAAGCCACAGGCGTCCTCGCCGTTTGTATTGCCGCCAAGCGTGCTGGTAGTCGATTGCGTCGTCCATGGGGCTCCCGAAGGGTACGCGGGCTGATTCTATGTCAGACGGGGCAGCTGGCGGAATTCGCAAACTTGGTTCGCCGTTAAAACGTAAAACGGCTATTTCCGGTCCCTGCTTTACCACTTCCCTGCCGTTCTATAGAATCAAGGGTCCGCTACGGGGCCTATCCAGCAGTCGTCATCCTTTAAATCAGTAGCGAAATGAGTGGCACGGAAATCACATGAAAATTCACGAGTATCAGGGCAAGGCGATTTTGAAGACGTATGGTGTCGCCGTGCCGCAAGGCGAAATGGCAACGACCCGCGAAGAAGCGATGGCGATTGCCGAAAGGCTGCTGGCGGGCGGGTCGAGTGGCGTTGTGGTGAAGGCGCAGATACACGCGGGCGGGCGTGGCAAAGGCGGCGGCGTAAAGATTGCCAAGTCGGCACAGGAAGCCGGAGAGCTGGCCTCGAAGATTTTGGGCATGACGCTGGTGACACATCAGACCGGGCCAGAAGGGCGCTTGGTTCGCAGCTTGCTGATTGAAGAAACGCTGCCCATCGACCGCGAACTTTATATCGGAATCTTGGTCGACCGCGCCGAAGGCAAGCCCGTGCTGATGGCCTCGGCATCGGGTGGGATGGAGATTGAACAAGTAGCGGCGGAGAATCCTGCGGCGATCCTGAAGGAATATATTGACGCCACCGGCCTCGGATCGTTCCAGGCAAGGAAGATTGCTTTCGCGCTTGGATTGCGGCCTGCGCAGATTGGCGCGGCGGTTAAGTTCATGCAGGGACTGCACGCAGCGTTTATAGAGACGGACGCTTCCATGATCGAGATCAATCCCATGATCACCACCAAGGATGATCGTCTGTTTGCACTCGATGCCAAGATTACTTTCGATGACAACGCTCTTTTTCGGCACCCCGATCTGAAGGCGCTGCGCGATGTCACAGAAGAAGATCCGCTCGAAGTTGAAGCATCGAAATTCAACTTGAATTACATCAAGCTGGAGGGCAACGTAGGCTGCATGGTCAACGGCGCGGGCCTAGCCATGGCCACCATGGATATCATCAAGTACGCAGGTGGTCAGCCAGCGAATTTCCTGGACGTAGGCGGCGGCGCAAACGAAGAGCAGGTGGAAAATGCGTTCAATATCCTGCTCAGTGACGAGAGCGTGAAGGCCGTTCTGATCAACATTTTTGGCGGTATCTTGCGCGTCGACACGCTGGCGAAAGGCGTGGTCGAAGCTGCCCGCAAAACCAAGCTCAGCCTGCCCGTAGTGCTGCGTTTGGAAGGCACGAACGTGGAAGAAGGCAAGAAGCTTTTGATGGAATCCGGCCTCAACTTCATTGTTGCAGAAACCATGAAGGACGCGGCCGAAAAGGTCGTTGCAGCCGCCGGCAAAGTGGCATAAGGATCGAGATTTGTTATGGCAATCTTAGTCGACAAGAATACGCGAGTTTTAGTGCAAGGCCTGACGGGCCGCGAAGGTACCTTCCACGCCAAGGCGTGCGCTGAATACGGAACACAGATCGTTGGCGGAGTGACTCCCGGCAAGGGCGGCACCACGCACGAAGGCTTTCCTGTGTTCAACACAGTGCACGAGGCTGCCGAAAAGACCGGGGCAAATACTACGATCATTTTCGTGCCGCCCTCCGGCGCGGCCGATGCAATTATGGAAGCCGCCGACGCCGATATTGACTTGATCGTCTGCATCACCGAGGGAATTCCAGCATTGGACATGGTCCGTGCGTGGGAGTATCTTCAAACGCGGCGTTCGCGATTGATTGGTCCGAATTGCCCTGGAATTATTTCTCCCGGAAAGTGCAAACTCGGGATTATGCCTGCGCGGATCCACAAAGAAGGATCCATCGGAATCGTTTCGCGCTCGGGAACGCTCACCTACGAAGCCGTGCATCAATTGACGACCCGCGGCATTGGGCAATCCACCGCCATCGGCATTGGCGGAGATCCCATTATTGGAACAACATTCACAGATGCGCTGGAGCTGTTCAACAAAGATCCGCAGACGGAAGCCGTCATCATGATCGGCGAAATCGGTGGCAACGCCGAAGAAACGGCTGCCGAGTACGTAAAGAAGCATATGAAGAAGCCCGTGGTAGCGTTTATCGCGGGACAAACCGCTCCTCCCGGACGCAGGATGGGACACGCGGGCGCGATCATCTCCGGCGGCAAAGGGACAGCGGCGGAAAAAATGAAGGCCTTGGAAGCCGCTGGCATGAAAGTAGCGAGATCTCCGGCGGATATTGGGGAAACTCTGGTTTCCGTGCTCGGCGTGAAAGCTTAGATACAGTTCTAAATCTAACAATTGGAAACGGACTTATGAAAACACTGCAACGCACTCTGACTATTGTAAAGCCCGACGCGGTCAAACGGAACGCCGTCGGAGACATCATCGAGCAATTCGAGAAAAACAATTTTCGCATCCTGGCAATCAAGATGCTGGAAATTTCCAAGCATCAAGCCGAGCAGTTTTACGCCGTGCATGCAAGCCGCCCATTTTACGGCTCTCTGACAGACTTCATGTCGAGCGGACCAATCGTTATTCTTGCTCTAGAAAAGGAAAATGCGATCACCGACCTCCGAAAGCTCATGGGTGCAACCAATCCAGCTAGTGCGGAAGAAGGTACCATCCGCAAGAAGTGGGCCACCAGCATTGAATTCAATGCAATTCACGGATCGGATGCGGAAGACACCGCGCGGTTCGAGCTGAGCTTCTTCTTTGCGGGATACGAACTGGCAAAGTAGTTTTGAGGATTCACCTATGCCGATGATTCAGGTAACTATGTTGGAAGGCCGCTCGGTCGAGCAGAAACGCAAGCTCGCCCAGCGGCTGACCGACGTTATGGTGGAAGAAGCAGGCGCCAAACGAGAAGCCATCGCAGTCGCGTTCGTGGAAGTTTCTCGCGAAAGCTACGCCACCGGTGGCGTGCTCATGGCGGATAAGAAGTAACCTCTTACCTCCGCGAATCCCCTAATCCAGCGGATTATACAAGTGTCCTTCTATTCGCTCGGCGATACGGGGCAAGGTCTTCTTGGCACATTCCAGGAAATGCGAAGCGCTCCTATGCGCTTCCAAGGCTGCATCATCGCTGTATTGCTCGTATATAAAGAAGCGGCGCGGTTCTGTGCGATGCCGGTGTACCTGGTACATCAGACATCCCGGTTCCTTCCGGGAAAGATCCTGCAGTTTGGTAAATATTTCCGAGACCTCGGTTTCGTGCCCGAGCTTCGCCATCCAAACCACCGACAGCACTACCATGATTGAGCCGCTCCTCTCTTAACTCTTTCCTTAAGTGTTCTTGTATCGAATCACTAACTCTTCATTGCCGCAAGAAACGCTTCCGTATAAATAGTCTGATCGCGGTCCGGCCCAGTCGAAATCATGCCAATCTTGGCTCCTGTTTCTTTCTCGATGAACGCAAGATACGTTTTCGCCGTTTGCGGCAGCTTTTCGTAACTGGTTGTTCCTACTGTGGATGTTTTCCATCCCGGCATCTTGTTGTAGATGCACTCCAGCCGCTCGTATCCGCTGGATTGTGCAGGCGCATCCGTCCAAACCTTGCCGTCAAGCCTGTAGCCAGTACAAACAGGAATCTCCGCCAGTTCGTCCAGGACATCAAGCTTGGTGACAACTAGCCAAGACGTACCGTTGATCATGTTCGAGTAGCGCAGCAGCGGCAAATCTACCCACCCGCAGCGGCGCGGACGCCCGGTTACGGCACCATATTCGTTGCCACGAGCGCGTAGCAAGTTGCCCATTTCGCCGTGATCTTCCGAGGGGAAGGGACCGCCTCCGACCCGCGTGCAATAGGCCTTTGTAATGCCAATAACGGTATCAATCGAAGTCGGAGGCACGCCCGTACCGATGGTCGCGCCGCCCGAAGTCGCACTCGACGATGTAACAAACGGATAAGTTCCATGATCGATATCCAACATGCTACCCTGCGCGCCCTCGAAGACGACGGAATGGCCTTCCGCAATGGCATGATTCAACAACGCCGCAGTGTCACATACAAACGGCGCAATCTTTTCCGCCGCTTCCGCGTATTCCTGGTACATCTTATGCGGGTCGAGCGGGTCGGCGTTAAACAACGCGTGTGCAATTTGATTCTTTTCCCGGCAGGCATTTTCGATGTGCGTCTTCAGCAGCTTTAGATCCAGCAGGTCCGCGACGCGCAGACCTCGCCGTCCCATCTTGTCTTCGTAGGTGGGGCCGATGCCGCGCGAAGTCGTTCCAATCTTAACGCGGCCGGGAGCGTTTTCCGCCCCAAGTTCCATCATGCGGTGGTAGGGCAAGATCACATGCGCGCGGTTGCTGACGAAG
>JANXUC010000015.1 GCA_025352065.1 Acidobacteriaceae bacterium | reverse complement strand
AACATAAGGAAGCGAATCTTGTCGCCCACCAGCGGCACCGCCGAAGCAATGTTCGATCCCACCGTAATCGCCCAGAAGGCCAGTTGATCCCAAGGCAGCAGATATCCGGTGTAGCTCAACAGCAGCGTGAGCAACAAGAGGACGACCCCAATCACCCAGTTAAACTCACGGGGGGGGCGATAGGCGCCGCGATAAAACACTCGAAACATGTGCGCGAACACCAGAAAAACCATGGCATGCGCCGACCACCGATGCAGGTTCCGAAGGAAGAACCCCGACGACACTACAAACTGCAAATCTTTGGTGTCGGCGTATGCCTGTGGCGCGGACGGATGATAGTACAGCATCAGCAAAATGCCCGTGACCACCAGGATGCCGAAAGTTCCCAGCGTCAAAATGCCGAGATACCACGTGGCTCCGAGGTCGATGATTCGAGTACGGACTTTGGTGGGCAGCAGATGCAGGAAGACATTTTGCTGAATTGCCAACGAGCGCTTGAGTGTGCTGGAGCCGACGCCGCTCCGAAATACCGAGCGCCACACTCGCGTGCCACGCAATTCATCCCAATAGCTGGAAACCGTTTTTGCCATGTTTAAACCCTCACGAACTGCTTGGGCGGAATTTCGGTGGAGCGGTCCACCAACAAGCTGCCGTCCTCGTTCAGCCACATGCGCAGCCAAGCCAGCGGCTTCGGAGCGGGTCCGTCCGTCTTCACGCCTTCGCGGGTGAATTTGCTGCCGTGGCACGGACAAGCAATCTGCTTCTGCTCTTCTTTCCAGGCAGTCAGGCACCCGAGATGCGTACAGACCGCGTTCAGAGCGAAGAAACCTTCCTCGCTGTGAACGACAAATACTCGCGCATCCGCGTTGAGTGTCACGCTACCCACGGAATAGCTCTCCGGTTTGCCCATATCCACGACAGGCGACGGCTCGTAGAGAACATTCGGCGAAAGAAACTGATACGCAAAGGCAGCGGTTCCCAGCCCAGCGATCCCGAGTGAGCCAAGCCCCAGGCGCGCGAAGAATTCACGCCTGTGAATTGCTTCACCATCTTCCGGTTTTTCTGGTAATTTTTTTTCGTCAGTCATTTAAGTTTTCCTAAGTCCGGCTACGGGATGAAAGACGAACATCACCGCAAGCGGGCGTCAATCGCCTCCACTGAAATCAAGCCTGTTACTTCTGCGGGCAGCAGGTTGTACGACTCCATCGTGATCGTGCCAACTGGGCAGCGCGCTGCGCACAGACCGCACCGAATGCAGCGCGTTTCATCCTTCAACATGACGGACCCGGTGGCGGTGTTGAGGTCCGCAGCCGGAAGATCCAGTAATTCCGCTTCGTACAGGTTTGCATTGGCTTCGAGGTGCGCTACCGTTTCCGGTGCGAACTCGATGGCCTGCAGCGGAACAAGTTCCAGACAGTTTTCGGGGCAGACGTCGACGCAGCCGCCGCAGAGAATGCAGACGGTGCCAGCATCGGCATAGCCTTCAAAAATGGTATTAACCCAGCAATGCAGGCAGCGCTGCGCTTCGGCCACGGCAGACTGTTCGTCATAGCCGATTTCCACTTCTGTAACGCCAGTACGCCGTTCCAGCGGCAACATCGGAATGTGCTGTCGAGTCAGATCAAGCAGTTCCAGCGGCATCATCGAAGGCCTGGGCAGTTGTCGAACCTCAATCACGGGTTCCGGATGTTTGTGGCCGCGCAGATATTCATCAATGCCGACAGCCGCACGCTTGCCATCGGCCACGCTATCGATGATCATGCGCGGACCAAACACGCAGTCGCCGCCAGCGAAGACTCCCGGCGAGGAAGTCATCAGCGTGTGTTTGTTGGCGGCAATCAGGCCGCGCTGCGAAACTTCGATTCCATCTTCCGGCTTCAGAAAATCCAGCTGCGTCGTCTGGCCGATCGCCATGATGATCGTGTCGCACTGAATTTCGGTCTCGCTGTTCTCGAAGAAAGATGGATTGAAGCGGCCTTGCGCATCGAAAACAGACTTCGTTTTCAGAACTTCCAGCCCAACCGCTTTGCCATCCCGGCCAACAATGCGCTTCGGGCCAAATCCAGGATGAAGAATGATGCCTTCCGTTTCCGCCTCTTCAATTTCTTCCAGCGCAGCTGGCATTTCCTCGCGATTCTCCAGGCAGACCACATGAACCTCGTGCGCTCCCATGCGCAAAGCGGAGAGCGAGATGTCCATCATTTCGTGGGTAGCAACCGCGGCGACGCTTCCTTCGGTCGGAGCCAATTCTTCGACCCCATCGACTGCGTGCTTCACCACTTCTCGCGCAGCGGACCGTGCTACGTCCATGGCGACGTTGCCGCCGCCGATCACCAGCACGTTTTTCCCGATCGTGAACTTGTAGCCCAGGTTCACGTTGAGCAAAAAGTCGATGCCGCGGTGGACTCCATCCAGATCCACTCCCGGAATCGTAAGGTCGCGGCTCCGGTGCGCTCCCACCGCGATCAAGATCGCATCAAATCCCTGGCGACGAAGGTCACTCACGGTAAAATCACGCCCCGCCGCGTGATTCAGCTTGAGGTCAATGCCGCCAATATCCAGGATTTCGCGAACCTGCGCTTCGATCACGTTCCGAGGCAAACGGTATTCGGGAATGCCGAGATACAGCATCCCTCCGGCGACCGGCGCAGCCTCAAAAATCGTTACCGAATAACCCATCAAAGCGAGGTCGTGAGCGGCAGAGAGACCCACCGGGCCGCCTCCGATGACTGCGACCTTGAAAGGCAGCTTGGTGATCTTGCGTCCAGCGTTGATGTCTAAATGATTCTTGGATTCAGGTCCAAACTTCTCCGTCAGAAAACGTTTGAGCCCCCGAATCGAAATGGGCTTATCGATCTCACCACGTCGGCAGGCCGTTTCACAAGGATGCGCGCAAACTCTCCCGCAGATGCTGGCCATGGGATTAGGGCTGCGCGCGTAGGTGTAAGCTTCTTCGAAACGACCCTCCGCAATCAGGCCCACGTAGCGGCCCGCGTTCGTGTGGGCCGGACACGCCATCATGCAGGGAAAGTTCGTATGCAACCAGTCCTGGTCAACCTTCTTATTGGGGAGGAGCTTCAGCATAGAATCTCGATCTCCGGGTGCGGATGAAAGTCAAAATTAAGAACGGCGGAGCCAGTTCTACCAACTCCGCCATTCCAGTGTGTCGAGAATCTACTTGCTCAGAATGAAGTCGGCCTTGGCATCGCCCGAAACCGCCACAGGCTTGGTCGAGTTCTTGGCGCCTTCATGCCAGGCAACTACATTGTATTGGCCGTCGGGAACGTTCTCGATCTTGAACTCCCCGCTCTTGTCGGTCACAGCAAAATACGGAGTGGGCGTGACCACGATATATCCGGCCATCTCCGGGTGAACGTTGCACAGCAGCGCAGCAACTCCTGGCTGGTCGAACTTAAAGCTGCGTTTTTCGCCTTGCGGCCAGGTACCCAGATTGTGGCCCGGTCCTTTTTTGCCGCCGCTGGTAAAGCTCGGCCAGAAAACGTTGTGCGCCACTTTGTCGCTGTTCAGAAAGTCGACGGTGCTCCCAACCAACACGACCATGAGGTGCGGCTGGAAAAGCAGGCCTTTCTGATCCGCCACTGGGTGCTGTGCCGGCGCGGGAAAAGTCTTCCCGGAGATTGTATCCACGTAAACAACGGATTCTCCGCTAACGCCCGAGACTTTACCGCTGATGCTGCCAGCGAACGCGCTGGTGGACAACGCCAACGCAAGAGCCAAGCAAAATGCAAATGTTCGATTCATGTGTTTTCCTCACTTAAGAATGGGGGAGGCTCAAGACCTCCCCTTTATTTCTGGAACTCTACCCTTCGTTCGAAATCTCTAGTACACCCACTCTAAGCCAGCAACAGCTGTGTTGGTGCGGAATGGGTTAGTCAGGCGTGTATTCGTTCCCGGAACATAGACGATCTGTTCTGGTCGGATCTGGTATTCGAACGATGCCTTGATGTTGGCGTGAATCAGGAACTGCACGCCCGGGGTGAAGCGGTGACGCGTCGTATGGTACGGAGACAGGAAGCTCCCGAGAGGCGCACCCGCATCGGCTCCAATTCCGTTGACCCGGTCCGCCGCAGAATTCACGACGTCCCAGCGCATAATCGCCATAACCCATGGCTCCACCATGTAGTCGGCTTCCAGGAAACCGCCGCTGTAGTGCGCTGGCGATCCTGAGATGAAGCCTGTCGCACCGGAGGCTCCCGGCGCAACGAACGGCAGCAGGTTCTTGTCGTGCCCGTACATGTAAGTTCCGATCAAGTTGAGTGCGCGGTAGTTGAAGCTAACATCGCCACCAGCGCGATAGAACGGTTCGCGCGCCGTGATCACCGTCGGCGTAGTCCCATCCGACGCCAGCACGCCGCTCAAGCGCTGTACAGAGCGACCGTAGAAGAAGTAGGAACCCAGGTTGATGGAGGTATGGTCGCGAGGACCGTTCGGACCAGCCGCTTGCACCTCATGCCGACTCGCCGCATCCTTTTCCAGGTTGAAGCGATAGGAGAAGCGTCCATACATGTCCTTAAAGTTGGAATCGGACACATAGTTAACCTGCGGGCTGACATTGTTGGGCGCAGCAGCACTGCCACTCGTGTTCTGGTTCACCAGCGCCAGTGAGTAGTGATACCCAGCGTAGGTATGTCCGCCACTGAATTCAACACCCTGCGCCGGAGAGGAGAACGCAAATCCGTTATTCACATTCTGCTGCGCCGGGAACAAAGGATTCTGCGTCCCGATATTGGCCTGATCGAAAATGTCCCAGCCGCTCAGGTTCCAGGTGCGCGCTGGGCTGAAGGGCAAATCCAACTCAAATTGCCCGATTCGTAGGCTGAGAGCGTCTGTGGGCAACTTCATGATGCGCCCGACATTCACGAACTTCAGATACCCGTCGCCGAGACCACCGTTGCTGTTAGCGCCGCCCACGCTGAAGTCGTCGTCAACCCAAAAAGCGATACCGTCGCCAAAGTTGCCCGCTGTAAAGATGCTGAAGAGTCCGGGTTGAAAATCCGTCCGTGGGACAAGGGTCCCGGGCGTTCCCGGCGCGAGTTGCTTGTTGTAGTTGTTGGCGTTCTTGCTTGTCACCTGAAAAAAGGTGTTCATGCGCAGCCCGATCGCGGGCCCGCCAGGAATCGTGCCCGGCCAAATCACCTTGGGGAACATCTCCTTCTGGGCCGGGGCTCCTAACATAACGGGAGGAATCTTCATGAAGGACTCGTCATCCTTGGGGAACTTGAATCCCGCATCCTTAAACGCCTTGCCGAAGTCGTTCAGCTTCGGAAAATTCACGTGACAGGTCGTACACGACGTGCCGTATTGGCGTGAAAAAGCTGGAATTGCGTGACACTGGGGGGCTATTGCCATCGCCACGGTCACAATGCACAGCACCACTGCACAGCGCTTGAATTGCATGTATAACTCCTTTAGAAGTAGCGGGGTAAGCAGCCTGCCTTCCCCATAGCCCAAAGTATGGATTAGGCCGAAGCAGTAAGGCTGCGTGTACCGTCACCCTCGATTGTGATGCTGATCACAATTGCGCCGACGGGGTTAAGGTATCGCCATGAAGTCATGGCAAGCTTGCTGTCGAAATGCAGGATTAGGCCCGGGCTAAGTAAAAAGTTGGAAATTTCAAGCGGGGTCGCGGGTGCCAGTGGCAGACCTTGCTTCGCAGCTGCGTGGTTAGCAGTTGCGGACGCTAACGGTCGCCGGACTTTCACCGCAACACTTAGGAGCCTGAATGGCAGCGCAATTCGACATACTGCGAACCGCGATGTCAACCTAACTTCCTGCTTGGGCCGGGTTGCGATGGGCATATTTGTTCGGCGTTGATCCCTCCCGCCAAGCATCACCCCGGCCGAAAAGTGCCACACTGCTGAAACAGAAAGTGATGTTAAGCCCGGGCAAATCATGAAGATGTGTCAAATTGCACACTTTGCTGTCTATCTTTAATCTTTGTTTCACCATCGCCTGCGTCGTAAGGCCCCTAAGTCCATGATCCAAAAACGGTTACTTCGGTTTGGACCAGACGTTTCTAGTGCATCGATTGCTAATGTCAACAGGCGGCTTTTGCTAGTAGGCTAAATCCGTGCACCCATTCGCACATGCATACCGAATTCATCCAAGTCGCGTCGAGCTTTACCTGCAGCCCTGTCGAGCCGTCACTCCGGCACTCGCTGGAGAACTCGGGCGTCCCTACCCCCCCGCGTTTTGCGATGTACGCCCAGATGTGCCAATCGCTCTTGGCGCCTGACGCGCAAGCTGCCGGGACCCTCGTGCTGCTGCGCCTGGAAGACTGGTTACGCGATACTTTGAAGTCGAAGCCAGCAGAAATGCCACCGCAGGCGATTCGGGAGATCCTACGGGCCCGCACGGACGAGTTTGTGCAACAGATCTCAACCCTTTCCCAAAATGGGAAACCGGTTTGGTTCCTGCCGTGCCCATCCCTGGGATGGATTTCCGGGAAACACAAACTCGAGACCGTTTGCCAGACCTATACGAACCTTCTCGTAGCGCGCATTCGCAGCGTGACGCAGATCACAACCTTGCCATGGCCGACATCCCTCTCGCAAAGTGAATTCCAAGACCGCAGCGCAGACCGCCTGGGACAAATCCCGTTCACCCAGGAAGCCTTCGATACGCTTGGGAAACTTCTGGGGCAGCAGCTAGCGAAGTCCACGACGAGGATGCAAACCGCCGCGTCGTCGCCACAGGACGGTTCGACTCAACTCTCCGCGTATCTAAAGGGGTTACGAGTTGAGGTTCGGCTGGTTCCAGCGCTGGCTGGCGATCGCGCGCACATTGATCGTCTCCTGCGCAATGCGGCTACTTTTTCTTTGACGGGTGAGCAGCGAGACCTGACCGAGGCTAATATTGATGCCTATCTGGCATCTGGAAATTGCTTGCTGGTCAGCGTGTCGGACCGCCTGGCCGATTACGGCGTAACGGCGCTGGTTGCCTTCCGAGCGGAAGCAGAAAAGAACGTGCTGTCGATTCATGCCTTCGCAGTGAGCTGTAGCGTATCGGGTAAACAAGTGGAGTACGCAGTTGTTTCCGCTTTAACCGAGTTCGCCGCTGAGCATGGGCTGACGACCCTAATATTTGAATATCGACCAAGTGAGCGGAACCAGGAGGTGCTCGCATTTCTGCAATCGCTAGCGGATGCCGGGCCCGGAACAACCTATGTGCTCCCGGTTTCAGCTTCCAAGTCTCGGCTGCAAGCTGTAGCCGCGGCCCCTGAAGCATGGACCGTAAAATTCGAACAGAAGGCCTCCGAGGGAGCATTTACGGAGTCTGTGCACTAGGACAACGCTATGTTTCCTTCATCTTTTGACGGTTCATCGACGGCGGCGAGCTCTATCATCGTTTACGGTGCCGACCGCAACGCCGAGTGGCAAAGCGAAGGGCTTAAGAACGCGTTGGTGCGCCTCGGCGATGTGCTCGACACCAGCGGACTGGAGCCAAAGCTCGACAACTACGTGGACATTTGCTCGCGCGTTTGCAACCTAACGCTGACGAATGGCGGAATTGGCGTAATTATCTGTGGCACTGGGATTGGCGTTTCCATTGTTGCCAACAAGCACCGAGGCATTTACGCGGCGCGCTGCGTCACTGAGGTCGATGCCAGAGATTGCAAAGTCATCAACAATGCGAACGTTCTATGCCTTTCGGCAAAGACCGATCTCGCCCAAAACATTGAGATTATCCACGAGTTTTTTGCCACGCGTTTTGAGGCGATCGACCGCCGGATGGATCGCGTGCGCCGCATCACGCAGGTGGAGAACCAGAACTTCCGTCCCGCACCAGATGATCCGGACATTGCTGCACTTTCGATGAATGGAAACGATTTCGGCAAAACTCCTCAGGAAAACCCGACTCAGATCGTCTCTGAGGAAGCAAAAGCATCAAAACGTGGGCGTTCGTGATTAACTTTATGCCCGATTTTATGCTGGATGAGCCAATGTAGAATTCGAGGTTGGGGAACGCTGTGATCCAGCACCTCGGTTGGAACGACTATTCAGAAATGAAGGACACTTTTTCCGCATGACTTCGCAAGAAATATATTCAGCTCTCGCCCCCATCGCCGAGCAGGTGCTCCGGATTCCGCGATTTGACGAAACCACCAGCATGTACACGGCTCCCGCATGGGACTCGCTGAAACACGTGCAGTTACTCAGTGCGGTGGAGAGAAAGTTCGGGATCGAGATTAGCGCCGACGAGGCCTTTAAACTCACCTCTGCCGAGCGGCTGGTTCGCTATTTGCTGGGCGCGCTCGAGAAAGGAACACGGTAGTGATAACAACATCCTGGCCTCTACTTCCCTACCAGTATTCCACCAAGCCGGTGGATTTGCTCTATACGAACTTCCGGCATTTGTTGCGGGCTAAGACGGAAGAAGCCCCCGATCGCGAGTTTCTGATTTTTCCGGAAACCGACCGCAAATATACCTACCGCGAGTTCTATGATCTAACGATTGTGGCAGCCGAGTGGCTCCGCACCCGCACTCGAGACTTCGGAACCATTTCCATAATCTTTCGCAACACGCCGGAATTTCTCTCAGTCTTTTTTGGAGCGGTATCGCAGGGCATCAACGTTGTGCCTATCAATCCGGACCTGGCGCTGCAGGAAATTCGCTTCATCGTCGAAAACAGCGACAGTGAAGCAGTTTTTTATGATGCTGAGTTGAAGCATAAGCTGGCGCCGCTGCAGGCCGAGATGCCCACGATGAAATTCTACCCGCTGGCTGATGTTGCCGACATGGCGAAGGTGGATATCGCCGCGGTGGAGGCTGCGCTCCCGGATGTACCGCCTACCACGCCTGCAGCGATCATTTACACATCCGGAACAACCGGCTTCCCCAAAGGCGTAATCCTGAGTCACATGAACTTCATCATAGATGGTATGGGGATGGCGGAATGGTTTGAGTTCAGCCCAGCCACGCGGAGCCTGTGCATCCTGCCCTTGTTCCACAACAATGGTCTGGTCGTTTCGTTGACCACCACGCTATATCGCGGAGGATCTGTTGTCATGATTGATCCCAAGGCGAGCCTGCGATCTTTCTGGGCGCTCGTCGACCGCTACCAATGTACGCACACCAGTGTGATGCCGTCGGTTCTGGCGGCAATTTTGGCGCTTGGCTTTGAAGGGCGCCCCGGACGTCTACAGGGAATTATTTGTGGAGGCCAGCTTTTGCCGCTGAGTCTGGCGCAAAAGTTCGAGGCCAAATTTGGCATTCCGATTTTTGAAGGCTTTGGATCGACGGAGGCCACTTCTTACTCCTGTTTCAATCGTTTTCCCGCCGACCAGCGAAAACTTGGTTCCGTAGGAACCGTGCTTCCGATCAGCGACATGAAGGTGGTCGACGAAAACGATGTGGAAGTGCCGGACGGGACGGAAGGCGAAATCTGCATTCGTGGCGCGAATGTTGCAATCGGATATCACAAACTTCCAGAGCTGCAAGAGATGAAGTTCCGCGGAGGCTGGTACCACTCGGGCGACTACGGCCTGCGCGATTCCAATGGCGACTACTACTTCCGCAGCCGCAAAGACGACTTAATCGTAAAAGGTGGCGAGAAGATCTACCCGGCTGAGATCGAGAACGTTCTCGCTCAACACGCGAATGTGGCGGAATGTGCTGTGATTGGAGTTGACGATCCAATTTTGGGTCAGGAAATTTGTGCTTTCGCCCGATTGAAAGACAATTCAGCCAGCTCGGAACCTGAGCTACTGGCTTACTGTGCGAAGTCGCTGGCACGCTTCAAGCAACCAAAACGGATTGTTATTACCAATCGCCTTGGAGATATGCCCGAGCTTCCTAAGGGCCCGACGAAAAAAATTCTGCATCGCTTGCTGCGCGATTATTACGAGAAGCGTTTGGCGAACAGCGAGGACATGGAAACCCTGAAGTGGGTGCTGGGGTCGCAAGGCTAACCATATGGCGAACAATATTGAACTCACCGTGCTGGCCGAAGGCGCCGACGAAAAGGCGTTACACAAATTTATCGATGATCTTCAGCGGCTAAAAGACTTGCCTTCTTCGAAGATTGATGTCGACAAGGTGTCGGCCTCCACGTTCAGAGTTCTTCTTCGCTTTCCTTTAAACATTTTTGATCGTAGCGTGAGCCAGTTCATGGCGATGCTGTTTGGCGAAATTCCCTTTATGAGGGCCTTTGGCAAAGCTCGCTTCGAGGATCTGACGCTGCCCGCGGAAGTTTATACCTGGTTTCATGGACCTGCCTTCGGAGCCGCATCCGTTTTGGAACGATTCGGCGCTGCGGAACCCCCTTTGCTGGTCGCGATCATCAAGCCCTCTCTCGACCTGGAGGGCTCTGTCGGAGATTTGGAACAGCGGATGCGTCAACCGGTATCCGGTGGATTTCACGCGGCGAAAGACGATGAGATGCAGGGTGACTTCGCCAATCTGTCACTGCAGACTCGCCTTGAATTGGCCTCGCGAAACAGCTGCTATATTCCCGCCGTCAACCTCGACGACATAAGTGCGTTCCACAAGGTATTGCAGCAGGAGAAACTTGGCATGGTGCTGATGAATCCCACGATTGTGGGGTTCCCGGCCTTGCACGAGCTTCGGAAGCACACCAAAGTCCCGATGCTGGGTCACCTGTCGATGCACGGCATCTACGCAACCAGCTTCAGCCACAGAATGTATGGCCAACTGCATCGCCTGTTTGGATGCGACGCGTTTATCAGTCCGATTGGGGAGACGCACTACTACCGCGCTACGAAAGCAGAAGAGCTGGAAATCGCGAAAGTGCTGACGGACGAACTGCCGATTGCAAAGACGCTGCCCATGCTGACTGGTGGCGGGAGCATGTCGAACCTGGCCAGCATTATGGCTCCGTACGAAGCTGCGAAGGTCCCCTACGGCATTGTGCTTGGGGGGCTGATTTTCAACTCCGACAAGCCGCCGCAAGCCATGGCACAGGCTGTCGTCCAGAAAATCGCCGAGACCAAGAAAGAGCTTCGCAGCAAAGCATAACTCCTCCGGCTATCGAACGGTACTTCGGTAATTATTTATAGGAAAGCCGAGACGGCCGAACTGCGGAGACCGGAGGTAACCTTCCAACCGGAAGCACTCTGGAAATGTCGTCTATAATTCTATTTATCCCCCCAACATTGAGCGCAGGACGAAAGTCCACTTCTTCAGACCTTAGGCCTACGAGTTGAGCGGGCTGCACAGCGGCGGTCCGAGCTGAAAAGAGAGAGTGACAATGTCGGATGACCGGACGAAGGCTGCGAACTTAAGCCCGGCCAAGCAGGCTTTGCTGGAGCGGATGCTGAAACGCCCGGCGCCCGCGATTGCCCCTCCGATCCGTCCGCGAATGAATTGCGACAGCGCTCTGCTGTCCTTCGCGCAACAGCGGATGTGGCTGATCCAGCAACTTGATCCGGAAAGCTATCTCTACAACGTCCCGCGAGCGCTGCTACTGCGGGGAACACTCGACATTGCTGCTTTGGAAGCGGCGTTGAACGCGATTGTTCAACGGCATCAAATTCTGCGCACAACTTTTCCGGCGGATGAGAGTGGACAACCTCGCCAAGCGATCGCAGCGGAATCCAAGCTCAAGCTCACATCTACGGATTTGAGCTCAACTCCCCCCGAGCAGCGCCACGCTACCACCGAGAAAAAAGTGCTGCAGTTTAGTCGCACTCCATTTGATCTTGTGAACGGGCCATTATTGCGGGCGCATCTGCTCCGCTTTGCAGCGGATGAACACGTGCTGGCACTCACCATGCACCACATCATTAGCGATGGTTGGACGGGCGGCATTTTTTTTCGAGAGCTCGGGGAGTCCTACGGCGCGCAGATGCGAGGAGGATCTGCTTCACTCGGGGAACTCGCCGTCCATTACGCCGATTATGCCGTTTGGCAGCAAGAATGGATGCAGGGCGCGGTACTTGAAAAAGAACTGGAATTTTGGCGTAAACAATTGGAAGGTGCACCTTCATCAATTGCACTTCCTACGGATCGCACTCGCCCGGAGGCGATGAATTACCAGGGCAGCCATCGCTCAAAGGGTATGAGCGCGGAGCTTACGATCCAACTCAAGGCCTTCTGCCAGGCAGAAGCGACCACGCTGTTCGCCGCGCTGCTGGCAGGCCTGAACGTTTTGCTTGCGCGATGGAGCGGGCAGCAGGATCAGATTGTCGGCACTGTGAGCGCGAATCGCGACCAGGCGGAAATTGAAAACTTGATTGGCTGTTTCATGAACTTCCTCCCTTTGCGTTCACAGGTGACGCCGGAAGAATCTGTTGTTGAATTCCTGCGCAGAACCAGGCAAAGCGTTTTCGAAAGCCTGGCGCATCAAACTTGCCCTTTCGAAAAAATTGTCGAGGCCGTCAAGCCGCAGCGGTCACTGAGCGCCAACCCCCTCTACAACGTGGCGCTGCTGGTACAGAACTATCCTGAAATGATCTTTCGCTCCGATCAATTGGAAGCCCGGTTGCTCCAGATGGACTATGGAGTCGCGTTCCTCGACTTGCGTTTTGTCGCGGAGGAAACGAACGGCCAGCTGACGATCGATTGTGAATACAACGAAGATTTGTTTGATCCTGGAACAATTGAGAACTTGCTGCAGATGTATGTTCTTATTCTTGAACGATTTGTCACATCCCCGCAAACTCGCATTCAGGATATTCCGCTTCTTCCGGAATTGATGGAGCAATCGGCTGCCGCTTCTAAACGAGAACAGGTGCAGACAATTGCGATTACTGCGACGTTCACCGCAGAACCGTTGGAAGCACCCCTCGCATTCTGGATTAAAGAGCTGGGATTACGCGCTAAGGCCCAGTTCGCGCCCTACAACCAAGTCTTCCAGCAATTGCTTGATCCGGCAAGCATGGTTGCCCGCAATTCTGATGGTTTCAACATTGTTTTGTTACGGCTAGGCGACTGGCAAGGCTCCGACGAAAAACAAACTATCCAGGTAGCTCAAAGTAGGATCGAGGCCAGCGTCCGCGAATTCATCGGTGCTTTGCAGGCAGCCGGACATAAGGCGCACTCTCCATTCTTACTCTGCATCTGTCCGTCGGAACGAAAGCTAACGGCAAACGCGAACTGGGCTGAGTTTTTGTCGCGAACGGAGCAAACGCTTCTCTCCGCCATGAGCGAGTTGCCCGGTGTTCACGTTATTCCGTCGGGCGAGGCGTTCGGTCTCTATCCGGTCGAAGATTACGAGGACGAATACTCGGACAAGCTAGGGCATATCCCGTATACGCCCGCATACTTCACCGCGCTGGGGACTACTCTAGCGCGACGGATGTTTTCTCTCCGAACCGCTCCGAAACAAGTCGTTGTGCTGGATTGCGACAACACGCTTTGGCAGGACACCTGCGCTAGCCGACCGCCGGACTCGATCCCTGTGAATGCGCCGCGACGGGCCTTGCAGAAGTTCTTTCTCCGCCAGAGCGAGACTGGAAAACTTCTTTGCCTGTGCAGCAAGAGTGCCGAAGCCGATGTCAACGCTGTGTTCGCGCAGAATCCGAACATGGCGCTTCGGCCCGAGCACATTATCACTCAACGCTTGGGCGTGAAATCAATACCAACCGGGTTGCGCGAACTCGCGGACGAGCTTCAATTTAGTCTGGGCAGTTTTGTTTTTGTGAGCAGCTCCGAACGAGAATGCGCTGAAACTCGAACGGAATGCCCAGAAGTCCTGTGCCTTACGCTTCCGGGCAATCCAGAAGAGGTCCCACGATTTCTGAACAATGTCTGGGCTTTCGATCAGACTACGGAGCCCACTGGCGCCCCTCAGATCGCGAACCAGGTCGTCAACCGCGTTGCGTCCAAGCTTTTCGATATAGCCAGTATTTCCCGAGCAATGGAAGCGGGGCGATCAAGCGCTCGCACGCAGCAGTTCGTCGCTCCTAGAACTCCTACAGAGGAAATGATCGCTGGCGCTTGGGCTCAGGTCCTGAAACTAGATCGAGTCGGCATTCACGACAACTTCTTTGAGCTCGGGGGGCATTCAGTTCTCGCAACACAGGTCGTGGCACGAGTGCGCCGAACACTCGGGGTCGAACTTCCGCTGCGGGCTATGTTCGAAGCACCGACCGTCGCCGAATTCGCGCAACGCGTCGAAGCGGCGCAACGATCAGGCGGCGAGCTACTCGCGCCGCAGATCAAGCGATCCGAGAAACGCGATCAACTTCCCCTGAGCTTTGCGCAGCAAAGACTGTGGTTCTTGGACCAGCTCGAGCCTGGCAGCCCGTCTTACAACATGCCTCGCGTGTTACGCATGCGAGGAAAGCTGAACGTTCCAGCCCTGCACCGCGCCATCAACAAGATCGTTGAACGCCACGCCACGTTGCGAACGAGTTTTGCTTTGGATGGCAGCGAACCGGTTCAGGTTATCGCGAACCAACTGGAACTCCCACTACCCGTCACAGACCTAACCTACCTTTCTGAGCCACAACGTGAGGCGCAAGCACGCACTCTCGCAGAGCAAGAAGCACAACGTCCTTTTGATCTTTCCTCTGGACCGTTGCTAAGGGCACAGCTCATCGTGCTGGAACTCGGCCACTATCAACTGTTTCTAACAATGCACCATATCGTGAGCGACCGTTGGTCTATGGGCGTTTTGGCCGAAGAGTTGGCTGCGCACTACGAGGCGTTCGTTCACGGCGTGCCTTCGCCGTGGCCGGAGCTGGCGATACAGTATTGCGATTTTGCTGTTTGGCAGCGGGAATGGTTGCAAGGCGAAGTTCTGCGGAAACAGCTCGATTATTGGAAAGAACAGCTCGCCGGGGTACCCACAATTCTGGAGTTGCCGACCGACCATTCGCGTCCGGCAGTACTCTCCGTTCGCGGCGCCACACAGTCTGTAATTCTCTCGCACGAACTTATTGAGAAGCTAACGACGTTGAGTCAAAGCGAAGGCGTGACCCTGTTTATGACGCTGCTCTCTGCGTTCCAAACGCTGCTTTCGCGCTACGCCGGACAGGAAGACGTTATTGTTGGCTCTCCGATTGCAAATCGAAGTTTCGCCGAAATCGAGCCGTTGATCGGGTTTTTTGTCAACACGCTTGCGTTACGCGGAGACGTCTCCGGCGATCCGACATTCCGCGAACTGATGGCGCGCACTAAAGAAGTTTGCCTGCGCGCCTATGCGCACCAGGATATTCCGTTCGAACGCTTGGTCGAGGAACTCCAGCCGGAACGCAGCCTGAGCCATAGTCCGGTCTTCCAGGTTATGTTCGCTTTGCAGAATGCACCGATGCAGGCAATGGAACTGACCGGTCTGAAGCTGGAGCGCGTTCCGGTTTACACCGACACTTCGATGTTCGACATGTCCTGGTTTGTGAACGAAGTCCCCCAAGGCTATCTGCTCTACGTGGAGTACGCCACGGACCTGTTCGAAGACGCGACGATTACCCGTGCTCTTCAACATTTCCAGACGTTGCTGCAATCCTGCCTCGAGTACCCCGAGCGACATTTATCGCAACTACCGATGCTGGGAGAAGACGAACGGCAGAAAGTAGTGGTTGATTTCAACAGTACTGCAGCCGATTTTCCAAGGCTTTGCATCCACAATTTGCTGGAGCAGAGTGCTCAGCGCGTTCCCGATGCAACGGCTCTGATTTGCGGGGAAGAACGGACGACGTATGGCGAACTCAACGAACGTGCCAACCAAATCGCGCATCACCTGATCAAACTCGGCGCTGGCCCCGATGTCCTGATCGGCGTCTTCATGGAAAGAACGCCAGACCTCGTACCCGCAATCTTTGGCGTGCTGAAATCGGGCGCCGCCTATGTCCCGCTCGATCCCAGCTACCCTCACGAGCGGTTGGCTGCGATTCTTGAGGATTCGCACGCCCCGATTGTTCTCACACAGCAATCGCTAGCTGCGAAGTTGGAAAACAACCGCGCGAAATTCGTGTGCGTTGATTCCGACTGGGGAAAGATCTCGCAAGAGTCACGCGAGAATCCGCAAACGCAGGTCACGCCCGACAATCTTGCGTATGTGCTGTTCACTTCAGGCTCGACCGGCAGGCCGAAAGGCGTTGCTCTGGAGCATCACAACAACGTCACTTTCGTGCAGTGGGCACAGACGGTCTTTACACTCGCTGAACTTGCTGGCGTGCTCCTCTGCACTTCTATCGGCTTCGACATGTCGACGTTCGAGATGTTCATCACCGCGGCGGCTGGCGGAAAGATCATTCTCGCGGAAAACCCTCTATACTTGCCAACCCTGCCAGCGAAAGATGAAGTCACGCTGATCAATACGGTGCCCTCGGCCATTGCGGAACTCGTTCGCATGAACGCGCTTCCGGAAGCCCTGCAAACCGTGGTGCTGGCCGGTGAGGCGCTTCCCGACTCCCTGGTCGAAGAGATCTATCGCACCGGCACCGTCAAGAATGTTCACAACCTGTACGGGCCCACCGAGAGCGGGTATTCCACCTGGACTCATGTGCCGCAAGGGGGGCGCGTAACAATCGGCAAGCCCATTGCGAATGAGCAGTGCTACATTCTCGACAAGAATCTCCAGCCGCTTCCGGTTGGCGTCCCGGGCGAGCTCTACCTTGCGGGAGAAGGGCTGGCGCGTGGCTACTTCGGCCGCACCGATCTCACGGCGGAACGTTTTGTCGCAAACCCGTTTAGCAAACAGAACCCTTCACGCATGTACAAAACCGGCGACCTATGCCGCTGGCTTCCGGACGGTAACATTAACTATCTTGGCCGCATCGACCATCAAGTTAAGCTACGCGGCTTCCGCATTGAGCTAGGAGAAATTGAAGCAGTGCTTGCGAAAGATCCGAGTGTGCGTCAATGCCTGGTATTGGCACGTGAAGACCAGCCTGGACTTAAGCGGTTGGTCGCATATTTGGTTCCGCACGAAGGCGTAGATCCGAACCCAGACAATTTGGTGCTCCATTTACAGCGAAGCCTGCCCGATTTTATGGTGCCCACGGCATTCGTCGTGCTTGAATCATTTCCGCTCACGCCGAATGGAAAGATTGACCGCAAGGCTCTGCCCCCGCCGGAATACAAGAAGGATGCCAGCGAGAACTACGTCGCTCCGCGCAACCCCATCGAAGAAAAGGTGGCAGCAATCTGGAGCGAAGTGCTTCATCTAGATCAAGTCAGCGTAACGAGTGACTTCTTTACGCTGGGCGGACACTCTTTGCTGGCAGCGCAAGTCATCTCGCGTTTGCGTCAGGCTTTTGAAGTCGAGCTTCCGCTGAAAGCAATGTTCGAATCACCGAAGCTGGAAATACTGGCTGCGCGAATTCAGGCGGCAAAACACGGCTCGGACGTTCCGCCCATCCGGCGGGTTTCCCGCGAAACATCTTTGCCCGCATCGTCCGCGCAGCAACGGATTTGGTTCCTCGATCAACTCGATCCTGGCAACCCGGCTTACAACATTCCGTGGACGCTTAAGATCACTGGCGCCGTGAATGCCGATGCCATTGAGGCTAGTTTGAATATCATTGCCGTCCGCCACGAAGGTTTGCGAACCGTGTTTAACACAGTCGCTGATCAGCCAGTTCAAGTCATTCATGATTCGGTGCGGGTTCCGTTCCGGAGAGTTGACGTCTCCAACCTTCCGGAGCACGAGCGCGACGCCGAAGCCATGCGCGTGATTGGCGAGGATGCCAACCGACCCTTCGACCTGGCGCAAGTTCCCCTCATGCGCTCCATACTCGTGCGTGTTAGCGACGAGGATTCCTACTTGCTGCTGAACGTCCACCACATCATAAGCGATCGCTGGTCCATGGGCGTTCTGTCTCAGGAACTTGCGAATCTATACGAGGCTACGATCGAAGGCAAAGCTGCCGACCTTCCCCCATTGCCTTTGCAATATGCCGACTACTCGGAGTGGCAGCGTGAGTGTCTACACGGACCTGTTCTGGAAAAGCAACTTGGCTACTGGAAAGAGAAACTGAAAGATATTCCTCCGGTGCTTGAGCTGCCTACGGATCGGCCGCGCCAGGCAACAGAAAACTCTCACGGAGAAGTCGCGTACCTGACGTTGCCCCTTGCCCTTACCGACCAACTCACCCAGTTGGGCCGCAAGCACGGAGCAACGTTGTTCATGACGTTGCTCGCAGGCTTCCAGGCACTGCTGTCACGGCACAGCGGGCAGGACGATATCGTCGTCGGCACCGCAATCGCCAACCGCACGCATCCCGATCTTGAAAGAGTCATTGGGTTCTTCCTGAATACATTGCCCCTGCGCACGCGCCTGTCGGGCGACCCCAGCTTCGCAGAAATGATTGAGCGGGCCAAAGAAACTGCGCTGGGCGCCTACGCCAACCAGGACATGCCGTTTGAGAAGCTTGTCGAAGAGTTGAATCCGGAACGCAGCCTGCGGCACAGTCCGCTCGTCCAGGCTTTCTTCGTCCTGCAGAACGCACCGGCAGAAGCACTGCAGCTTAAAGGGCTTCGCCTGAAGCCCGTTCCCAGCGGTTTCAAGACCGTCAAAGGCGATTTGTATCTCTCAATGCATGACACGCAGAAAGGCCTTGAGAGCCGCCTCGAATACAGCGTGGATCTATTCGATCCGGCCACGATGGAACGCTTATTGCAGCACTTTCGCGTCCTGTTGCAAGCTGCTGTAGCGAATCCGGAACTGAAGCTGTCGCAACTTCCGCTGCTGACTGAGAGTGAGCGGCAGCAAATAATAGTTGAACACAACGACACAGCGGAAGACTTCCCGCTCAGTCAAACGTTACCCCATCTTTTCTCGGCGCAAGCCGCTCGTACGCCGCAGGCGATTGCCGTTCAGTTTGGTGCAGAGCAACTCACATTTGCAGAGCTCGATGCGCGGTCTAATCAACTTGCCCGCTACCTGCAAGAACGCGGCGCTGGCCGGGAGACGCACGTTGCGCTCTGCCTCGACCGTTCGCTCGATCTGGTCGTATCTCTGCTCGCTGTTCTAAAAGCTGGCGCAGCTTATCTCCCGCTCGATCCGGGCTACCCCAAGGACCGCAGCGCGTTCATCGTCCAAGATGCGCGGGTTCCATTGCTGATCACACAGTCGAGTCTATTGAGCAACTTGCCGGTGTCCCCTACGGAATCGAACACGCAGGTACTGAGTCTTGACGTCGAGTGGCCGCAAATTGCCAAACTCGGCAGTGAACCACTCACTTCCTACCCGGCACCCAAGGATGCTGCGTATCTTCTTTACACTTCGGGATCGACAGGCCAACCTAAGGGTGTTGAAATCGAGCATTTGGCGTTAACCAATTTTCTTCTTTCGATGCAGCGCGAACCAGGCTTGGAAAGTCGCGACACGCTGCTGGGCGTGACAACTCTGTCATTCGATATTGCTGGCTTGGAAATTTATCTGCCACTGATCACGGGTGCCCGCCTGGTGCTGGCGAGCCGCGAACAGGCGGGCGACGCACACCAACTCAGCGCGCTGCTCGAAAAGTCAGCGGCTACTGTCATGCAAGCGACGCCCGCTACCTGGCGCATGCTGGTCGACAGCGGCTGGACGGGACGGCCGGACCTGAAAATTCTCTGCGGCGGCGAGGCGCTTCCGGCGGAGCTGGCGAATTCGCTGCGCACACGTTGCGATTCCTTATGGAATATGTACGGACCGACGGAAACTACGATTTGGTCCTCGGTATATCGCGTTGCCAGCAATCTGAACGCCGTAGCGCCAATTGGACGGCCGATCGCAAACACTCAGTTTTATGTGCTCGACGCGCATCGGCAACTCGCGCCGACTGGCGTTCCCGGAGAGCTTTACATTGGCGGGCTCGGCCTGGCCCGCGGCTATTTCCACCGTCCCGAACTCACGGCGGAGAAGTTTGTCGCTGATCCATTCTCATCCAGCGCTCCCTCGGGCATCTCCTCACCGAGCCGTTCTTTCGGCGACACGCGCCGGCTTTACCGCACCGGCGATCTTGCGAGATGGCAAGCTGATGGCCAGCTGCAATATATCGGACGCATCGACAATCAGGTTAAACTGCGTGGCTTCCGCATCGAGCTTGGGGAAATTGAAACAGCGCTGCAGCACCACTGCAGCGTACAGCATTGTTTGGTCATGGCACGCGAAGATACACCGGGGCAACCGCGTCTGGTGGCTTACTGGACACTCGTCCCAGGTTCCCAGTTGTCGCTGGCTGAAGCTCGCCTCCATCTCAAAAAATCTCTCCCGGACTATATGATCCCGACGACCTTCGTAGAAATGGATGCGATGCCACTCACGCCCAACGGAAAGGTAGACCGCAAACGGCTGCCAGTACCCGACTACGGAATAGGAGCTGCCGCTAAGCCGGACGGAGGCACCCGCACACCCACGGAGGAGATAATTACAGGGATTTGGGCGGAGGTTCTCAAGCTATCGCAAATTGGACCGACTGATGACTTTTTTGAATTAGGGGGCCACTCGCTGTTGGCCACACAAGTAATCTCACGCGTGCGACAAGCCTTCCGCACCGACCTACCCGTTCGCACTCTTTTTGAGGCTCCAACGATTGCCGGCCTGGCTCAACGGGTAGACACTTCTGTCGGACAGAAAAGTGGCTTAGAAGCTCCGCCCATGCGACGCGTGCCACGCAACAAGCCTCTGCCAGTGTCTTTTTCACAGCAGCGGCTCTGGTTTCTGGACCAACTGGAACCTGGCAACCCGCTTTACAACATCGCCTACGTCACACGTATGACCGGCCAGCTCAACCCACGAGCCTTGGAGAAGAGCCTGGACGAGGTTGTTCGCCGCCATGAATCTTTGCGAACCAAGTTCCAAATGCACAACGATGAGCCTGTGCAAATCGTCGTACCGCAGGTCGAATTGCACTGGACCCATCTAGACGCTAGCCCATTCCCAACGATTGCGGAGCGCGAAGCTGAGGCCCGACGCTTAGCGACGGAAGAAATCCAGAAGCCCTTCAACCTTCTAACCGGTCCGCTATTACGCCCTGCGCTAATCAAAATTGGGGAAGAAGATCACGCGCTTATCCTGAACATGCACCACATTATCAGCGACCGTTGGTCGCTGGGTGTGCTCTCGCAGGAGTTGGCTACTCTTTACGAAGCGCACCTAGAAGGCAGGCCGGCGCTCTTGCCCGACCTCGATTTCCAATATGCGGACTACGCAGCGTGGCAACGTGAATTCCTTTCCGGCGAAGTGCTGGACAAGCAACTGGCCTACTGGCGTCTGCAGTTGGAAGGCGCGCCGCCGGTGCTCGAACTTCCTACGGACCGTCCGCGTAAAGAGACGGAACAATTCTGGGGCGCAATACATCGGCAGCCAATTCCAGAAATTCTCGTCAAGAGCCTAAAGGATCTAAGTCGGACCCAGCGAGGAACTTTCTTCATGACCCTGCTGGCGGCCTTCCAACTCTTCCTTGGAAGACTATCCGGAAAAGACGACGTCGTGATCGGTACAGACTTGGCTAACCGCAATCAGATGGAATCCGAAAAGATGATCGGATTCTTTGTGAATCTACTGCCCATGCGAGCACGTTTCACTCCTGACGCCACCTTCATCGACTTCTTTCAGCAGGTTCGGGAAGGGTCGCTCGAGGCCATGGCCCACCAGGACATTCCGTTTGACAAGCTCATTGAGGAGCTGCGCCCAGACCGCAGCTTGACCCACAACCCGCTGGTTCAGATTTTGTTTGTGATGCAGAACACTCCGCAACTGGCAACGGGGTTTGGAGACTTAAAACTGGGTCCGCTTGGCGTCGGAAGCTCGTCGCGCTTCGACCTTGTCTTGTTCATCAATACTCCCGAAACGGATCCATCCACCCTGTGGGTCTACAATCCGAATCTGTTTGATGCGAGCACCGTCGCCCGGATGGCAAACACCTACGAATTGCTGCTCGACCTGATCTCCGGCAATCCCGGGGGCACGATTGCGTATTTGTTCGCAAAACTCGATGAGGCTGAACAACGGAACCGCAGTGAAGAACAAGAGAAATTCCAAAAAGCCAGCCAGGACAAACTGCGTAAGGTCCGACGCAAGATCATCGAAGCTTAAGGAGTTTCGCCGCTCCGTTGTAAACATCCCAAGTGATCGTTCAATATGTTGTATCTCGGGAAGAGTAAGTGGAATCACACAGGCTGTACCGACTTCGAATGGCTCGAAGTCGCCTGTTTTTGAGAAATCTCTTCGCTCTTTCGGTAGTAGCGGCAGTTCTTGGACTCTACGTCCGGCTTTCTGGCTATGCGGAGTGGGGAGATGTTTTATTCCTCACCGCTGGAGCTCTCCTGCTGGAGCATACTCTCCTGTGGAGGCTCAGAGCTGGGTCCTCGTATAGCTCGAACACGGAGGATCGAGAGCCGATCGAGCTGAAGATCGAGGAAAGCAATTTAGTACGCACCTCTCGTGCTGGCAGCACGGAAATCCGATGGGCAAACATCGCATCCTGCCACGAAACGAAAAAACTATTCGTCCTGCAGGCGGGGACGAATGATCGATTAGCCATTCCCAAGCGAGCCAAGCGCCAGCTACGACAGCGTTTTGTACGAAAACGTCGAAGAGGCGTCGGATTTGGACGGCATCGGCGACGACTATCTCGAAAGCGACGCAAAGGTCCGTGCGCCGCTGCATGTTGAGAAAGACGATCCATGTTTCATTGTGCGGCACTACTTCGCCGCCGAGCGCGAGCGTCCGGGCTTTGGAGCCGTTTCCGGCTGCAGCGGTTTCTATAAGGAACTCGGTCTCGAAACCGTCCAGATTGATCTGCGTTATGGTTTATTGCTCGACCAGCGGACGGATTTCCTGATCCCAGGCACCATCCCGCTGGATTTAACCCGTGTCATTCGAACCCAGGATTTAACTTCTCGCGCTTTTGGAATTGGCGGGAATCATAGTCTCAACATTTTTCTGGTGGCAACAAGTGGCCTTTCACCTGGATGGATTTGATTTTGGACAATGGCGGGCGCTCGCATTTTCGGCGATCCAACTGGGGTTGGGGCTATCTTGACGCACGCTACACCAACAACGACGCGAGCCATACCGCCTATTCAGGTTCAACCATCAATTGGGCATGGCCCGGATGGAAACTTCAGAACCGCGGACTAACCTATCGGTTTCCGAATCCGAACGGTGCAAGCCGTCCCGAGTTGGGGGCGCTGATCTCCATCGAAGCCTTCGATAAGAGCGTGCTGTCCCTTGGCCGGGACGCGGCGGGAAACCTCTTACTCGCTCATTCCTCCACTGGCGACGAGTTGGCTTTTAAATACGATTCCAGTAATCGGGTAATCGAGGCTAACCAGAAAAACGGTGACCAGTTTGTTTATTCCTACAATGCAACAGGTCGCTTGGATCGAGTCAAGGATGCCGACCGACGCTTAACAGAGTACGGCTACGACTGGGCAGGACGAATGAACCGCATAGTGCAAGACGGCAAGGTGGTCTCTACTTTGGAGTACGATTCCGGGGGCCGGGTGAAATCGCAAACGCTGGGCGATGGCCGAACCTATCTCTTCCACTATGAGTTGGATGACCACCAAAATGTTCTTCGGGTAGATATTTTCGACTCAGCCGGGCCGACCCGCAGAATTCGAATATCTGCGGGAGAATATGTAGCAGAAGCACTGGCAAAAGGCGAACGCTGATCCCTCGTCACTGCGCGTATTTCCGCTGTTTTCCTGACATGTTCGTGTGGTACGATAAGCGGCCAACCTGCTCTGCTGAGGAGTTCGCCATGCCCGCTGATCTGCGCCCCATGACGTTGGGGGAACTGCTAGACCGCACCTTCTTCCTGTACCGCAAGAATTTCCTGCTGTTCGCTGGAATCATTGCCCTGCCGCATATCTTGCTCCTGGCGTTTCAATTTGCCGGCATTGTGTTGCGATCGCAAAAAGTAATTCCACCGGGATTGTCCACGCAGAACATTTTGTGGATCGTGGCCATGTACGCGGTCATTTTTGGAATAAGTGCCGCATCGCAGGGCGCAACTGTCACAGCGGTCTCCAGATTGCATCTTGGCCAACAAGTTTCAATCGGCGAATCATTCGCGGCCATTAAGAGCAAGATTCTCTATCTGTGGGCCATTGTGATCGGCCAGTTTCTTGGTGTGGCTCTTGGTTTTGTGCTTCTTATCATTCCTGGCATCATTTTTGCACTGATGTGGGTCCTCACAATCCAGGTGGCCGTCATTGAGAACACGGGATTCTCGGCTTCATTCGCCAGGAGTGCTGCTCTGACGAAGGGTCATCGTGGGCGGGGCTTTGTCATCTGCTTAGTCTTCGTTGCGATCCTGTATGCGGCAACGCTACTGTGGGCGATCCCCATGGTAGTGCTTGTAGCGATCGCGGCGCGGAGCGCGCACGGTGCGGTCGGACAGCCTCTCTGGATAGAAATTGGTGCGCCAATCGCCAGTTTTCTAAGCCAATGTATCGCGGCGCCGTTGATGACGATTGGGCTTTCACTCTTCTACTACGACGAACGCGTCCGCAAGGAAGCCTTCGACCTCCAGCACATGATGGCCACCCTGGATGCAGCCCCGGGCGGCACTTTGCCGGTGCCTGGTATATAGGTTGCGATGCGACGTTTTCTCGCCATAGCCCTTTTCCTGGCACTATGTCCAGCTGCAAAATCTGGTGCCGCTGAGCCAGACGCTGCGTCGGGCCCGCTTACTCTGCCGCAGTATTCCCATACGCTGGATGAATCCCTCGCAGCGGTGCAGGGACTCCGACAAGAGCAGCCACGAAAAGCTGGCGAGATCCTGAGCCGCTTACCTTCGGCATGGCATGTCGCGGCAGATGGGCGGAGTTTTGAAGTGCCCACTGAAAGCATTCGCGTTGGCCTCGAAGCCTGGCAGAAAGAGCCGCAAGGCCCTTCCCTGGAACCTGTGCTACGGCACCTTGAAACTCTACGCAGACAGGCGGCGGAGTATGAAACAGCAAGACGTGATTCGCTTTCGCGGCATGTTCTACTGAACAACATTCTGGCGCGCAGTGAATTTCGAAATATTCATGGCCCAACCCGCTGGGACAGGCTGAGGCAACAAATTAACGAATTGCTGATCAGGCTACTTGGAAAGGCGTTTTCATCTTCGGCATTTCCCGTTCTCGGAAACATTATCGTGTATGGCTTGGTCGCCTTCGCAATGGTGGCACTTGCGTTCTGGATGTACCGCTCATTGCGAGAAGATGCCCGACTGGAAGCGATCCAGTTTCGGGGAGCGCCCGTGAGCGCAAAAGCTTCGCCAGTCTGGATGACGGAAGCTCGAGCTGCAGCCGCACGAGGCGATTGGCGTGATGCGATCCACTTAGCATACTGGGGAGGTATTTCGTTCCTGGAACTTCAAGGAGCCTGGCGTCCAGACGTTGCACGCACACCGCGCGAGTATCTTCGATTGCTCCCTGCCGCAAGCGATCAACAACCGGCCCTGCGTGCCCTTACGCTGCGTCTTGAGGCCGTTTGGTATGGCATGCAGCTGGCGGATGCCGAAGGGTTCCAGCAGACCCTGGCGGAATTGGAGAGGCTCGGATGTCCCTCCAATTAGTGCCTAGCGACCGTAGAATTTTGCTCGGCGCACTTGGCGTCTTGCTTATCTTGGTTGGAACTGCGCTTCTGCTGGCTCGCGCTAGTAGCGGCGAGGACGCGGACATTCCCAGCACTTACTCAACGGCCTCGAATGGCTGCAAAGCGGCGTTCCTTCTTCTCCAGGAATCGGGCTACAAGACAAAAACGTGGGAACGACCCCTGAGCGACCTCCCGGACGGGAAAGGAAAGATCCTCATCCTTGCGGAGCCCAGTAGTTTGACCGCGCAGGACGAGAAGGCAAAGTTAGAAGCGTTTCTGAAAAGTGGAGGACGCGTAATCGCCGCCGGACGCGACTCCGGTTACTATCTGCCGCTCAATGAAATCGCCACCGAACCCACCGGCGGGACCGCTAGCAAACGCAGGTCCGCACTCACGCCCTCTCCTATAACACGGGTTGCGCCTGAGATCACCATGTCCGGAAGATCTCACTGGAAACCCGAAGCCGGCGCAGTAGGTCTTTATGGAACAACCGAAAAGCCTGTCGTCGTCGAGTACGCGGTTGGCCAAGGCGAGGTGCTCTGGCTGGCGGCATCTACGCCTCTCACCAATGCGGGAATCAAAGAGCCAGGCGATATGGAATTCCTGCTAGCCGCAGTTGGCAGCCCCGATCAGAACGAAGTTCTATGGGACGAATACGTGCACGGATACCAGCGCTCCCAAGGTACCGCAAAGAGCAGTCGGCTCATTGGCTGGATACTGTTGCAATTCGCAGTTTTCGCGGCTGCCATTCTATTCGCTTACTCACGAAGAAGCGGACCGGTCTGGATTCCTGAAACCGAAACTCGACTATCGCCCCTGGAGTTTGTGCGCACTCTGGGTTCTCTGTATGAGCACGCGAATGCCGGAAACGTGGCGTTGGATATCTCTTATCAACGATTCCGCTATTTACTCACTCGGCGCTTGGGGATGCCTGCAAACGCCGGCGCGGAAGACCTGGCGCGCCTAGCACATGAGCGTTTTGGCATGGACGAGCGAGACTTCGCCAACACTCTGTCCGAGTGCGGATCGTACCGGCATGATCCCAGCATTCGCGGACCGGCAGCACTCCATTTGGTACAGAAGCTTTTTGATTTTGCAACACGCTTGAAGCTGACCCGATCACGACGATAGCTTGATTGGAACGACGGTTCGATTTTCGGCAATGGTTTCGATTGGAACAACATTCGATGCGCCAATAGGGAGAAGAACGATGGAAGCAGTCGTGAGGCTGACACAGCATGTGCGGCAGGAAATGGGAAAGGTTGTAGTCGGCCAGGAGGAGTTGAAGACGCAGTGCCTTATCGCGCTTCTCTCGCGGGGCCATGCGCTCTTAGAAGGCGTCCCCGGGATCGCTAAAACATTGGCGGTGAAAACTCTGTCACGCATTTTGGGTGTGGATTTTCAACGTGTGCAGTGTACCTCCGACTTGATGCCAGCGGACATTGTTGGGACTAAAATTCTGAACATGTCGACCAGCACCTTCCAACTGCACCAGGGGCCTGTCTTTACTAGCCTGCTGCTCGTTGACGAGGTAAATCGTATGCCTCCGCGCACGCAAGCCGCGCTGCTGGAATGTATGCAGGAAAGACAAGTCACGATTGACGGAGAACGTCACGCGCTTTCGCCGAACTTCACGGTTTTTGCCACGCAAAACCCGATAGACTTTGAGGGGACCTATCCCCTGCTGGAGGCGCAACTTGATCGTTTTCTGGTCAAGATTCGCGTTCCGTATCCAGCCGTAAAAGAAGAGATTCAGTTGCTACTTAACGTACAAAATGGTTTCGACGCCGACCATCTTGAAAGAATTGAAATTTCTCCGGCAGAGGCGGGATTATTGCAACAGGCTCAGGCGGAAGTCCGCGCAGTCAAAGTACAGGAAACGCTTTTTGCCTACATCGTGGAGATCGCGCGGCGTACTCGCGATTGGCCCGCCTTATCTTTGGGCGCAAGCCCAAGAGCGGCGGTAAACCTGTTAGCGTTTTCGAAGGCGACGGCTGCGTTAGACGGCCGTGACTACCTGATTCCCGACGATATCAAACAAGCCATTCTGCCGGTGTTTCGCCATCGAGTCGTTCTGAAGCCAGAAGCGGACCTCGAAGGTGTCACAGCCGACCAGGTCATCCAGGATATCGTCCGCACAGTGGAATTGCCGAAATGAGTTCCTCTTATGAGTGAATGGTCGGCGATGATTCCGGTTTCCGTTGGGGGCAATGCACGACCCTCGAAGCGGTTGGCGTTTTCCTTTGGATACAGATTTTTTCTGTTCCTGATCGCCGGAATGGCATGGCTGCCTCTCACATTTCACGACCGTCGTTTCGGCTACGCGATGATCGGGTGGGATTTACTGCTGTTGGCTGCTTGGGCGGTTGATCTGCTGACTTTGCCGAAGCCCCGCGAGATTCGGATCCGGCGCAGTTGGACGGCTCCACTTGCGCTTTCGGTCAACACCCAAGCGACAATCACGACGATCAATGATTCCAAGTCTGTTCTCCACATTCACATATTGGATGCCATCCCTTCTTCGTTGCGAGTTGAACCTCCGAAACTAGAGATGAAAGTCGGTCCGCGCAGCGAGTCGGAAACAGGGTACACCGTGCAACCGCGACGGCGCGGCTCCACAACGGCATTTAAAGTGTACCTGCGCTATGGAGGGATCTTTCGTATCGCTGAGCGCTGGGCGGTAGCGGAATTGCCGCAAGAGTTAACCATCTATCCCAACCTGCACGAGGCCAAGCGGCAGGCGATGTATCTAGTTCGCAGCCGCCAAACCGCGCTAGAACGCCGCTTCAGCCGGATTCGCGGCGCGGGTCGAACCTTCGAAAGTTTGCGCGAGTATCAAGACGGCGATGACTTTGGCGATATTTGCTGGACTGCGACGGCGCGCCGCGGAAAGCTCGTAACCCGCCTCTACGAGTTAGAAAAGAGCCAGACTGTCTGGATTGTGCTGGACACTGGCCGCTTGATGAGAACCCGCGTGGCGGCGCTTAGTAAATTGGATCATGCGGTCAATGCTGCGCTGGCTCTGGGTCAAGTCGCGCTCTACACAGGTGACCGGGTCGGTTTGCTGGCGTATGCTCGCAAGACCCGGCATAGAATTCCGCCTACGCGGGGCAGCACGCATCTACGGCAATTTCTGGAAACGTTGGCCGTGATCCACGAAGATGCTGGAGAGGCAGACCACATACAGGCCGCCAGCCAGTTGATGCGCGATCAAAAACGCCGCAGTTTAGTGGTTTGGATTACCGACCTGGCGGAAACCGCTATGACTCCAGAAGTAATTGAGGCCGCTTCGAAGCTGCTGCCTCGGCATCTGGTCTTGTTCGTCGTCATTGGACAGCCCGATCTGCGAATTGCTGCCTCGCACCGTCCAAAAAGCGTGGCCGAAATGTACCAAGTCGCTGCTGCGCAGGAAGTTATCCATCGTCGTGAACTGCTACTAGCCCGCCTGCGCGAACGCGGAGCTTTGGCTGTGGAGGCGGAATCGGGCGAATTAGCTCCCCTGCTGGTCAACTCTTATTTGGAGATCAAGCAGAAGAACCAGCTTTAGCTTTAGCCCTGCCAACGCCGAACAGGTAGACATTGAGCAAGGCGAAGAGCGCGGCCGCCATAGTGAACTTTAGTCCAGTGGCCAAACTGGTTGGAGAAACGAAAGCCTCAATAGTGCCCGCAATCACGAGAATCGGAACCGTGCCCAGCAACAGTTGGACGCCCTCGGTTCCGGCCCGAACCAGAGATTCCCGTCGCGGAAGGTAGCCTGGGAAAAGTAGTCCAGCCGCAACCCGGAATCCAGCACCTCCAGCTAGGAAAATAGCAGGTAGTTCGAGAACACCATGTGGCGCCACAAACTCCCAAAGCTTCAGGCTCATTCCAGAAAGGTGGCAGGCCATGCCAATTACTCCAATCAGCAACCCATTGAACACCATCATATAAATTGTGCCCAAACCACCGGTGATGCCCATGGCGAAGGCCATGAACCCAACGCCAATGTTGTTCGTCATAATAGCGCTGGAGGCTTGCGGCTTCATTCCGACGATAGAATGAGTCCACATCTCGCGCTTCTCAATCGTCTGCACCATCTGTGGGCCGATGATCTTCAGTTTGAAATCCGGGTCCTGCAAAGTAAGAGCGGCACCCACGACGCCTGAAATCGCAAAGATAAGCAAGGCGATTCGTACGAAGCCCCAATTTTTTCGAAAAACACGCGGGTACGTGACCGCGAAAAACTCTAGAATGGCGCGAGGACTCGTCTTGCGAGCTGAATAAATGATATTGTGGGCGCGGGCCAGAAGCTGATTCAGATAGCGGGCGAAATGAACTGAGCCTCGGTCCTCGCGCAGCGCAGCTAGATCGGCGGCGATCTGCCGGTACAGAAGGCCCAGCTCCCGCAGTTCGCTCCTGCCCAACCGGCGAAGACCGTCGCGGGCACTTTGATCCAGCAACTGCTCCAGCCGAGTCCAGTAAGGTTTGCGCTTTTCTAGCCAATGAGTGGAGATCACATTGCCCTTCTCTGACCCAACCGACGCCTATACCTACAGCCACTTAGACGACCACATTCGCGTCGATACACCCGAGCAGATCGCCTTGGAGTTCCCTTTGGCTGGAATCGGCAGCCGCTTCCTGGCTCTTACCATTGATACTCTACTGCAAATTGTTCTTTATGTTGCGGGGATTTTTGCCATGGCTGGAATCACCAAATATGCCGATTACCTGGCGGCTTTGGCTCCCTGGATCGGGTGGCTTCCGGTTTCTTGGATACCTGCCCTTTTGATCATCTTCTTCTTTTGCGTCTACTGGGGCTATTTTGCCTTTTTCGAAATCATCTGGAAAGGGCAGACTCCGGGAAAGCGGCTCGCCGGAATTCGTGTCATCAAAGACTCTGGGCGCGCCGTCAATATTTATGAAATCATCGGTCGGAACCTGCTTCGCGGGATCGACTTCCTGCCTGGTATGTATGGTGTCGGCTTGGTCAGTATGATGATCAGCCGCCAGAACCAGCGCCTGGGCGATCACCTGGCTGGCAGTATCGTCGTGCATGACAGACGCGCCGATGCACTTCGCCCGGATTGGTCGTCAGGCTCCCAGGTGGTTTCCGCCGATCCTCAACTCTCAAAGATTACTCCCGAAGAAGTTGTGCTAATCGAAACCTATTTGCAGCGAAGGATGACCCTGGAATTCGGAGTTCGGGATGCGGCAGCCAACCGCATCGCTGCCCACATCATTGCAAAGACAGGCATTCACCGCCCTCCAGAGCAATCTCTGGATGACTTTCTCGAGAATATCGCCCGACAGGTACGAGATAGCGCCCGCTTTCGGTAATTTAAGCGAATCGCAAGGGAGTCAACCAAAGTCATTGATAAGTTATTTCGCATCGACTACGCAGCGAAATCCAACTGTCGCCGAGCGATCCATGCCAGGAGACATCATCAATAGCTTTCCGTGTTCGGTAAGTTTGTAGGCTTCCGGAAAGTACCAGATCGCGCCCTGTGGCTGATAGTAATTACCATCGCGCAATATGGCTGTGCGTGTGTGCTCATCTACAAATTCCTCCGTCCATTGCCACACGTTTCCAACCATGTCCATTACGCCAAATGGACTTGCTCCTTTCGGATGCGCGTCCACTGGGTCCGGCATCCGCGGAGTACGAGACTTATCGAGAACTGGGACGGCACTCGCATCCCATTCGTTGCCCCAAGGATACAGTCGCCGGTCTGTACTTTGAGCCGCATACTGCCACTCCCACTCATGCGGCAAGCGCTTTCCCGCCCAACTCGCATACGCACGCGCATCCTCTATGGAAACCCAGGTTACAGGTCTGTTGTCGGATCCAGGCGGGTAACTTCCATCCTTCCAATCGCGAAGGAAGTTAATGACGTCTTGCGGGTAATAGTTTGCTGTATCCAGAAAAATCTTGAATTGGGCATTGGTAACTGGATACTTATCAATGTAAAACGCACTCAGATGCACCGCATGTTCGTGGAAGCGGCGCGGCGACTCCTCCCATGGATATTGAACATCTACGCCCACCTCATTTAGACCTTCTATTTCTATCCCTGCGACTTGAAATGCGAAGTCAGCTTCGGGAAGCTTCATCATGCCGTTGGGCGCTGTCAACGTAGCCTTCGTTGATGGGATCGGAACGATTTGCTGAGGCAAGGCTTTCCACTCGTGGGAATAACTTGCCAGAGGGGCGCTCGTCATCTGTTGCATTTTTGTCAGGAGATTCTGTAGCTGAACGTCAGGTTCACCGTGCGTCGCAAGAATAGCTCCGTACCCCTTGGCCTCAAGAGTAAAGCTAAGCACCCAACGCCCGAAACCGCGTGACTGGGGTTTGAGTTCGACACCGTGATAAATGTCGAAATAGCGGCTAGCCTGGGGAGCTGGAACGTCCATCTGATCCCCATCCAACTGATATTCATTGCGGTTCACGATAGTCCAAAGATTCTGATCTCCCAACGGCCAGCGGCTTGAGAACACCCCGTAGCGCAACATAGGCGCCATAGGCTCCCAGCCAGGGCTAATCAGAAAGGAAGCCATTGCTCTTTCGAGGGTGGCAAATCGCCGGGTCGCCTCGGCACCGGCGCTTTAAAAAAAACGGACCGCAGGCCATCGGCAAATCGCGAGGCGGATGGAACACCAAGATTCATATGGTTTCCGCGAATGCTGGAACGGCTATAATTTTCGCGCTGTCGCCCGGCAACGCGCACGATGCGCCTCCTGGACGCG
>JANXUC010000129.1 GCA_025352065.1 Acidobacteriaceae bacterium | reverse complement strand
GTGAATGTAGATTTTCGAGAGAGACATTGCTGGCGCGGCTCTCCGTATCGAAGAAGATGAGGTCTTCCTCGAACGAGCGTGCTTGTGCAATCACGTTGCCGTCGGGATCGAGCGCGAAGCTGGAGCCGTCGAACACTAGACTGTCGTTGCCTCCGACCTGATTGACCATGGCGACGGGCACTCGGTAGTTCCGTGCAATCGTGGCTAGCATGTTACGGCGTAGTTCACGTTTTCCAATCCAGAACGGAGAAGCTGAGATGTTCAGCATGATCGTTCCACCTGCCTGCATCAGCCGTTCCACCGGATCGACCGTGTACAACCGCTTGTGCCAGAAGTGTTTGTCGTTCCAGGCATCTTCACAGATGGTTAACGCTATTGCGCTGCCATCGAAGTTGCAGATGCTTTGACTGGCGGCAGGCGCGAAATTGCGTGCTTCGTCGAAAACGTCGTAGGTAGGCAACAGCATTTTCGATTGCAAGAACGCGACGCGGCCATCGCGCACCAACGCTGCAGAATTCAGAACAGGCTTTCCGGCACCAGCCTCGGCGGGGGTCACCAGGCCGCAGATGACCGCAATGCCGCGCGTCTGCTCTGCGACTTGATCGAGTGCTTCTCGATTGCGTGCAACGAAGATGGGGCGTTCCACCAAATCGCGCGGAGGGTAGCCGCAGATGGAAAGCTCAGGAAAGAGGATGAGTTGGGCGCCAGCGCTTTGGGCTCGGCGAGAAAAGTCCACGATCTTGCCAGTGTTGCCTGCGAAATCGTTGATTGTAGAGTTGATTTGTCCGAGAGCAATCTTCACAGATATCTAGTTTAGCGAGACTGCGCAAAAGCCGCCAATCTGAGGGCGGGGAAAGTCGCAAATCCTTGGGAGTGACATGTGTTAAGACCCGGTCTGGTAATTCGGCGGGCCACCGGTTTGAGGCGGAGGTAGACCGATCTTTTTTTGCTTGCCCTGGCCGGAGGTCGCGTTCTGGTCGTCTTCGTCTTCTCCAGGGCGGCGCAGGGTGGGCTTGCGGTCCGGCAAGCCCACTGGTTGTGGAGCCTCTTGAGCTACAGCGGTGGGTGGCGCGATTTCCACTTCTCTCTCGGTGCGGATGATTTTTGCTCCATCCACTTTCATGATTTTCATTTGCACAACTTCGTCGCCGACGAGTCGCACAAATTCCACGTCTTTCGGCGGCTCGCCGTAAATCCATTCCTCGTATTCAACCTCGCCGTCTTTTTCGCGAATCTTTTTCTCAGCGCGTCCCTTGGAGTAGGTCACCATCTCGCGGTTCATGCCGACAAGTATTTTATGGTCCTTGATTGCTTCCTTAACTTTAGGGGAGACGGTTTCGAGATACGCATCGACGGGAGACTTTGCGTCGAAATCGAATACCGGACGCAGCAACGCCTTCAATTCAGCGGGTTTCAAATCCGGGACGTGATGATCGAAATGGAGTTCCACCATGGATCCACGGGGATTCGCATTCTGATCAGTGGGAGCGATGGGAGTTTCACCACCGGAACCGGAAACCGAGATGCGTTGGTACCACTTGGTCTTTTTGCGAGGGCCACCGTTGATCTCAAAAATGATGCTCTTGTCCTTAATAACCAGGGCGCTAATCCTGGCTTGGTCGCCTGGTTTTACTGATGGACCAAACATGGAAATGAGTGCCTGCATCTCCGGGCCATTCGGCGTAACAACACCGTTCCTCAGATGAAGTCCCTTTTCACCCATCGGAAAGGGTGTACGAACGTACACCAGTTCCGCATTCAACGTGCGGATGACCTGCATGCGCGTCTCCTTCGACATAGCAGCGGTGGACATGGGAGCGGCAGGCGCAGGGGCCATAGATGGGGTAGCAGTGGAAGGGGTAGCAGTGGAAGGAGCAGTCCCCAAAGAACTCGGGTTCGACGAGCTTGGCTTCGAGGAAGTTGTCGGGACGGAACTCTGCGCTGGGCAGAACGTGGAGACAAGCAGCAAAGCAATTCCGGCGGTACACAAGCGTGGCGTCATGGGACAC
Source organism: Acidobacteriaceae bacterium (assembly GCA_025352065.1). Lineage (GTDB taxonomy): Bacteria > Acidobacteriota > Terriglobia > Terriglobales > Acidobacteriaceae > JANXUC01. The sequence continues at coordinate 15,725 of JANXUC010000129.1, read as the reverse complement.
CTCAGGAGGCGCTTTTTCGATTATACGTCGGGAACCACCTGATGCAAGCAGAAAGCCCCGTGCGCGAGGCACGGGGCACCTTAGCAGCCCGATCAACTACTTCTTTTTTACCAGTTCAATATCCAGGGAAATCTTGACTTCGTCGTCGACCACCAGTTCGCCGCCAGCCAGGGTTCCACCCCATTTGACCCCGAAATCCTGGCGATTGACCTTGGTAGAGGCGGACAACCCACGTCTGGTATTGCCCCAGGGATCTGCTACCGCAGTTGTTAGGCCATCGCTCTCCAACGTGACTTCTCGCGTGACGCCGTGCATGGTCAAGTCGCCGGTTATGCTGAGTTTTTCGCCGCTTTTCAAAATCTTCTTCGACTTAAACGTCATTGTGGGGAACTTGGCAACATCGAAAAAGTGGTCGCTCTTAAAATCGTTGTCGCGGTCGGCCACGCGAGTGTCGATGGAAGCAACATCGATTGTCGCCTCTACGGGGGATTTTGTGATGTCCTTCTCATCCAACTGCACCGTTCCGGAAGTCTTGGTGAAGTTCCCATTCACATTGGAAATCCCCATGTGGCGCACAGTGAACTGAGCGGCGGAGTGAGCGGTATCGATATTCCAAGTCGACGTTTGTGCGAAGGCGGACGTTGCGAGTAGCGCGGTCAGGCTGATAAGCACTTTTACAGGTTATTTCATATTTTAGAGTTTCTCCATTGAGTAACCGTTCCGGAGGAAGGTGCGGTAAAACTTCGGCTACTAATTTTGATTCCCAAGACTCGGATCCCTGGTCTCGATGTTCCGAATGGCCAGCCAGCTTCAAATAATTACAAACTCGGCGACGAACGGACGGTGCGAACTTCTAACCCCTTGCGCGCTACCTTGAATGGAATTACGTGGCCGCCGCTTTTGGCGACCGCTTGCTCCACGCGGGAGCGGCTTCCCTTCTCTACCATGAAAATCACGCACCCGCCACCGCCAGCGCCGCAAACCTTGGCAGCCAAACCGCCGTGCCGGAAGGCCGTCGCGATCAGCTTATCGATCAGTGGCGTTGTGATGCCGGGAGCATTCGTCCGACGAAGTTTCCATTCCTGACGCAACAATCCCGCTACGGCAGGCCAGTCGCTCCCAGTGATCGCTGTGTGCATTTCTCTGGCAATGCGCGCAATCTCGTTAAAGTTGCGCTGGACTCGCTTGTCGCCGTTGATATGAGCCTGAAAGACTTCCCAGTTATTGATGCCAGATTTCCGCGGTGCTCCGGTGTAGGCAAGAACGAATCTGGATTCAATTTCGTCCGGATCGACGGCCACAGCCTCCCGGCGTATGCCGTCGGCACCCAGATAAATGGCGCTGACGCCTCCGTAGAGCGCCGGATAGTAGTCCTGGCACCCTGTCGGCACCTGGATAACCTGGGCTTCGATATTTTGGGCAATCATGCGAATTTGCTCGAGCCCGAGCTTGTGCTTAGTGAGACGGGAGAGCGCCGCCGTTGTCGCCACCATAAGTGCCGAAGAGCCCGAGATTCCCGCCCCGGCCGGCGATTCTGAATGCGTCTCCAAGCGGAATCCGCCCGTTTTAGACAAGAACGGGGCGAAAAATCGAACTACGTGTGCCGCCAGAGAATGCCGGTACGATTTCGCCTCCAGCAAGGCCTTCAGATTAGCGAAATCATCCCCGACACCAGTATCCAGCGACCGCAAGTGAATTGCTTGGCCCAGCAGAGCTTCAATTCGACAGCTGGTTCGAACATTTAACGCAAAATTCAAAGTCATGGCCCGACTGTGGAAAAGGTAGAGGGGCCACAGATCAATCGTTCCGCCCGCCAGATCAGCCCGGCAGGGTGCGGTAGCCAGGATCGCTGTTTTGGAAGAAGGGCTTACGGTCGGCGAATTCGATTTGGTTGCAGTCTTGGATAGCATCTCAATGGTTCTATCATGCCGGAAGCCACCCGAAGATAGCAGGTCAAATTCTGGCGTGAACCCCGTAGATCGGGGCTTTTGCGGTTGACAAGCCGCAGAGAATGCCGCAGACTCGCTGCAAGAAGTTTCTCGGATCGTCTTACCGGGCCCGGGGGTCTAGGAAATGCCTCAGTCCAGCAACGTTCTTTCCTTTATTTCACCGCATAGCGGCGAAGCTACGTCCAGAAAAGGATCGCTCGACCCGATCAGACCTCAGGAATCTGGGGAGGATGTTTTGCGCCGTATCGCAGAGGCTGCTGTCAGCGCAACCGGGGCGTCTGGTGCTGCGCTTGCCTTGCAAGAATCTGGAACGCAAGCGGAAGGCATTTTCGTGTGCGTGGCGCACGCGGGAGAAATGGCGCCTCCGATCGGCGCCAAGCTCGACAGTCGTTCCGGAATTTCCGGAGAATGCCTGCGGACAGGCCAAGCTCTGCATTGCGAAGACACCGAAACCGATGCGCGTGTGGATCGGCAGGCCTGCCGGGCTTTGGGATTGCGTTCGCTGGCCATTGCGCCGGTTAAGCGTGGCGATGAAGTGGTTGGAATCCTCGAAGTTTTTTCCGTTCGTGCCGAAGCTTTTACCGGCCGTCATCTTGATGTTCTGGGCCAGCTGACCGAGCTCGTGCTCGACGACTCTGATTCTGCTTCAGAAGATAAGCACAATTCAGCCGCGAATACTGTGGAGAACAGATCAGCGCCGACGCTGGTGCCCCCTACCCTAACCCAGCATTTAGCGGCACCGATTCTAGAAACTGACAGTCCCCAGGTTGCCGCCGAAGACGATACTCCCAAACCAGAGAGAGCGATAGAGGCGCGCTTGGCTTCAGACTACGCAGCCAGTCGTGCGCGCTTCGAGGCCACACCCACCCCCAACGATGTGAATATTGCGGCCTACATGGCGGCGGAGGAAGCTGCACACGCACGGGGTAAGCCTCGAACGCCTTTTGTATTTTTGATTGGACTCGCGATTGTTCTGGCAGCGTCGACGGTTTGCCTTTTGGTATGGCGCTACATGGCGGAGCAAGCTCCGGATGTGGCTGGCAGACAGTCGACGCAGAATGCGGCAATTTCTTCGACCGCACCGCCGCTTCCAGCGACTCCTGCTGCCGCAACGGTCGATCCGCACTCCCTCAAGCCGGACGCGGGTACGCCGCGGGGCCAAGATGCGTCTCGTGTACAGGTAGCGGATGCACGCTCCGGCAAAGCGCCGTTGACCAAAGCTGCCGCAAGAGACGTAATTCGCCGCAGCTCGGATCTCGGTGGCGACACGAGCGATGTCACTCGACCAATTCGAGTTGTGAATGCCGGGCAACGACCTTCTGATTCCGACACTCCTCCTGCACTGGAATCCCCCAGCCAGAGCGGACAGGTACTCACCAGCCTGCTCAACGCCCCGGCTTCCCTGCCTCAGCTTCCAGTGGCAATTTCCCAAGGCGTCCAAGGCGGCGAGTTAGAGCGCCGAGTTGAGCCTATCTACCCAGCCCAAGCCAAAACCTTGCGCCAGCAAGGCATAGTGGTCCTACAAGCATTCGTCACAGAGACTGGTGCAATACGAGATGTGAGGATTGTAAGTGGGCCCCCAATGCTAGGCCAGGCGGCCGCTCAAGCCGTCAGACAGTGGAAATACAAACCGTTCCAACTCAATGGAAAGCCCGTTGCCGTGGAAACTCAGGTGAAGGTAGCTTTCAAGCTACCCTAGTGCTGGTTTGTTGCTTAAAACCTGCGCAAGCCCGCCAATTCGATAGAAGCTTTCCCTAGTTCGCCGCCAACACGTCGTGGTTGTAGTTCACCAGAGCCCGCTTGGGTGGATCCTTTAGGCCGCGAACCGGTATCTTTCCCTCGACCGAGCTATTCCCAATCAACTTGGCGTGGGCGACCGGCACCATCCGCCCATCGGAAAGTTCTAGATAGATCGGGACGGTCATACGAAAGTCCTTATCGACGTTAGATTGCGAGATCTTGAAACTTACGATTGAATCCCCGTTGGCGTCCTTTTCAACAGATGACGTCGTGCTGTAGCTCGGGAGCGCGGTGCCGTAGACATACTCGTTGAAAAACCAGTCCATCGTGTGGTTACCGTCAACATCCATTCCCGGTGTCATGTGTTTTTCTACCATTGCTTTGAAGTCTTCCGTGCTGGCAGCCTTACCACCATAGGTTCTGACGAAATCCTGCATCGTTGCCTTAAAGTTCTGGTCGCTGGTTTTTCCATCCCACATCATCATGCGAATCATGTGCAGAATGTAGGCCCCTTTCGGATAAATGAGGTGGCGCGTTACGTCGAATCCCTCTTTGCTGTTGCTAAGGCGATACCCCATGGTCACAGGGCCAGCATCGATGGCTCGAACACCTTCCTTGTTTCTCTCGGTCAGCATCTCCTTTTCATCCTCCCAAAATTCCACGAATTTCTTGGGATTCTTTTCAATTAGCTGAATGTAAAGAGAGGCGGACATCTCAGCGAAGCCCTCGCTCATCCATTGATCGCGATAGGATTTAAAGCCAACCATATGCCCCCACCACTGGTGAGCAACCTCGTGGGGAGTCACAATCTTCCAGTAACCGCGGTCTGCTCGGTCCAAGCCTAGATTGTGTCGCACAGTTGTATCGAAAAAAGAACAGATAGGGAGCCATACCAAAGCGGGCCAAGCTTGCCCGTAGTCACACGCAGTTTGCTGCGTCATCGCCAAGCGCTTGTAAGGGATGGGGCCGAAATAGTCGAAATAGAGCGGTATAGCGACTTGTGCTTCTGCGAGAGCGTGTTGGATCATGCCAGTTGTACTCATGGTACCCATGGGCAGTTGGCCGTCGACTCGATCCAGCAGGTCCTTTACCCAGTTCGGTGGCTCTTCGTTGGCATAGGATTGCACCAGATACTCCGGAGCTGTGAGCTTCGCTTCCTGCATTTTGAACCTGCCAAAATTGAATCCGGCTACTGTTTGCGGCACTTCACTCTTCCACACGGAATTGCTTTGCCCGCCCTCACTGGTTTCGCTGACCAACGTGCCGGTCGCAGCGATCTTCATGCCTTTCGGGATATGGAACGCCATGTCATAAGAGGTGTATTCTCCGAGACTCAAGCTCGCGCTATTGGGATACCAATTGTCCCGAGCGACGGGATAGTAGTTGCCTCCTCCTTCGTTGATGACTGCCTCTTTTCCGTCGTAAGTGGTGGTGATGGTGTATTTTTGGCCAATGGAGAGGGGCTTAGGGAAAAGCACCGAAAAATCTGCATCTTGTTTCTTGTCTTCCTGAACAAAGAACAGTTCCTGGTCATTCTCGCCGGTAACGCGTTCAACGCGAAGGGTTGGAAAAAGGCTAAATGGAACTACCCGAAGTCCCTTCACACTGGAAACAAAAGTAGTCACGGACTTGCCGGACAAATTGGCACCCTTCTCAATCGTTGTATCCAGCTGCTGGTGCTCGATGTGAACCGAGCCATTCCTTTGCGAGCCTGTGGCGGCGCCTCTTTTGTACTCGTCCGCCAGGTGAAAGGCTGCCCAGACGCCAAGCTTGTTCTCATCGTAGGTCAGGAACTCAACCTCTTCGGGGCTCACGGGTAAGATTAGAGGCGGCGCGCCGTGCGGGTCGATCGCATAGATTTCCTTGCTGTTGTATTTCTTGCCATGTACGAAGGCCAAGAAGAAACCGCCGGGTTCAACCCCAAGAACATCCTGCAGGAGACGGCCTTCCAAGTTCCACTTCAGCATGCGATCCCGGCGCATGGCGTCTTGACTCTCGCGTAGCGCATTTGCGTCGCAGCCGCCGCTGGCTGCTTGTCCCGCTTTCTTGAGCTCCTCATAAGTCGTATCGGTAAATCGAAAAACGGCCTGGTGAAAAGTTTCGCTGAATTCCTCTCCCTTCGTGAGCAACTTCAGGCTGTTGCGCTCCATGGGCAGCGGTGGATCAAGGTTCATGGTTCCGTCGCCAACAAAGACCGCTCCTGTAACTTTTCCCTGCACTGGCGCGGAAAAACAGACTGTCCCGGAGCGCAGGTGAAACCTGGCGGCATCTCGCTTGAGCTCGAAATTGTTGACCAACACTGCTTCCCCTCCGAGAGTAAGGTTCCGCAGTTGCTGATAGGTGGGCTCGGAGTTGTGAAATGCGGAAGGAGCCTCAGCGGCGAGAACAGATGTAACAAGAAACAGGGGGGACAGGAAGGTCCCAGTCCATACACGGCGAACAAGATACTTCATAACGTCTCCGGTCACGGCGGAGCACAGTATCTCGTGTTTTTTTCACCAAGGCAAGTGCCACGTCTGGAACACTTTCCGGAAGAACTGCGCCTGCAACTACAACTTCTTCCCGAATACTTCTTTCAGCAGGGCGGTAGTTTGCGCGGCGGGGTTGTGGCGAATCTTCTTCTCTTCCTCACCCAGCATCAGCAAGAGTCCGTCCAAAGTTTTCTCGACGACGTAGTTGTCGAGATTGAGCTTTTGACTCCCGAGTAGAGGCGCAGCGGCGGAAGTCTTCAGAATCTGATTGTATTGGCGCACAACGCCTACATTCTCCATGGACTGGTGAACGATTGGCGCAAACGCCGCCGTCAACTCGCCCGAACTTTGCTTCTTAAAATACTCCGTCGCGGCCGTATCGTTACTGGCAAGAATCTTCCGCGCGTCGTCGAAGCTCATTCTCGTGACGGCGTTTAGGAAAATCTGTTTGGCCTTGGGCGTTGCCTGTTCGGCAGCGCGGTTCATGCCCACTTCGAGCTCATCCATCGGAGAACCCATACCCATCAACCGCATGCCATTGCCCTGGGTCCGAAGCTTTTCGGGTAACAGGATTTTGATGGCTTCGTTCTTCAAAAAGCCATCGGGCTTGCCTGTAGCGGCCACAGCCTTCCCTGTGCTGACACTCAAGGCCTGTTTCAAACCGGCAACAATCTTGTCGTTAGAAAGACCTCGGCTGCCTATATTCGCGGATTTTGCAGCGTCTTCCGCTTTCTTCAGAATCTGATCGAGTTGGGCGTGCGCTAACGGACAGGCCGAGAGTATTCCCATCGCCAGCGCGGTGGTCACAATATATTTTTTCACGGAAGTCTCCTCGGACGGGACCCACGCAGCTCGACAATCGCGCTACGTTCGAAAAAAGCAAAGAAAAGCGTCGGACTAAATCAGGTTGAGAACCTTCTTCACCGTTCCGCGCTCGTTCTGAATCTTTTCCTGCAGCAGAGTGATGGCGTAAATCAACTGCTCAGGGCGCGGTGGGCAACCGGGGACATAAATATCGACGGGAATCACCTGATTCACTCCCTGCACCAGCGCATAGTTATTAAAGACGCCGCCGGAAGTGGCGCAAGCGCCCATTGAAATAACCCATTTGGGCTCCGGCATCTGTTCCCAAAGCTGGCGAATTACCGGTGCCATTTTATTGGAGACCCGCCCGGCAATAATCATCAGGTCGGATTGCCGCGGGGAGGGGCGGAAGACTTCAGCGCCGAAACGGGCGATGTCGAAACGCGACGCACCCATGGCCATCATTTCAATGGCGCAGCAAGCCAAGCCGAAGGTCATCGGCCAGACCGAGCTCTTGCGCGACCAGTTCAGCACGGCATCGACGGAGGTCAGCAAAACTCCATCCGGCTCGGCGCTGCCGAAGGTCAATTCCTTAACCTTCTTCTGCCCGTTTTCTGTAACGACGTAGTTGCCAAAGCTGAGAAGTTCTTGACTGCTCATAGCTATATTCTAGCCGCACGGGTGCACTGTGTCACGCAGAAGCTGCTAGCAGCTGCTAAGAACTAATGCGCAGGAGGCCCTGATATCTCCAAAACCACTTTGCCGAACATCTTGCTGCTCTCCAGATATTCATGGGCCGCGCGAATTTCCGACAACGGGAAAACACGGTCTACAACCGGCTTCAGCCTTCCTGCAAAAACATGCCCCAAGGCTTCCCGCAGATCGCACATGGTGCCCATGTAGGATCCCAGCAGTGAAAGCTGTCGGGCGAACAAGAATTGCAAATTGATCTTCGCGTCGGCACCGGTTGTGGCCCCACAAGTCACTAGTGTGCCACCAGGCTTTAAGCAGCGCAGGCTCTCATCCCACGTGGCTGCACCGACATGCTCAATCACGATATCGACGCCTTCCCTGCCTGTGATCTTGCGAGTTTCCTCAGAAATCTTCTGCTTGTAGTGGTCGATGACGAAGTCCGCGCCGAGTTCGCGCGCCTTCTGCGCCTTCTGTTCATCGCCCGCGGTAGCAATCACGCGAGCGTGAAAGAGCTTCGCAATCTGTATCGCAGCGATTCCAACCCCAGAGCTTGCTCCCAATACCAGCACAGTCTGCCCCGGGTGCAGTCCTGCCCGCCCCACGAGCATGTGCCACGCCGTCGTAAACACAAGCGGGACGCTGGCCGCGTCCACAAAACTCAAAGCATCTGGAATGGGAATAACATTTGCGGGCGAGACCGCGATGAGTTCGCAATTGCCACCATCGACAGCGTTACCTAAAACCGTGAATTCACGGCATTGATTCTGACGCCCCTCGAGGCATGCCGGGCAGTGATTGCAGAAATGCATGGGGGCAACGATAACTCGCTGCCCAACGGTAAAGCCCTCGACGTATTTGCCGACTTCGGCGATCTCCCCGGCCACGTCGCTACCCAGAATGTGGGGTAATTGGACTCCCGGCAACGGCGCTTTGCGCACCCATAGATCAAGGTGGTTCAAGGCGCACGCCTTCACACGGATTAGTACCTGATCCTTGCGAAGCCTAGGCTCCGGAATGTCCTCATACGCCAGAACTTCCGAACCGCCGAATTGATGAATGCGCACTGCTTTCATGAAAGAACCTCGTCCGAAACGATGGGAGCATCGATACTTGGTTGAAACCGCAGGCTACCACAGGCGGCTCGGTTTGACTTCCCCGCTCACTCCCTCAATAATCATCAACGAATCGCTTCCTGAGCCTTTCGCCCCCTTGGGTACACATGGATATTTACGAAGAGATCGTGAAGTTGCGCAATGAAGGTCGGCGAGGAGCTGTCGCCACCATCGTCAACGTGCGCGGGTCTGTGCCGTCGTTTCGTACCGCCAAGATGCTCGTCCGCGACGACGGCTCCATCCTGGGAACGATCGGCGGCGGCTGCGTAGAAGCGGAAGTCTGGCAGGCAGCGCGTGAAGTGATGGAGCAGGAAAAACCACGCACCCTGACCTTTGATCTGAACCACGACCCAAAATATGACACCGGCTTAGTCTGTGGTGGAACGCTGGATGTTTTCGTAGAACCGATTTTACCTCCAGCGATACTTTATATATTTGGGGCAGGTCACATAGCCTACAGTCTTTATAAGATAGCAACTATCGTTGGTTTTGACGTAGTTGTTGCCGATGACCGCGCCACCTACGCCAATCGTGAGCGCTTCCCTGACGCACAAGAAGTCTTTGCCGAAGACTTCGAGCAAATATTGAGGAAGCTGCGCCTGAACTCGTCGTCCTACGTGGTCATCGTCACCCGAGGGCACAAGGATGACATGCGCATTCTCCGCTGGGCGGTGCAGCCTGAACAGGCTGAAGCTCGCTACGTCGGAATGATTGGCTCGCGGCGGAAGGTGATCGCAATCCAGAAAGAGCTAATGAAAGAGGGAGTTGCCGAAGAGGAATTCCAGCGTATCCTCTCTCCAGTTGGGCTGGGTATTGGGGCGATTACTCCGGAGGAGATCGCAGTCGCCATTTGTGCCGAGATGATCGCCGTTCGCCGCCATGCCACAGGTAAATTGCCGCATATGAGCTGGTTCCTTCGGGAAACTCCTTTGCAACAGGCTGAACCCGTCAGCGAGGCCGCTGCAACTTCCTCGGAAGACGAGCTTTGAAACGCAAATAAAAAGGCCGGACAATTTCTGCCCGGCCTCATCTCCGAACCATTAACTTCAGCTAGTTCACCGTTACGGTCACCGCCGTCGAAGCAATCCCGTTCGCGACGACTACGAGACTGCTGGCGCCCGTCTCCATTCCGGTTGGTATATCCATTGTGGTGCGCACAGTAGCGGTGCCTGTGGCTACACCCATGCTGCTATGGTTGTGCGTCTTGGCGAAGAACACATGCTTTGTCGCTTTATTGGTGATGCGCACCAGCGGATAGTTGGTGGCAGACTGGGTATCGTCGCCGTAGGCTGCACCTTGGGAGAGACCATTGAACTGCGTGCCCGAGATGGTGTAAGAACTCCCGCGAGTAACCGACGCTGGGACCGACGTGATGGCGGGCGCCCACGCCGGATTGGCAGTGCCCTTGGGAGTGTAAATCTCGACGTCGTTCGATTGCTGGGTCAGAAGGATTTGACCCGTTGGCAGGACGAGCATAGTGCCTACGAAAGATGGTTCATTCGCTGCGCCGGGCACGTTAACGACCTTCGTCAGCTTTGTTCCGTTCCATTCAAAAAACACAGCTCCGTTGTCAAAGACGCCCGGGCTGGCCATGATCAGAACGTTTCCGTTGGGCAATAAGGCACCGGGACCATCTCCGACCCCTACAAATTGCCCGTTGACCTTCGGAAAGCTTGGGCCTGCCTTCCACTTGCCGGTTTTTGTGTCGTAGATTGCCGTATGGGCCACGCCAGAAGACGCGCATCCCGTAGCGAACACTGTGCCATCAGGACGCAAAACCATCGGGCCCATTTCCTGACTAGATGGATCAGTCAAAAGAGCAATGGTGCTGCCGGCGCTGGTCCATTTTTTGGTCGCTGGGTCGTAAAGTTCAGAGCCCGGGGCATTGATTGCATCCACGGTCAAAACCTTGCCATTTGGAAGCAACGTCCAGCCTTCTTCATCAAAGCGGTCAACCTTGCCTGTGTTCAGCAGGTTCTTCCAGGTCAGTGTCTTAGCGTTGAACGTCGCTTGCTGGACATTAAATGCGTTCGACTGCATGAACGTTCCGTCGGAAAGAATTGTGCCTTGCGCGTCCCCGATATTCGCCCATCCCGCAGGTGGCGTTATCATCTTCCAGGTATTGGTTTTCGGATCGTAGATCGCGCCCTGATTCGTCCATACCGGCGTGTTGGTTCCGTTGTATTCGCCGCCTTCGATAATCGCCCGACCATCCGCCAGGACTGCCGCGGAGTGATACAGCGGAGCGTAGTTGACGGGCAACGAGGCTACTTGCTTCCATGTTCCATTTACGTAACTTCCTGTGTTGTCGGGAGTGAGACGCCACCAGTCGTTCGCGTTAGTGTTTTGCGCCAGTACGGTTCCATCTGTGAGTAGCAGAACGGTATTTGCGGCAAAGCTCGGTTGGTTGTGTAAAGGCGTCCACGTTTGCGCACCGATCATTCCCGGCATCAACAATACTGCGGCAAGTGCGATTCTATAGCTGCGTGCGAACTTCATGAACGGAGTTTTTCCTTTCGGGATAATTCATTGTGTAGCAGATCCGACGCAGGGGGAGCGCAGCCGCAAAACGCTGAGTACTGACCAATTGCGGCGAGAGTTTCGTTGGAGAACTTTATCGGGAAAGCATTTGGAAGTCAACAGCAGTGCCGGATACGCGAGTTGCCGCTAGAAGTGCTATACCTCCGGTCTTTGCAGCAACTTGCTGTAAACCTGAAGCCACCGTTTCCGTACGTCTTCCCAACGGTAGGCCTCGGATGCCAGATGCGCATTCCGGGCTATGCGGGTCGCCAGGTCCGACTGTCGCAACAATCGGATTACATTGCCAGCCAGCGCGTCGGGGTCCCCTACCGGTGATAGCAATCCGGTCTTCTCATGTTCAACCAAATACGGCATGCACTCTGGAGACGTCGTCACTACCGGAGTCCCTGCCGCAAATGCTTCCATAACGGAAACAGGCATATTATCTAAGCGCGATGCGTTGATGAAAATATCGGCTCGATCGTAGCATGCGCCGATCTCTTGTCGACTTGCTACGCCCGCAAAGTTCACACCTTCAAGGTGAAGGTCTTGCACGAGCTGGTGAATTTCACCTTCTAATTCACCCTTCCCAATGAGGTCGAGCTGAGCCTTTGGGTATACTTTCCTCACTTCAGCGAAAGCCCGCACTACGACGTCGATGCAATAGTAAGCATGAAATCCACGGGTACAGACCAAATGCGGACGCAGTTGCCGTCTCTCCCGAAACGCAAACTGTTCCAGATCGATTACGTTAGCCACTACTTCCGTCGGCAGATCGAACTCTCGAAATACATCCGCCAGATAGTTGGAGGGAACTACAACCGTGTCGACCTTATTCATTACTGATCTGGCAGAGGCAAATCGCTGCAGATGGTCTCTTGCTTCTCCACTGTGGTAGTGAATCAACACCTTCTTGCCGCGAAGCCGTGCTACGAGCCACGCCGGAACCGGGGCAATCAGGAAAGACCAGTAAGCTGCAGAAAAAATGTGAGCGATATCGGCGTCCTTCAACCCGCGCCAGACTTCCAGAAGGTACAGCGGCTCCCGAATAATCGTACGCAAGCCGGGAATTTTCTCGACCCAAGCCAACGCGGCCGGAAACGGAGGATCAATCGGAATGAGCTTCGCCTCTACTTCTGCGTCACACTTCCAATTGCGCAGCAGAAGATCAGCCTGGACCGACTGCCCACCTACGTATTTCAACGAGGCGGCAATGATTGCTACTCGAATCTTCGCGCTCATGCAGAGCGATAACCCTTCTTATGTAGCAACTCGGCGTAAAGCTCTTCATGCCGTTGCCGCATGCTGTCGATAGTAAACGTGGCAAGCGCGAAGCTCCGCGCATTCGCGCCCATCCTCAGTCGCAGATCCTTGTCGCCGAGCAAGCGGCCCAAACCCTCCGCCAAAGCCTCGTCGGAACCGGGGGATACCAGTACGCCACGCTCTTCGCCCGCTTTCTCCGAAACCAATTCCGGATTGCCGCCAACGCGGAGCCCCACAACAGGCACACCTAAAGCCATAGATTCGATAATCGAATTCGACAAGCTCTCCGAAAATGACGGGAGTACCGTCACATCTACCGAACTCAAAACGGCAGGGATGTCGCGCCGATCTCCGAGAAAGGCTACTCGGTCCGTAATACCCAAATCCGAAGCTTCTTTTTCCAGATCAGCACGTACAGGACCGTCACCCGCAAGTACGTACTCTGCTTGTGGAAACCGATGCTTGAGTAACGCAGCTGCACGCAAAAGCCCCCTGTGGTTTTTCGAACGGGTATTCATGCGTGCTACCATTCCGACTCTCAAGCCGGGGCGGTTTGGCAAAATAGACGTTGTTCGAAGAAACGCAGAATCCGGGAGGCCGTTGCCTATTACCGCGATCTTCCGTTCGGGTAACCCTTTTTCCACCAGGCGGTCGGCCGCTGCCCGTGAATTGCAAATTACAATATCGCACAAATGGAACGCCAAAAGCTGCACCTTAAACTGGGCTGGCTTAAGTAGATCCCCAAGTTGGCGTTGGCTGCCAATCACCACAGGAATGCGTGCCCAACGTGCTGCCGGGATCAAGGCTAAATTCGTATAGAAATCAAATGCATGTGCGATGCTCACCTGATTCTGATGCATGTAGCGAGCAATTTTTCCACGCGCTTGCCACGACTCCCACCCGTAGAGACTCCCCCCAAAAGGAAAATCTGGAACCTCGCCGAGTCCTTCCAGGAATGCTCCTGTCTTCTGCATGCATCCCAAGTACACGCGGAAAGCGTGTTGATCGAGCGACTTCGCCAATGCGGCAAACTGGCGCTCACTGCCCCCCGTTTCAAAGCTGTCGCTCATCAGAAACACGCCGGGTAGCTTGGAATTTGATGCTGCTGGGATCGTCATAAATAGAGGGGCTGCGCTCCAGGAGAGCAGCCCCTTTGAGAATAACGTGGATAGCGTGGCAAAAGGAAGTCGGGGTTTCGGCCTCTCCATGTTGGCGCTCTGCGTAAACCGTCACTTCCTGCGTGCTGGCTGAAACCTCCAGCACCGCGTCAACGCGGACGGTCTGACTGGCAATAACAGCCACATCTTTCGCAAAGGAAGAAAAACCGACATACGAGGCCGTTACTTTGTAGTTTCCGGCTGGGAGATCGGAGATATTGAATTCTCCTTGCCCATCGGAGACCGCAGAGCGGCCCGACGGCGTCAATTCGATGCGAGCGCCCTTCAGTACGGCACCCGCTGCGTCCACCGCTCGTCCGCTCAGGCTCCCTCTGCCGGTTTGCGCTACGGCTGAGCCTGCAAGAATCATTGCGCAGAGCCAAATTGTTGGAAAGTGAGGTTGCATACTGTCTCCTTGGGGATCAGGATCGCCGCGCAGCAAAGCATGCCGAATGGGGTCGAAAAATCCTGAAGATTACTTGTCGGATGTCCTGAGTTTATTGAGCTTGTGTAACAACCTTGTGAAAGCGGTGTTAATGTTTCTTCAGATTGGTCTCACGGGTAATCGATGTTTTCACCCAATCTTCAGACCGCAAGCCCATAACCATATGAGGCTAGATTCTGAAATCTGTAGAACGGGATTGTGGCAGACGAAACAATGAAGCTGCTGGTCGTAGAAGACGAACCGAGGATGGCGGAGCTGCTTCGGCGTGGTCTGACCGAAGAGGGTCACACCATCGTCTCTGCATCCGACGGGCTCGAAGGTTGGGAGCTGGCGCGCGACTATGAATTCGACGCCTTAATCCTGGACATCATGCTGCCCAAATTGGACGGATACGAAGTAGCGCGCCGCATGAGGGCCGCCAAGATTGCTACTCCCGTACTCATGCTGACTGCGAAAGACGCCGTGCCTGACATTGTGCAGGGTCTCGACCTGGGTGCTGATGACTACCTGACGAAGCCCTTTTCTTTTGAGGAGCTCCTTGCTCGTCTGCGGGCGATCAAGCGCCGCGCCTCGGCTTCCAAGCAACCGCTGCTGCAAGTTGGTGACCTTGAACTTGACCCGGCAGCTCACCAAGTCACTCGCGGGGGAGTACGCATCACTCTGACCCGTACGGAATATGGACTGCTAGAACAGCTGCTCTACAACGTAGGTCGTGTGGTTCCTCGCCGCGCCCTGATTGAGTCAGTCTGGGGCTTCGACCGCGAGATTGAAGACAACACGCTCGACGCTTTCGTACGCCTGCTACGCAACAAGGTCGACGCCGGTGGCGCACCAAAGCTGATTCACACCGTACGCGGCGTTGGCTACGTTATCCGCGTGGACTCGATGTCATGAAAAGACTTTCGATCAGACTCCGCCTGACGCTGTGGTATGTCGTTATCTTCGCTGCAGCGCAAGCCATCTTCGGAATCACCCTGTGGCTTACGCTCCGCCATAACCGCTACGACTTCATGGATCAAGCTCTGCAAGGTCAAGTTGAGGATCTCCAGCGCTTCCTGGATTCGCAAAAGCCACACGCCAGCGAAGCCAAAATGGGCGAAGAGATCACGGAAACGTCAGTGCTGGAACACGCCGGCGACTACTTACAGGTCTGCGATGAGACGGGAGCGGTTCTGTACCGCGCGGCACTTCTGGAACAGCAGGGAGTACCTGCGGTTCGACCACGATCCCGGGAAGGCAGCGTCTACGAAGATCGTTGGCTGAACGGAAAACCTTATCGCTTTGTTACGCAGACCCTGAGAGCCCACGGCCATATGTACACAGTGGAAACTGCTTTACCCGCAGAGGAGGCGCTGGAGATACTCAGCTACTTTCGACGGAATTTGCTCATGCTGGCTCCCTTAGTACTACTGGCAGCAGCAGCCGTTGGCTACTGGCTGAGCCACCGGGCGCTGGCTCCCGTCGATGCCATTACACGGACTGCGCGACAAATTGGTGGTCAGAATCTCAGTAGTCGGCTGGAGGCTATCAATACAGGTGACGAGTTACAGCGTCTTTCCGATACTTTGAAT
>JANXUC010000104.1 GCA_025352065.1 Acidobacteriaceae bacterium | reverse complement strand
GAAGGCGGGAGAGACGGTCGGCATTCTGATGGATACGAACATGACGCCACCGCAGGGCGTGTTTGTGGATTTCTTTGGCATTCCGGCTTGTACGGCGAGCGGATTGGCGCGGATTGCTTTGCGGACGGATGCGGCGGTTGTGCCAGGGTTTTGTGTCTGGGATTCGACGCTGCAGAAGTATCGACTGCGATTTGATCCAGCAGTAGAACTTGTGCGCACAGGAGACGACGAGGCCGATGCGGTCGCCAACACCGCGAAATTTACGAAGGTAGTTGAGAAGTTTGTGAGGGAATATCCTGACCAGTGGCTTTGGGTGCATCGTCGATGGAAGGCGCGGCCTGACGGGCAGGCGGGGCTGTATTAGGAGTGCGGCTGTCAGCTGTCAGCTTTCGGCTAACCCTTGATCTGGCGAGGAAGCAATTTTTTTTAGCCGATAGCTGACAGCCAACCGCCGTTGCTGCTATACAACGATCATGGCCAAGACTTTGAAAGAACTGGCGGAGTTTCTCGGCGGGAGTGTTCGTGGCGAGCTTACTACTACGCTCTCTGGGGTTGCGAGTTTGGCTTCGGCGCGTGCTGGAGACTTGGTGTTTGTCGAGGATGCGAAGCATCTTGAGGCGGCGCTAGCGAGCGCCGCTTCTGCGGTATTGGCGAGGGATTTTGCGGATGGGTGCGATGTGGCCAAGCCGATGCTGGTCGTGGAGAACCCGCGATTGGCGTTTGCGCGGGCGGCCTCGTTTCTGCGTTCTCCAGCGCTGCAGAAGTCTGGAGTCGATCCCTCAGCCGTTGTGGATGGGTCTGCGCGAATGGGAACAGGAGTTTGCGTTGATGCCCGAGCGGTGATTGATGCGGGCGCTGTGATCGGAGAAGGTTCTTGGATTGGGGTTGGCTCTGTGATTGGAGCTGGCGTGAAGTTGGGAAAGCGGTGTCAGATCTATCCCAACGTCACGATTTATCCGGGCGCGGTTCTTGGCGACCGCGTGATTGTCCATGCTGGAACCGTCTTGGGAAGCGATGGATTTGGATATGTGCGCGATCCAAAAACGGGGCGATATGAGCAATTTCCGCAAATTGGAACGCTGAAGATTGAAGATGATGTGGAGATTGGCGCGAACTCGACCATTGATCGCGGCGCGCTGGATGCAACTGTGATTCGGCGAGGAACGAAGATCGATAACCTCGTTCACATTGGACACAACGTGCAAATCGGTCAGGACGTGGTGATTGCCGCACAGACGGGAATCTCCGGCAGTTCTGTGATCGAGGACGGCGTCGTGATCGCGGGCCAAGTGGGCATTGCGGACCATGTTCGAATTGAGGCTGGCGCGATTCTGGGGGCGCAGTGCGGAGTGCCCTCGAAGAAAGTGATTCGCGGCAAGGGCGTTTTGTTTTGGGGGACTCCGGCACGGCCGATTCGAGAGTATCTGAAAGAACTTGCCGTGTTGGCAAGGTTGGCGAAGAAGAGCTAGCCGTTCCATCGCACGCTGCTACCTGCGGCAGCGCTACAACGGGCTTTAACTGGGCGGATCAGGCTTACACTCGTCCCCGCTCAGCATGTTCGCTGGCCTTTGCGTGGCGGATTCGGCGCCGGTCGGCAGTAGCGTGGAGAGCTGCGCGGGCTGATTCCCGATTTTGCGGAGATCATCCAGGATGCGGTCGCGTTCTGGTCCTGAGTAATCCCTGGCAAACCGAACAACGGCTTCCGTCAAGATGTCATGATGGTGGAGGCCTTCGAGGCCTGTCTCGCGGGTCAGATTCAGCCACAGGCGATGAACTTGCAACACGTCTTCATTCTTCATAGACGGCGTGTGCGGTCCGATGCGGAAGGTGTTGACCGTGCCATCTGGCCTGACGACTTGCAACACGAATTGTATTTTCGGTTCTGGAATAGCTTCCCAGGCGCGACCCAAAAAGAATGCCTGTTCTTCCGCTGTCATTTTGGTGGAGAGTCCAGCGACGACGGCGGAACACTCCAGGTTCTTCGCAGTATGCGCGATGGCCGACCAGACATCACTGGCGGGAACTACGAGTAGGGAAATCTTTTTGCCAAAACCTTCCGCGACGCTCACCGCTTTGGTGAATAGGCGCTGTTCGTAGTCGCTGAAAATCTGCTCTGCGGCGAGATCGTAAGCGCCAGATCCTACCTGGCTGATGCGAGCCGACATTACGACGACGTCCTGGTCGCGCATGTCGGTGTGGTCGAGCACCCACTTCAAGTGGTTCAGCGTGTTGTAGTCGCGGGCGGTGACCAGGATGCTGCCGGGGCGGATGCCCAAGCCTTCGCTTTCGACAGTGTCACGCTGCAAGAGCTGGAAGTGCTCCTTCATTTCCAGTTCAGCCTTCGCGTGTTTGCGGCGATTGACCTTTTCGGAAATTGTAAAAATAACGAAGAAAACTGCTGAAAACCCAATGCCGGCCACCGTTGCCACGGACTTGGTAAAGAGGTTCGTGATAGCAACGCTGAACAGAACGAGAAACACAGCGGCGATGCCTACCGGGAACTCAATCCCACCAATGCGGATGTTCGGAGGGACTTTCCAGCCGCGCTCGCCTTTGTATTTAAAGCGCAGGACCAGCATGGCGAGGCAGTTGAAGGTAAAGCTCCAAATTACGCCGAAGGCATAGGCTTCGCCCAAGAGGTAGACGTCGCCGCGGCTGTAGAGGATGGTGACGAGTTGCAGAATCACCACCATGTTGATGATGCGGTGGTTGGTGCCGAAGCGGCGATGGGGAACGCGGAACCAGTCGGCGAGCACGCCGTCTTCGGAGACGCGGCTCAGGACTCCGTTGGAGCCGATGATAGACGTGTTGATGGCACCGGAAAGAATCAGGAAGCCGACGACTACCACAAAAGTGCGGAAAGCTAACCGTAGAACGTGCGGGCCCACCATGTACATGGCCAGACCGGCGATGAGATTGTCTTTGTAAACCGGAATGCGGACGGCGTCTGGAATCAGCATCACCGAAAGCAGGGAAGCCAGACCGGTGAACAGGAAGCTGTAGATGGCGATGACGATGGCGGCGCGTTTGAGATTCTTGAGTTTTGGATGGGCGATTTCGCGATTGACCTGGGCCAGGGATTCTTCGCCGCTCATGGCCAGCACGGAGTGACCGAAAGCGACCAGGATGCCGAAGAGTCCCATCAGGTGCGCCAGCTTCATGTGCTTCAGGAACCCAAGAGAACTATCGTTAAAGTGCAGGTTCTCGGGAATGGGCCAGGGGATGGGCTGGTAGCCGTTCTTGAACAAGGTCAGGGCCGACCAACCCAGCAAGACCACAACCATCACGGTGGTGATTTGCATGATGCGAAGAGCTTTTTCGCTGGATTCGTGCAGGCCTTTCGTGTTTTCCCACCAATAATAAATAGTGACCGCAAGCGCGAATGATACCGAAAGAAAGTTCTCGGAGATGTGCGGAGTGCCATGGAACAGGGATTGGAACGCGCGGGGCAACCATCCGTGAGTATTCAGAGTGGAAAGAACTTCGTTGATGAGGCCAGCAATATACTGCCCTGCGGAAACGCCGGAGATTGGCCCCGTCAGAATATAGTCGAACATCAGCGCGGAAACGCTGAGTTTGGCGAGCGTGCCGCCCAACGCTTCCTTGACGACGCGGTAGACGCCGCCGCGCACGAACATGGAACAACTCTCCACGTAGACTGCGCGGACAGCAAACGAAAAGAACATGACCGCAACGATGAACCAGGGAGCGGATTTTCCCACCGCTTGCTCAGAAATTCCGCAGGCATAAAACGCGGAGGAGGCAAGGTCATTGAGAACGATGGCAGCGGCGCGCCAATACGAGATGAACGTGAGCATGACCGACGTCGCGACTACGATGCGAACGCGGTTCGAGACATTGGAGAGTGGGGGACTGGAAGATGCCATCTTTAAACTAATCTAAGGTTCGTGCCTACGGGTCATGCGAATTCCGCTGCAATTACAAATGGTCAAGACTACAGAAGCTGAGTTTACAATACGTGCGATGCTAGGGATTCGACGAGGGACTTGATGTCCTCATCCATAAGTTCCTTATCTTACCTGATGCGGCACCTGTGGACAACGATGGACAGGCAGTGCTGGTGCGCTTTACCGAGAATTGTTATGCCTGGGTTCTTGTGGGAGTCGCTCATGTTTGAATTCCTGGTCACGAAGGTGTTTGCTCCCGGCCTGTCCTGGATTTTCGGCGCAGGCGTTGTGGGCTGCGTGATTGTTATTCCTGTGTGGGCCTGAAAGATGTTCCGTGTGCTGTTTGAAAAAGATACCGAGGACTCGGTGACCGAATAGGTTAGATCGGCGAGTTGTTTTGTTTCTTCAACACCAGCCCAGCCGAAAGACCGGTACCCCTTCTGCTATCCTGAGGCGCGTGCGCGGAATTCAACATCGAGCCTGGCTTTTAAGCCTGCTATCGGCCTGCCTGCAGGTTGCGATCTTTCCTTTGCCGGGATTTTATCTTCTCTGCTGGATCGCGCTGGCACCGCTTTTTGTTGCGCTGCTCCATGCGCGTCGTCCTGAAACCCTGCAACTCGAATTAGCTGGAGATAAGTTATTGCCAGCGACTCCGTGGCAGGGGTTTCTCTTAGCGTACGTCTGCGGAATTGTGTGGTACGGCGGAACTTGCTACTGGATTTTCGACACAATGCATAAGTACGGCGGACTGAATGTCGCCGTTTCGGCGCTGCTTTTGCTGGCATACTGCATGGTGATGGGGTTGCACCACGGCTTGTTTGGGCTGTTGGTGGGGTTGCTGGCTTCGTCACGAGGGCCACTACGGCGTTTTGCTCTAGCCCTCGCGCCGGTTCTCTGGGTGACGGTGGAACTCGCTCGGACGCGCATCATTGGCGTGCCGTGGAATCTTTTAGGAACCGTGCAGGTCGACAACATTCCGTTGGCGCGGATCGCGATGGTTACCAGTGTTTACGGCATTTCGTTCGAGATAGCACTGGTGAACGCGGCTCTAGCGGCTTCCTGGCTCATGCCGCGTGGGCGGCGTGCGAAGATGCTCGCGGTGTGTGCTGCAGTTGCGGCGCTGCTGCAAGCGGGACGCTGGCTGCCATCTGGGCCGAATGCCGCGGATCATCGTGCAGTTCTTGTGCAAGAGAATCTTCCGGTGGCAGAGGCTCCGTGGACGGATGACTACTACCGTCAGATGCTGAAGGAGTTCAGCGGCTTGAGCTTCGCAGGTGCTACGAGCGGCATAAAGCCTGACTTGATTCTCTGGCCGGAATCGCCGTCGCCCTTCAATACGCGCGATCCGTTCTTCCGCGAGGCGCTCAGCAACGTGGCCCGGCGATCGCAGGCTTGGGTAGTGGCTGGAAGCCTTGGGTACGACGAACCCAAGTCGCACGGCATGCAGATGGCGGGGCAGGGATCACAAGGGCAAGCTGCGGTGCGGTCAGATGCCATCTACAATTCCGCTGGCCTGGTGAATCCTGCGGGAGACTGGACCGGGAGGTACGATAAAGTGCATTTAGTTCCATTCGGAGAATACGTTCCTTTTCGCCGATTCCTTCCTTTTATGGACATGCTGGCAAAAGAGGTTGGAGACTTCGATCATGGGTCGTCCCGCCAGCCGCTGCAGGCAGGAGCTACAAGGCTGGGAGTGTTTATCTGCTACGAATCTGTTTTCCCGGATGAGGTTCGGCAGTTCGCAGCCAACGGGGCGCAGGTATTTGTAAACATTTCCAACGACGGCTGGTACGGCGATAGCGGCGCTTGGGCGCAACATCTACTGCAAGCGCGTATGCGGGCGATGGAAAATCATCGCTGGCTGCTCCGCGACACGAATACTGGCTTGACGGCCGCCATCGACCCCGACGGCCGCGTGGCAGCGCAGATTCCGCGCAAGCAGCGGACGCGCCTGGAAGCTCCTTACTCCTTGTTGGAGGACACTACGTTCTATACCCGGCACGGCGACTGGTTCGCGTATCTGTGTGCGATAATTTCAGTAGGTGCCGTGGTTGCGAGCTTCTTTTCTGTGACGAACTCTACTACGGACAGCGCGGCGCAAAAACAATCATGATTGAAGAACTCGAACGCGAATACACGCCCTTACGCAACAAAGTTCGCGATCTGCGGGAGTATCTTTGACCCCGCTCGCACCCGCGACCAGCTAGCCGAAATCGAGAAGCAGGCTGCCGAGCCCGATCTCTGGTCGAATCCACAAAAATCTCAGCAGGTGATGCGCGAGAAGAAGCGGCTCGAAAGCATTCTTGCGACCGAAGGCGACTTGGCGCGCCGCACTGAAGATGTGCAGGCGTACTTTGACCTTGGTCGCGAAGGCGAAAATGTTTCCGGCGATCTGCGCCGCGAAATCGACTCGCTCAGGCAGTTGGTCGAAACTGTGGAAACCAAGACACTGCTTTCCGGTGACAACGATCCGCGTAACGCGATTATGACCATTCACCCCGGGGCGGGCGGCGTTGAATCGCAGGATTGGGCTGAGATGCTCCTGCGCATGTATCTGCGCTGGGTCGAACGCCAGGGCTTCCAGACCGTCATGAACGACTACCAGCCCGGCGAAGAAGC
>JANXUC010000005.1 GCA_025352065.1 Acidobacteriaceae bacterium | reverse complement strand
TTCGCGAGCGCGTGAGTTTGCGTTCTGGGGCCAGCGCGGTCGTCAATCTAACCCTGACCACGATTTTCGATGCGCTCAACGTGGTGCCGCGCTCCGCATCTAGTTCAGCGGACGACGATTGGGCGTGGACGCTGCGTTCGGTCGCCAATCGCCCGATTCTTCGCGCCGTGGACGCCAAGGCAACAGGCGAGCGCCGCAGTCCAAGGATGGCCGCGACTCTGGCTTTCGTTGCTGGTTCCGATTCGCAGGGCTATGGTGGGGACTCCGGTGTGAGCACCCACTTCACGTTTTCCCGTAGCGTGCTTTCGAGTGGATCGTTGGTTTTTGACGGCAACGTTGGCTATGGCGAATCGGCTCCGGCTGCGGTTGTGCGCGCCAAGTATTCGCAGCAGTTAGCCAACGGCCTTACTCCCGAGATTTCAATTACGGCACGCCGATTTGCTCCACCTGATCCTGCGCTCCACGCGGCAGCGCTCCACGCGTTCAGCGTGCGTTTCGCCGACTCGATGAACTTGGCCAACGTCATCGAGCTCAAGTTTGGCAGCGAATTGCAGACTTTGCAGTTCATCAATCGGACCACCGCGTTGTTGCCATTTGCCACCGCTGACGTGCATTTAAGCCCGGATACGGTCGCCTCCTATCGTTATGCTTCTTCTGTCCCGCCAACCCGCATGGCGCGCGATGCTGACCGATTACCGTCCGAATCCTTGCAGGCTGGTCCCAGAGTTTCCGTCAACGATTTCACGCCAGCTTTGCAGCGCAGCTCTCACCACGAACTCTCGGTGTCGCATCGTGCAGGCAAGAACAATCTAATGCTTGCGGTTTACCGCGACCGCCTGCGCAACACCGCCTTAGTCGGTGTTGGTGCTGCTGCTGGCGATGACGGCGACGTCCTCTCAGACCCCTATTCCGGAACCTTTACCTATCAAGGCGCGGATTTCCATACTCAGGGTGTTCGCGCAGTTTGGGAGCGCAAGCTCATGGCGGGCCTAGATGCAACTTTTGACTACGCTTACGGCGGCGTCCTGGAGTTGCCAGAAGGTGACGGGGTCAGCTTAAACTCGGCTCGCGGCTCCATGCACACAGCGCAACGGCATGCCTTCGCCACCCGCGTGAGCGGAGTTCTACCAACGAGTCACACCAAGTGGACCACATCCTACAAGTGGACGAGCGGCCAGGCCCTAACCCCGGTTGACCTGTTCAATGCCTCGCCCGGCCAGACCGATCCTTTCCTCAACGTAGTGCTGCGCCAGCCCATTCCGCGCATGGGTCTGCTGCCTGCGCACATGGAAGCTGTGCTCGACCTGCATAATCTTCTGGCGGAAGGGTATGTTCCTGTTATGGGTCAGGATCGTCACACCGTGTATCTGGTCCAGTCCGCTCGCTCCGTGCGCGGCGGCGTCGCTATTACGTTTTAGAGAAGTCAATAACCTGCCGCACTCTCTGCGAGTTGTCATTCCGAACAGCTCCATCGTGAGGGATCTGCTGTTTCTGTCTTTGACGGAAACCTTCCGCAGCTTGACTCCCTCTCCAGCCTCCGATAGCCTTCCCATTCGCGAGAAAACAGAATGACAAACAATCCTAGCCCCAACGCAGTATCGAGACGTGACTTCGCTCGCCATATCGCAGTAGCCGCAGGCGCATTTGCCATACCGGAAGCGGCCTTAGCGCAGAACCCACCCGCTATCTCGGCGACGGCTTCCGCACCCGACGTTCCCAAAGAAATCGCTGCCGAAGTCGAAACCAAATTCAACGCCATCATGAAGCTTTCTGCCCCCGGTGCGGCGGGGTCCTTTACCGTGGAGCAGAAAGATGAAATTCGCCGCCAGCTTGTCTCGCAAGTGCAGGGTCTGCAAAAACTGCGTTCCTTTGCGCTCGATAACGGGAATGCTCCGGCGCTGGTTCTTCGAATTCCGACCGCTTCAGTTGCGGCTTCCGCTGCTGGAGAAGAGAAGTGACCATGCTACCCGACGATCTCCTCTTTTCCCCAGTCCGCGAGCTTGCAGAAAAAATTCGCAGCAAAGCGATCACTTCCGTCGAACTCACCGAGTCCTATCTTGATCGTAGCCACCGTTTTTCCCGTCTCAACGGCTATGCCACGCTGACGCCCGATCTTGCGCTGCAGCAGGCTCGTCGCGCCGATGACGAAATCCGAGCTGGCAAATATCGTGGACCGCTGCACGGAATTCCTTATGCTGCAAAAGATTTGCTCGCCGTCAAAGGCTATCCCACGACTTGGGGCGCACGCCCGTTCAAAGACCGCCAATTTGATTTCGATGCGCACGTAATTCTCAAATTAGAACAAGCGGGCGCTGTCTTACTGGGCAAGGCCGCGATGATTGAGCTAGCTGGAGGCTTCGGCTACCGCTTTGGCGCGGCTTCGGTTTCCGGTGCCGCGCACAATCCCTGGAAAGAAGATTGCTGGACCTGCGGCTCCTCCAGCGGCTCCGGTGCGATTATGGCTGCCGCCCTTGCTGCTTTCACTATTGGAACGGAAACCTGGGGATCGATTGTTTGCCCCTCCGGCTACAACGGCGTCTCCGGCCTGCGTCCCACCTATGGCCGTGTCGGTCGCTCGGGGGCTATGGCGCTCTCGTACTCGATGGACAAGATCGGTCCCATTTGCCGCACTGCGGATGACTGCGGCCTGGTCTTAGCCGCAATTTCCGGACACGATGCCGGCGACCTGGGCTCGCCTCCGGAGAATCAGGCCTGCTTCAATTACGTTGATGTTGTCAAAATAGAG
>JANXUC010000037.1 GCA_025352065.1 Acidobacteriaceae bacterium | reverse complement strand
CATCCAACACCGTTCCCGCCCCCACGAGCACCTCCGGCATCTCCCGTGCCAGCTCGGCAATCACTCTCACGGCATCCGGAACCGTCATCGTAATTTCAACAATCGGAATTCCGCCCCGCCGAACTGCGTCCGCCGCAAAACGCGCGTCTTCGACGGACGCGGCCCGCACCACGGGGACAATGCCAATTTTCTCGATCCAACTGCGAACATCCTTTTTGTCTCTCATTCCCAGTCCTCAGAGGGTTTCAGAAGACAATCCGCGCGCCCGAACATTTCACCACTCGCGTGCCTTCATCCAGCGTCACCATGGCGGTGTCACCGGGCGTCGTCATCGCGAGCGCGCCGTGGGCTGCTCCACACTCTACCGCCCCATTGCGCGTCCTGGCCGGCAAGGAATCCATAGATCCGGCCCGATGCAAAGGAATCGCCGCCTCCCACCCGATCCAGAATCTCCACGCTAGCCCGCGGCGTAACCTGATAAAATTCGCCCTCCGTATAGCAGATTTCCCCCCAGTCATACCGGCTCGCGGTTTCAGCCTTCCGCAGCGTGGTCGCGACTACCTTAAATGAAAAGTCGTTCACAACCTGGGCGATCATTTTCTTGAAAGATTCCACCGGCAGGTTTTGGTGACTCTCGTCCACGCCTGATACTTCGTAGCCCCGAGCAGCGGAAAAATCTTCTTCGTTTCCCAGCATCACGTCCACCAGGGGAGCGAGTCGGCGATTCACTTCCTGCGCCCGCTTCTTGCCTCCGATCGATTTCCACAGAGAATCGCGGTAGTTCAGATAGTAGGAGATGACCACCCCGTACCTTCTCGCGGCTTGCATCGCTTCCAGGGTTACCTCCGGTTTCGTATCCGAAAGGGCACAAAAGATCCCTCCCGTTGTGAAACCACCGCGCCCCAAATTTTCCAAAGATTGTTTCCCAGTCAATCTCGCCCGGCCGCAACTGCGATACCGCGGTCTGTCCACGGTCCGAACTTCAGTCTCTGTTCGCCCTATATTTTTTCCTAGACTTTTTCCAGTTCTGTGTCTGCCTTTGGCGTCGCTACTTCTCGACTTCTCGCTCTGTACCCGGGTAAAGATTTCGTGCAGTCTTTCGATCCTCTGTCCGACGAACGCAGAGTACAGGATCAGCTTTGCCTGCTCGTCCGTGATTTGATCCTGTAGTCCAGACTGCTTTACGAATCAGTTCGAGATAGTACAGGGCTCTTCGACCCTTCACTTCCTACCCTCAAGACAATTTCCAGATTATGCCTCAGAAGCGTCAGGTCCCTCCCAGCTAGAATCCTCCGAGCCAACAAGCTCCGTTGAGGGGGCTTGAACGACGCAGTTTCCCCGTGTATAAATATCTAAAGAAGTTAGAAGTCGGTGCAAAATCCGGTGCACGCTGATTTTTTTACGATTAGGCGCGGATAAACCGAATCGAATGCTGAACTTACGAAAGGTACTTGGCAGACTTTCAGTCCCGCCGTAAGCAGCCTGTAAGTTGTTGATTCTAAAGCGGAAGTGGTGGAATTGGCAGACACACCATCTTGAGGGGGTGGCGCCGCAAGGCGTGGGGGTTCAAATCCCCCCTTCCGCACCAAATTTAATGCTTTAGATTGAGTAACTTAAAGGCCACTGCCCATCACCGTCCAATAATCGTACAAGCCTTTCGGCGACTACTTCTTCTCCCGGAGGCATTTCGTGCTCAGTGTCTACACTCGTCATTACCCCCTTGCGCGCAGACTGACCTGCATTACAGACGTTGCCATTGCCCCAAGTGGATTATGGGCAACATGGAAACCACCGGCGTATTAGTCCGTGTCAGCACCCGCACTCGCGCTTGGGAGCGCGCCGAAAAGAAGGCCCGATTGATGGACGCGAATGCGTCCGACCCGTCGGGGGGACCGGCTGACCGTGGAGGCCGCGCTCGACGCATTCATCGCACGGAAGTCGGGACAGCGGCTCTCGCATAGCTGGCTTTACAAGTTTTCACTGATGCAGCGTGAGCTTGTTAACTTTGCGCGCGGTCGAGGTCTGACCTACATTGACGAATTCACGGACGACGAGCTTGGCCTGCTCAGTCGATCTTGGAAGGTTGCACCCATAACCGCCCAGAAACGGCAGGAGCGCTGGCACTCGTTTTTCTCCTACTGTGTGCGTAAGCGCTGGCTGAAGCAGAATCCTGTCGAAGAATTGGGCCCAATCAAGGTCAGACAGGTGCCCACTGATTATTTTTCGCAAGAAGAGTTTCAGAAGTTGGTGAATGTAACTTACGATCTGTCTCATTGGAGCACGCCCCCCGGACACCGGGTCCGGGTGCGGGCTCTCTTGCTTCTCATGCGCTATGGCGGACTCCGTCTGAATGATTCGGTAACACTTGAGCGGACGCACCTGACTGGAAATCGGCTATTTCTCTACCAGCAGAAAACCGGGCTGCCAGTATTTGTACCTCTGCCATCTCATCTGATTGAGCTATTGCGCACGTTGCCGAACAGCAACTCCCAATACTTCTTCTGGACTGGGAATGGGTTACATTACCGCGCGTCGTGCGTTCGGCCACCGCGAGCAATTGCTGGCACGCCAGTCTGCAGCGGCTCTTCAAGTGTGCAAAACTTGACAAAAGGGCGCATCCCCATATGCTCCGAGATACATTCGCCGTAGAACTGCTGTTGGCAGGCGTTCCCATCGACCAAGTTTCCATTTTGTTGGGCCACGCTAGCGTGAAGACTACCGAGCGGCATTACGCTCCCTTCGTCAAAGCGCGCCAGGAGCAACTTGTCTCACTCCCAACTTGTTCAGCTATCTGCCCGAAAACAAACGGCCTAAAAGCAAAAAGCCCGCTGACTGGATGCGTCAGCGAGCGGGTTCGAAATCAGTGCCGGGTTACTCTTGGTCGGCACCTCCGCTGACGCGCAAGGCAAAAAGACGCGGCTGCGGTCGCGGGTGGCTCAACGTCGGCGAGATGGTCGCGGAAAACATAATAGCGGTTTCAGTGCTCTAAGTTACCGCTCGACAACAGAAACGCAAACACAAACTTTCGATGCTCGCCATCGAAAAAGCATCTAGGTTTAGCGGCCTGACAACAGCGATGAGATTGAAAGACGCGATCCTGAATTTTTCTTTCCGCACATCGAAATTCTGAATTGGACATTGGGCTCCGCGCCCCGTAAATGATAAAGAGTACAGCTTTAACTCATGATTGATACACATTCAAGAACAGCGAAGCAGGAGACAACGATCAATATGCGAAGCACCTCGACGAACGGCATGCCTCCAGCGCAGGGTCTCTACAATCCTGCCCACGAGCACGATGCTTGTGGCATGGGGTTTGTTGCCAGCATTCGAGGCCAAAAAAGCCACGAGATTATTAGCAAGGGTATTCAGGTGTTGATTAACCTGACGCATCGCGGAGCTTGCGGATGCGATCCCGAAACCGGCGACGGCGCTGGTGTGCTGATTCAGATTCCTCACAAGTTTTTCGCACAGGAATGCGCCAAGCTCGGATTCACGCTGCCCGCGCCGGGTGGTTATGGGGTGGGCATGACGTTCTTCCCGGTGGAAAAGCATGAGCGGCTGCAGTGCGAAGGGATTCTGGAACGCATTGTTCGCGAAGAAGAACTTACGGTGCTGGGGTGGCGCGACACTCCCGTGGACGGCGCTGCAATCGGG
>JANXUC010000016.1 GCA_025352065.1 Acidobacteriaceae bacterium | reverse complement strand
CGGACTATCTGGTCGAAAGCTTCAATCCACTCAGCAATTTCGTCGAAATCGGGCGGTGCTTGGGCTGTACGCGTCGCATTCATACCGATAAGTATGCCTTGAAGTGAGGCCGCGTGTCAGCTTTTGGACGATACGCTGAACTGCTGTTCAAGGGTAGTCGGGAGAGTATCCCGTGGAAAAACCCGTCGGGACCAGTCCGGCGGGCTCTCTCACAGAATCTGCATTTGGCTTGCTTCTTCGAAGTTTTGCCTAGGTAACAAGGCGGAGTGGACTACTACCAGAGTTCGTTGGCGGGAAATGAACTTGAGGGTTTTTCGAGTGCGGGGTGGCGGATTCAGAACAAGAAAAAGAGGGTAGCCGAAACCGGCTACCCTCTTCAGTTTGTAGATTCTCGCAGCCTTCTTATGGTAGCGGAACCTTGGCGAAGTCCACGTTCTGGACATTCACTCCGCCCACAGCCTTGCTTCCGTCGGTCCACGTGACGAAGGCGTTGCCGTTGATGGCGGTATCGTAGTCGTAGTCGCCGGCGTAGCAGCTCTGGATGCCGGGATCCTGTTGATCGGGTTGAGCAATCAGGCCAGTGCTGACAGCGAACTGAGCCAACCAGGTCGTGCCGTTGTCTTTCGACTGGCGAGCGGTCCGCTGGTATTTGCAGCCAGCGTCGGTGACGTTCACGCAGGCCGTTGTGGAAGCGCTACGATCGTACCAAGAGACCGTAACCTTGCCCGCTACGTCGGATGAAACGGAAGGCATCCACTGCGTTTTGAAGGCAGCATCCTTGTCCGTGTTCAGCTTGATAGGCGCCTTCCAGGTCTTGCCGTTATCCAACGACTTCACGTAGTAGATGTCGCCCTTGTCCCCGAGCGAGCCTTTTCTGGCATAAGCGTAGTGGACAACGCCGTTAGGACCGACAGCCGGTTCGCCCCAACCCATGTGACGCCAGATCGGGTTGACTGCTGCGAAGTAAGCATTGCTGGAGCAAAGAGAATCGCCCACAGCCGGGAAGCGCGCACCCATAACGGAGTTCGTCCACGTCAGGCCGCCGTCAAGCGACTTGAACATGACGTTCTGACGGGTAGCGAAACCACCGCCGCCCTCATCCATGGAGGCTACGAACACGGTGCTGTTTGTGCCCTCGAATCGAGTGGCACCGCGGGGCGAGCCAGTGACTTGCACGTCACGCATGAAGGTAGCCGTGTTGCTGATGATGACCGGCGCGCTCCAGGTCGTGCCGTTGGCGGACCAAACGATGGAAAGAGCTCCGCCGAGGGCGAAGTCGTTGAAGGAGATGTACATGCGACCGTAAGTGCCGCTGGTAGGTTCGTTGTCAACCCACATCGACTCACGGTCGTCGCCGCCGCCGTTATGAGCGCAAGCGCCCTTAGCCCAGGTCTTGCCGTTCAGTGAGGTCCACAATCCGATTCCTTGCCCACCGCAACCGGTGGTCAGGTCGCCAGCGAACCACTTGTTCAGCTTCGAGTTGAAAACGACGATTGGATCGCCGAAGTTTGTGCCGTGCGCTGCAGCGAAAGGCGGAGGAATGATTTCCTTGAAAGTTACGCCGCCGTCGGTAGAGTAGGAGGTGCCGGAGTACTGGTTCGCGTTGTGATCGTTGTAATTCACGACGATGGTGGTGCCATTGTCCTTGGTGCTGCCAACGACCACGTTTTCGCTGTGGGTGCAGTTGAACTGGTCCGTGCAGGGGCGGTTGCTGACGTTGACGTTCGGCGGAGCTGGCGGCACGGTGCCGGATTCGGCAGCGTGGCCTCCTCGTACGATGCCGCACTCGATCAGGGCTTGACCGGCACGCATGTTGTCCTGCTTCATCAATTGCAGGCTCTGGATTTGGGCGCAGTTGATACCCACGGATGTCATCTGGGCGTGGGCCGACGCTGGCTGAAGCACAATCGCCGCCAGCACAAGGGCTGGAAGCGCAAGGTAGCAGGGCGTACTAATTCTTTTGGTCCTCTGCATTGCTTTTCTCCTGTTTCGATTTTGCGGATTTTTGAACCTGGGGCGGTGGGCTGGGTCCACGCATTTCAGCGCCGGGCGCGGGAGCCTCCGTCCCAAAGTACTCCCCGTCTAACCAAATCCCGGCGTTCTTCTTAAGCTTGTCTATGGCCACTTGCATGTTCTGCGCCTGCAGCCGTTGTTCGATTAGCGACGACACGGTTTGCAGGTCCCGTTGATCGCGCTTTACGAGTTGAAGGAGAGTGATGCGATCCGGGGTGTCTTCCGCCTCGCCCCACTCTCCCGGTTTAAGTGCAAATGCAACTTTCTCCATTTGGGGTGGAAGTTCTCCCCTTGGAAATACGGAAGGCTCAACATCCAGCAAGCCATCTTTGGAAGTCTTGAAAGGTTCCGCCAACTTGTCGGCGCCGTTGCCAGCCGCCGAAGCCTTGAGAATGGCATTGGCGCGCGCTCTGGCTTCCTGCGACGACAGACCTGGTCCGGTCTGGGCGTCGTGGCGCTTCCAAAGGAACAGTCTGCGCACCAAAACTTGATCGTAATCCGATGCATGAGCGGAATAGTATTTGCCGGTTTCTTCCTGAGAGGGTTTCGCTTGCGCCATCAGCTTGTCGAATTCCGCGTTGGAGAGTATCTGGAGGCGCTGTAGGACAAGCTGCCGCTTCACCTCTGGCGTGGCGTCGAGGTGCTCGGCCACGGCTTGTTGCGAAAGCATGAGCACCGAGGCGAAGTCATCGCCGAGTTTGCGCTTTTCTTTTTGTGCGCCCTCTTCGTTCTCCGCCTCGAAGTTTCCGATGCCAGCCTCGAAGTCTTGTTGGGTGACTTGCTCGTTGCCAACTTTAATGACGATCTTCTTATCGGGAGCTGTGGCGGAAGATTCAGCTGAACCGGCGCTCGAAGCCGTTTGGGCGTGACCCATTGCCGCAAGAAGAAATCCGGTCCAAGAAAGGCAGAATGCGATACGTGCAATAGAAGATTTCATTCGATTCATTTGGATAGCGCAGCCGACAAACATTGTCAATCAGACGAACTATCGCTGAGTATGAAAATCTGGGTAATACCGTGTCCAACATAGCTTCCATCCGGCAAGGGGAAAATCTCGGAGATGGAATGTCGTAAGGTCTTCTGCAGCAGGGAATTGAAGCAACCGACCACTACGGTTACAAATAGTAGGAGCACTATAGGAGAACCGTCGGCGCGAGTCAAGATGCATTGTTTTGCATTTTGAGGCTGGGATGGAAAGCCAAGTGATCCAGCTGCTCGCCAGCGCAATCACCGGAAAAGTTGGTAGATTTCTATGCCTAAAATGCCCCAATCTGGAGTAGAATTCAACAATTATCTCGGTGCTCGAATGAATCGAATCCTTAAAATCCGGATTCCTGCCTGGTCCAATTTAGGTCCGCTCGAAACCCGTCTGCTGGAAGCTTTGCAAGACCGGGGAGATGCGACCGTGCGCGAACTTCTGCTGGAAGCCGGCGCCGGAATTGCCTACACGACGGTCATGACGACACTGGATCGGCTCTACAAGAAGGGACTTCTCGACCGGGTCGCCGAGGGCCGTGCTTTTCGCTACTCGCCGCGCCACACTGAGGCGGAAATTCAGCGAGCCATTGCTGGCGAGGCCATTCAGCAGCTCTTCGATTCGTCGCAGACCTCATCGCTGCCTCTCTCTTATTTGATTGAGATTGTTACCGAGCGGGATTCGGTGTTGCTCGACGAATTGCAATCACTGATCGAACGCAAACGCGAAGAGTTGAAAGCCTCCGAGTCTGGCGTACAGGATATGGGGAAGAAGGAGAAGCTCTGATGTTTTTACTGCGAGGCTTGGCTGTCAGTCTCTCTGTATTCTTCTTGCTGTACGCGGCGTTGTCGCTGGCGATTGCTAAGGGATGGAACGCCGTCGTTTTTTTCGGTGAGCGACGCTCTCAACAGCATCTCGCCGACATTTTTTTCCTGGCCCGTATTCTGCCGTTCGCCGCAGCATCCCTAACTACGGTACTTTTTGTGGTGCCTTCCTTCCTTTTGTTCGAGCCGCGCTGGAGCCAAGAACGGCTGCGCGCGATCCCCCTGTTCCTGGGATGGGCGGGCTTGATGTTGCTGGTGTTTGGTTTGTGGAACGCAGTCAAGGCTTTGGGACGGACGACCCATGTGGTACGGGCATGGCGCGCGGGTGCACGAGAGGTCGGTCGCGAGGCGTCTGTTCCAGTTTTTTGCACGAACCCGGCACTAACCGCCTACCACGGTACCGGCGAAGCGTCTCCCCCATTTGCAGTTGCGGGCATTGTTCGACCAGCCGTCTTTATGTCTCCGACGGCTGCTGCTGCTCTGTCTGCCGCAGAGCTACAGTCGGTGATTCGGCATGAGATGGCTCATGTTCGCCGCCACGACAATCTGAAGCGGCTTCTTTTTCGGGCCTGTGCTTTTCCGTCGATGCAGCACATTGAGCATGCCTGGGCTGATGCTACCGAGGGCGCAGCCGACGATGCGGCAGTGTCCAGCGCTGACGAAGCTTTGGACTTAGCCGCAGCGTTGGTGAAGCTTTCGCGTCTTGTGGCGGCTGGTCCGGCTCGCGCTTCTTCGGACGGACGTCCTGCTGAAGAGACGCTCACCATGGCGTTGCTGCATGCGGGAACCACCGTGCCGGCTCGCGTCGAGCGGCTGGTCGCCTGGACGCAACCCCAGTGCGTGGCTGCTGCAAGGCCCAGGCCTTATACTTCTGCTCTCGTTGGCGCTTTCCTGTTTGCCTTGTGTTACGGACCCATGCTGGTTGGGGCCCACGCCCTAACCGAATTGTTAATGCAGTAGCAGGCACTCCCAATCTACGACTGCTGGTAGTAGTTTAGTTAGGTTCGCTACAGTAAGTGGGACCCTAGCAAAGGACAGTTCCCCCCTGCCCTGAAATAGTCTCATGAACCCATCCAATCTCAAGTCGTATTCCCGCGCTCTTATTGTGTCCCTAAGAACCCTCTTTCTGTTTGTGGCGGTATTCTGTATCGCCGCCACTGCTCAGATTTCTACTGGCGCGCTAAGTGGCCAGGTGACAGACCCCCAAGGTGGCGTTCTTGGACGCTCGAAAATCGAGATCAAGAGTCTTGATAACCTTGTGATGCGTCCTCTCGAGAGTAAGGCGGACGGCTCTTTTCGAGCGGACGGCCTTCAAGCAGGGGAATATGAAGTTGCAGTTTCCGCCAAGGACTTCGCGGAACTGCGGCGACGCGTAACAATCCGAGTTGGACAGGTCACGAGCGTTCGCGCGCAACTCAGCGTCGGAGCTGCTCATGAAAGCATTGACGTGAATGAGAGTAGTCTCGACCGCACGTCTTCCGTGATCGGAAATCCAATTACGGAACACGAAATCCAGGATTCGCCGCTGGCAAATCGCAGCTTTGCGAACATCGCGTATATTGCTCCCGGGACGGCGCCGGTTGAGCCTTCGGATCCAACGAAAGCTCGCATTACGTCCGTTTCATTTGCGGGAAGTTCCGGCTTGAACGTCGACCTCTCGGTAGACGGTGGCGATAACAACGACGACTTCATCGGCGGATTCCTGCAAAACATTTCTCCGGACGCCATTCGCGAATTCAACGTGCGCACCGCGCAGTTCGATGCCGATACGTCGCGCACGAACGGCGGGTCCATTATTCTGAGCACCCAGTCAGGCACGAATCAGTGGCACGGTACCGGAGCTGGATTTTTTCGTGCCAAGGCGCTTAATGCCCGCAATGAACTCGACAATCCGAAGCCGGATCCGAAACAGCCTTTCAGCAGCCAGGACTATGTTGGAGCCATCGGCGGTCCGCTGAAGCGAGACAAGCTGTGGTTTTTTTCCTCCTACGAGTACAACCACGAAGACCCAAGCGTTGCGTACAGTGCGAACAACAAAAGCGAATTCCAGGCCTTGGCGGGGTTCGCTTCGGCGGGACAAATCCCTGGCGTGACTTCGATTGCAGTCCCGAATAGCGTCACTGTTCCATTTCGCGATCACTTGTTCGATTCACGCCTCGACTGGCAGCAATCGCAGAAATCGAGTTGGTTCCTCCGTTTCGCGCTCGACCGGAATCACACAGCCAACGACCTGGTGCAGCAGGGAGCCTTGCCCGGTACAGGCTTCACCACCCATTCGAACTACTACAACCTCCTGTTGAACAACCACTACAACATCAGCTCTGAATGGCTGGGGGCGCTGGTTGTGGAAGCGTCGATCTTCAAACACAACAAGGTGCGCAATTCGAATTTAGGATTCGCGTTGGCGTTTCCGTTTTCCACGACGGCGATCACGACCAGCGGATTCGAAACCTTTGGCGACAACCAATTTGCGACGGCGATCACCGCGTTTCCGGTTGAGCGTTATCAGGAAAAATACCAGTTCCGCTATGACATCAGCCATGTTGGCGTCGGGCATGCAACCAAGTTCGGAGTCAACTTTATTCATGAGCCCGTGTTGCGCGGAAGGTTGTCGGATAGCGCGGAGAGGTTGATTCAATTCAACAGCGACCCAAGCGGATACGCAGATATTTCTAAGTTTTTTACGTGCGGTACTCTGAACAACCCGCCCTGCACCAACAATAAAGACGACAAGACCGATGCGATCATTTCCGACACTGCGGCTACCGACGGCACCTTCTCCCAAAGTATCCGCCGCTTGGGTCTTTTCGCCGAAGATAGCTGGCACCTCGTCCCGCACTTTACAGTGAACTACGGGGTTCGGTACGACACTACGTTTGGGTTGTTCACCGCCAGCGGCCGCGATCAGAATCAAAACGCCACGCTACAAGCGTTGCGGGCAGATGGTGTCCCGTTTGCCAATGGAATTCCGCACGACTATCGCAAAGCGTTCAGTCCGCGCTTGGGCGTTGCTTACTCTCCCGGAGATGGCAACACGGTAGTTCGCGGGGGTTTTGGCCTTTTCTACAACGATCTTTCCCAAGCTGGCTGGGCCGAATCGTTCCAAAAAGTGAACAATGGGAATATAGCGTCCGGGGGCGGGCCGCCGTCGGTCATCGATCCGCACTATCACACGCCATATGCCATCCAGGCCAGTACGGCGATTGAGCACGCGTTCGCCAACAACTGGCATGTGACGGCGCAATTTCAGCATCAGGGCGGCGTTCACCAGTACCGTCGGTACGAATACGTGCAGGGCATTTCTCTTCCGGCAGCTGCGCCAAGTGCGTCCGTCTTTCGCACCGATAATCGTTCCACTTACAACGGCGTCTCCTTCATTGCGCAGCATCGCGGTAAACGTCACGACCTTACGGCTCATTATACGTTTGCGAAAGCCACGACTTGGGGGGCTACGGTTGGCGAACTCTTCGATTATGTGAACGGAGTGAGCGACGCCTTGCATCCGTTTGGACCGGGAGATCACGGACCCTCAGGCGAGGACATTCGGCACCGCTTCGTTGTCAGCGGTATCTTAGAGCTTCCATTCAAATTCCAGGTGTCGACTCTAGCGCAGTTTGAAAGCGCGCGTCCCTTTACGATGTTCACGCCGCAGGACATCAATAACGACGGTAATGTGAACGACCGTGCCGTCGTGAACGGCGTGCAAACTTCTCTCGATCAATTTCGTGGAACACCGTACTCGCAAGTTGATATGCGGGTGAGTCGCGAGATCAGGATTACGGAGCGCGTTTCGGTGCGACCGTTTGCGGAGTTCTTCAATCTCTTCAATCGCACGAACCCAGGGAACAACTTCATTCCCGATATCAGCGCGCTGATTCCGCAAACTACGGCTCAGCAACTGAACGCGACTCAACGCTGTGTCGATCCGGCCTGCAACACAACGGTGCCAATTCGCAACCTGAGTGATTTGCGAGTCCCTGCTGGGGCCTTGGGCGATTTTTTTGGCCCCGGGACGACGACGGGAATTCCGTTTGCCGCGCAGCTGGGTGTGCGGCTAAATTTCTAGCGGTCAGCACCACAAAATTTGTTGAGAGTTCTTACTTAGGTTTCGTAATCGCGCCTTCGGAAGCCGAAGAAACTAGCGCCGCGTATTTCGCAAACACTCCGCTCGGGTAGCGAGGCGGAAGCGGCTTCACGGCGGCCAGCCTTGTTTTTATTTCCTCGTCACTGAGTTCTGCCTGCAAAAGCCGTTTCTGTACATCCAACACAATAATATCTCCGTCGCGCAGAGCGCCAATTGGCCCGCCCAGCGCCGCTTCCGGAGAAACGTGTCCTGCCATCAATCCGCGTGTTGCGCCACTGAAACGGCCGTCGGTGAGTAGAGCAACCGATTCTCCCAACCCTTCGCCGACAATAGCCCCAGTTACGCTCAGCATCTCGCGCATGCCCGGACCGCCCTTCGGACCTTCGTTGCGAATCACGACGACATCGCCTGCCTGAATGCGCTTGCTGGTCACAGCGGCCATGGCATCTTCTTCCGATTCAAATACACGCGCCGGCCCTCGATGATTCGGGCGCTCGTGCCCACTGACCTTCACCACGGCGCCTTCCGGAGCGATGTTGCCCCGCACAATGACAAGGCCGCCGGTCGTCTTCAAGGGGCGATCCGGAGGCACGATCACTTGCTGTCCGGGCGTCTCCGCTCCTGAAGCCGCTTCTTCTGCCAGCGTCTTTCCTGTAACGGTCCGAGTGGAGCCGTGCAAATGTCCGCCCGAGATCAGATGCTTAGCCAGCAGCCGTACGCCGCCTGCGCGATGCATATCGGCTGCGACGAATCGACCAGCTGGTTTCAGATCGGCCAATAAGGGAGTGCGTTCACTTACAGTTTGAAAATCGTCAATTTCCAGCGGCACACCTGCTTCGCGGGCGATTGCAAGCAGGTGTAAGACTGCGTTGGTCGATCCGCTGGTGCTGGCGACCGCCGCAATCGCGTTCTCCAAGCCCTCTCGCGTCAGGATGTCTTTCGGGCAAATTCCAGCTTTCAGAACATCCATGATGAGTTTGCCGCATGCCACAGACACATCGTCTTTGCTGGGATCATTGGCCGGAACGCTATTGAAGCCCATCGGCGAAAGCCCAATTATTTCCATCACCGTGGACATAGTGTTCGCCGTGTACTGGCCGCCGCAGGCTCCCGCTCCGGGGCACGCCACATCTTCCAGAGCCTTCAAATCCTGGTCACTCATCTTGCCCGCCGCGTTCGCGCCGACAGCTTCGAAAACGTCTTGAATCGTGACGTCTTTGCCGTGAAAACTTCCCGGGGCGATCGTGCCGCCGTAGTAAACGATGCCCGGAATATTCAGTCGCGCCAAAGCCATCGCCGCGGCTGGAATCGTCTTATCGCAACCGACGATTGCGACGACCGCATCAAATAACTGTCCGCGACAAACCAGCTCAATGGAATCGGCAATCAACTCCCGGCTGACCAGCGAAGCGCGCATGCCTTCCGTACCCATTGTTTCGCCATCGGAAATCGCGATGGTGTTAAATTCCATCGGCGTGCCACCCGCCGCGCGAATACCTTCCTTCACCTTGGCGGATAAGCGCCGCAAATGGAA
The DNA here is from genome assembly GCA_025352065.1 of Acidobacteriaceae bacterium. Classification (GTDB taxonomy): domain Bacteria; phylum Acidobacteriota; class Terriglobia; order Terriglobales; family Acidobacteriaceae; genus JANXUC01. The sequence continues at coordinate 24,448 of JANXUC010000016.1, read as the reverse complement.
ATTGCACGGCATGGTTTCAATCCAGGTATTCGCCACGCCAATCAGCGGCTGGCGCAAATCCTGGTCAGTGAAGCCGATAGCTTTGAACATGGCGCGAGCAGGCGCACGGTCACGCCCATCGGTAATGAAATGGCTACGGTGTTTGGGATCCATAGAAGTTTTCCGAAGCAGCATGATAACAAGAGCACGCGATGATAGAGGCTCGGGTGTCGCTCCCGTGCACTGGAGAAGTTAGTTTTCCTACGCCATGGCCGAACGAGAGCGGACTTCAATCCCCGCCGATGCTGGGGGGATGGCCGCTCCGGCTGCAATGTCGGCATTCCAGCCCTCTTCTGCAGCATTCATGGAACTCACGTCCAGAATATCTACCGTGCCGTTCCACTCACGATAAAGTTGCGCGACCTGCTTGTCCGACACATCGAGAAGCAAGCGGACCTCGTGAGCGCCGTCAACCGGCATAGCCTGCACATAAGGCGTGGGAAGTGCGCGTCGCGAAGCAGCTTGCAGTATGCGCATCAACGTCCCTTGCGTGTTGTTGTAGCGGATGTGAAATAGGTGCGTCATGATCTTGCTCCTTATTCTTCCTCAAAAACCATCTCCGAGAGCGCCGCTCCCGCAGGCACCATCGGATATACGTTCGCTTCCTTTGGACACTCAAATACCAGCAACTCCGGTACAGGTGATTGCAGAAATCGGAACAAAGATTTTGCAGTAGATGGCGGGGCGACCAGCCCCGCAACCGCTTCTACGCCCAACAACGCAGCGTGAATTCCGTAGGCTTTTGAAATCGCTACGAAATCCGGATTGTCGCTCATGTCCGTTTCGGCGTAGTTGCGTTCATAGAACAATTGCTGCCACTGCCGCACCATCCCCAGATATTTATTGTCGATGATGACCATTTTCACCGGCAGTTTCAGGCGGTGTACCGTTGCCAATTCCTGCAGATTCATCTGGAAGCCGCCATCACCCGAGATGCAAACGACACAGGCATCCGGATTCGCGAGTTGTACGCCAATCGCGGCGGGTAAACCAAAGCCCATAGCACCCAACCCGCCCGACGTAATAAATCCGCGCGGACGGCTCTTGCGGTAGCGTTGCGCAGCCCACATCTGGTGCTGGCCTACGTCGGTGACGACAAAAGAGTTGTCGGGAAGCTGCTCGAACAGCGCGTCGAGGAAACGCGTTGCTGGCTGCGATAATCCACTCGATTCAACTTCCGCCCGCTCCGATCCGCAGGCCACTGCGCGCCAGCCGCTCCAATCGGGCAGTTTCACTTTACGCACTTCGTTGTGGAATTGCGGGATCGTCTGCGTCAAATTGCCCACCACCGGCAACTGGCAAGGGCGCACTCGATTTAACTGCGCGGGATCAATTTCAAAATGCACGATCTTGGCATCCGGCGCGAACCGCGATGGTTCACCGGTCACGCGATCATCCAACCGCGCTCCGAAAACCAGCAACAAGTCCGTCTCATGCAACGCCATGTTGGATGCTCTTGTGCCGTGCATCCCAACCATTCCTGTGCAATACGGTTTCGCCGAGGGTATTGCTCCAAGGCCATGCACCGTCATGCACGCGGGGATTTGCAGAGTATCGAGGAGCTCCACCAATTGATCACACGCGCCCGAGAGTTTCGTCCCCGCTCCCACCAGTACAAAAGGTTTCTTCGCACCCTGCAATAAAGCATGCAATTGCGGCCAGAACTCCGGCTTCGCGTGGCCGTTCGATTTCGATGCGGTTACTGGCGGCAAGAAGGTCACAGGCCCCTTAAATTCCATCTTGGCCTTCAACAAATCGACTGGAAAGTCCAGCAATACTGGCCCTGGGCGTCCTGCCTGTGCCCAATAGAAAGCTTGCGCAATAATCTCCGGAATCTCTTCAATCGAAGTTGCCAACCGACTCCATTTCGTCAGCGGCAACGTCATGCCAAAAACATCGGTCTCCTGAAACGCGTCGCTGCCAATCAAAATTGAACGTACTTGCCCGGTGATGCAGACGAGCGGCACCGAATCCATCTTGGCATCGGCAATTCCGGTCACGAGGTTGGTTGCACCCGGCCCGCTGGTAGCGATTGCCACGCCTGTTTTTCCAGTGGAACGGGCGTAACCCTCCGCCGCAAACACCGCTCCCTGCTCATGCCGAGAGAGGATGTGACGGATTCCGCTCCCCTCGAGCGCATCGTACAACGGCATGATCGCGCCTCCGGGGTAGCCGAAGACCATGTCCACTCCCTCCGCGCGCAAGCAGCGGAGAACGATATCGGCTCCTCTAAGCATGAACGGTCTCTTCTTCCTTCTTGGCGGCAGCGGCTTTCTTCTGCCCAGGCAGCCAGGACATCATGCCGCGCAATTGAGCGCCAACAATTTCAATCGGATGCGCTTTTTCCGCGGCTCGTAGCTTCCCAAAGTTCTGGCAACCGCTGTTGTTTTCAGCAATCCATTCCTTCGCGAAAGTGCCTTCCTGAATCTGCTTCAGAATGTCCTTCATGGCAGCGCGTGCCGAATCGTTCACGACTACATTGCCACGCGTCAAATCGCCATATTCAGCGGTGTTCGAGATCGAGTCACGCATGCGGCTCAGTCCGCCTTCGTAAATCAGATCCACGATCAGCTTGGTCTCATGCAGGCATTCAAAGTAAGCGATTTCCGGCTGATAGCCCGCTTCCACCAGTGTTTCGAAGCCCTTCTTGATCAGCGAGGTCAATCCGCCGCAGAGAACAGCCTGTTCGCCGAACAGATCAGTCTCGGTTTCTTCTTTGAACGTTGTTTCGATCACGCCAGCCTTGGTCGAGCCAATTCCGCCAGCGTACGCGAGCGCAAATTCCTTCGCGTGTCCGCTCGCGTCTTGATATATCGCAATCAGCGCCGGTACGCCACGTCCTTCGGCATAAATGCGCCGCAGCAAGTGGCCCGGACTCTTCGGCGCGATCATCACCACGTCAACATCCTTCGGTGGAACAATCGTCTTAAAGTGAATGCTGAATCCGTGCGAAACGCCCAAAATCTTTCCGGGAGTCAGGTGCGGCGCAATCGCCGCCGCGTAGAGCGCGCCCTGCGTTTCATCCGGAGTCAGAATATGAATCCAGTCCGCCTGCTCGGCCGCTTTCGCCGGAGAGACCACGGTCATGCCATCCGCTCTTGCTTGCTTCGCCGAGGGACGGTCGGGATCAAGGCCAATGATGACGGTGAAGCCGCTGTCGCGCAGATTCTGCGCCTGCGCGTGTCCCTGGCTGCCATAGCCGAGAATGGCGATCGTCTTTCCTTTAAGCGCCGCAGGATTCTGGTCGTGCTCGTAATAGAGTTTCGCTGCCACAGTGTTTCTCCTTGAAAAAGTCAGAGACCGGGAGTGAGAAGCCGACCGGTCGGTTAGTTGGTCTAGATTAGGCCCCGGTTTCTCTTATGTCAACCCCGCTGTTTACCATTGCAACAACGCCACATTACCGACCCTCGACAGAATCATGAAATAAGCCTATCAAATCAACAGTTTACGACATTATTCGTTGGCACATTCGCAATCCCCTCGGCTCGGTCCGTTCGGTGCTCAAAAAGAAAAACCCACCGCCGGATTGCGCTTCCGGCGGTGGGTTCGAATCTCTTCGAGTTATTTAGGCTCTCAGCAGATCGATTCCTCCAGAAGCGCGCCATGGCGCACAATAATTTGTACTCGCGAACTAATTCGCGCAACGACCGCTATGGTATGGAGACGTGAATTCATGGCCTGATTCAAGGCTAGGGCAGAAGAATGCTTACGTCAACGTGCTTTTCAGGGAACTTGTCCGGACAATTTGTGGGAAGCAAGTCGTTAGAACTCGTAGGCTCCTATGTCTACGGTTTCATCCACGATGCAGACTTGCATGGCAAGTTTTGGATAGCTTCCTTTTTCACCTGCCGATAGCGTTGGCATAGGCAATCGACAACCTCTCAATCAATGCCTGGTGCTTACAGTCGTTGCATCTGCCTAAGCTCAAGAAAAGCACGCAAAGAAGGCGAAGAGGCTGATTTCGTCATGTACCATTTCTAGGCAGGCTGATCCGAGTGCCATCTTCGTCGAGCCCTTTGGTGCATGGATTGTAGAGGTCGAATGAGCATGAATCGGAAACCAATTTCGAAAGCTAAGAGTGCCACTCCGAACCAGCAAATCGAAACCTTTCTCGCCAAGTTCAGTCCAGAACTGAAGGCGCAGGCCAAGCGTATTCTGACCAGGATGCGGAAGCGTCTTCCCAACGCGACCGAGATTGTCTACGACAACTACAACGCACTAGCTTTTGGCTTTGGACCGTCCGAGCGGGCTTCGGAAGCGATTCTGTCGATCGCGCTGTATCCAAAGTGGGTGAGTCTTTTCTTTTTGCAGGGTGTTGGCCTGCCCGACCCCGGCAAGCGGCTGCAGGGAAGCGGTAACGTAGTGCGGCATATCCGGCTCGCCGGACCGGACACGCTCGATGAGCCGGAAATCTCCGCTTTGATTGACGAGGCGTTGCGTCATGCGAAGGTGTCGCTTGATCCTGGTGCGCGCCGCAAGCTCATTATCAAATCGGTCTCGGCCAAGCAACGGCCCCGCCGACCAGAAGCGAAGCGCAAGTAGTCCCGCGAAGTAGTCCGCAGTTGGCAGAGGCCCCTCCAACTCTGTACCATCACTATCGGACCACGCCCCTAAAATGACACGCGCCATTACCGATTCCCGACACGAAATTCTTCGCGCCGCCGCTCAGCTTTTTCGAGAGCGTGGCTACGATGCCGCTTCCATGAACGACCTTGCCGCCACGCTCAATCTGAGCAAAGGCGCGCTCTATCATCATTTCCAGAGCAAAGATGAAATCTTGTTCCACATTATGGAACATGCGATGGAGATCACCGAGGAGCAGGTCAAGAAGCCTGTTCTGGCACTGACTGATCCGGAAGAGCGGCTGCGCACCTGCATCCGCCTGCATATTCATGTGGTGCTACAAACACGCGATCGTGAAATTACGGTCATGTTGCACGAAAACCATCCGCTGCCCGAAGAATTTCGCAGACGCATCAACGCTCGCAAGAAAGAATATGTACATTTTGTGGAAGGGCTGATCACGGATGCGCAGCGTGCGCAGGCTGTCAAGAGCAAGGTCACTCCTAAGGTGGCGGCGTTCGCGCTGCTAGGAATGATCAACTGGATTTACCAGTGGCATCGCCCAGACGGCTCCATCACGGAAGCTGAGCTGGTCGATCAATTTACCGAGATCGTCTGCTCGGGGATTTTCGGATGAAGCACTTTTTCAAACTCGCCGAGTTACGCAACGAACACGACGCTGCAGGAAAGCGCTACCTTGAATTTTTGCGCGTACCCTCCCTCAGCAGCGGAATCTATGTTCTCCCGACGGAAGGTAAAGACCCGCAAACGCCGCACCATCAGGATGAGATCTACTATGTCATCAGCGGCCGCGCGCGCGTGAAGATTACGCGGGATGAGAATGTTGCCGCGGGAATGACTTCGGAAGACCGTCTGGTCACTACAGGTTCGATAATCTTTGTCGAGGCTGGGACTGAGCACCGCTTCCACTCGATTGAAGAAGAGTTAGTTGTGCTGGTGATCTTCGGTCCCGCCGAGGGCTGAGAAACACACATGGAGGCGCGGGCGTCCTCGCCCGTGCGGTCTTACACTCCCGCCGGGTAGCAAATCTGCTGCAGAAGTTTTCATCAGCCATTCATTTGACATGTTTATGGCTTCAGAATCATAATCACGGGCAATTTGGGTGGGAGGATTTGCGTCCTCCTTTGCTCCTAACTTCGACTTGCTATCCGTTGGTACGACAAACCTTAATCTGGCCAGCCTCACTCCCAGTGGGCGTAGTTCTACAAAGAAAATTACAATGAGGAAACTTGCGCTTTACGCCGTCACTTCGATGTTGCTATCGGTTGCTTGTGTCGCTGTTCCGACCGCTTCTGCCCAAACGTACTCGCCCCACACAAACACCAGCTACGTCGTAGCCCCCGCCTTCGGCGGAATCCAGTACACCTCTTCGCGCATGCCTTCTTTCAGGAAGCCCTTGCGTTTCAGGATGCCCTTGCCGTGCTCAATCATGTCGGGATGGCCGCAGAGATACGCGGTAGTGTTGTCTCCCGCCATGCCCCACATGTCGGCGTATTTGCGGATGAGTTCGTCGACGCGTCCGACCTCGCCCTTCCATGTCGGATCGTCCCAGGGGCGGCTGACCGTGGGCACATACTCGAGCCACGGGACTTCGGCGGCGACCTTTGCCAACTCCTGGTCGTAGCCGAACTCAAAGGATTTGCTAGCTCCAAACAGGATGAAGAGTTTGTGATCCCCGGTGAGCTTGCCTTCTTTCCAATCCTTGTACATGCTTCGCACATAGCTGACATACGGAGCGCCGCCCGTGACCGTCGCGACTAACAGATGATTCTTGTGCCCGCTTTGGGTATCCAGCGTGAACCTGCCCTTTGATACTTTGCGCATGGAGCAAGTGTCGCCCACCTGCAATTTGTAAAGCCTTGGAGTGAGCGCACCTTCCGGTACCAACTCAAAAAAGAATTCCAATTCGGATTCATACGGAGACGACACGATGGAATATGCACGCTCCACCAGTTTTCCGTCGCCACGGTCACAGCCGAGCGTGGCATATTGGCCGGAGGTGAATTTGAATTCTCCTCCGGGATTCATGCGGACCGACCAGAGGTCGGGGGCAAAGTCAGTGCGCTTCGTAACCCGTGCGGTATAAAACTTGTCATCGGCCATGAGGCTGCCTTCCTTATGCAATGCGAAATGAGTAATGCAGAACCCGCTAGTTTAGTCCTACTTAGGAACGTCCAGCAAGAACGACCACCAGAATGGGCCCTCTTGTTTGGTGTCACCAGTGTTAGCGCAAAATCAAAAAGGCCACATACCCAGTAGGGTCGTGGCCTTCTTCCAGAGCACAATCTCGGCTACTTCTTCTTGCGCGAGTGCTCTTCCTGCTGAATGCGCTGGTCGACGGCCTTACGCTCAGCTGTTTTTTCCGCGAGTTGGTGAGCGATCTCTTTGCGCTCACGTTCGAGTTGGTCGATTTCCCGGTTGAGGCGTTCGCTTTCGGCGGATTCGTGCTTGATTTCGCCGGCAAGCACGCGACGGTCCCCTTTGTTCTTGTCGCCCTTTTCCTGATGCACCTGCCCGACCTCTTCGTTGCGCAAAGCTTTTTTCTGCTGGATGAGTGTCTTGGCCTGCTGATTCTTCTGTTTTTCCTGTTGGATCAGCGCTTTTTCTTCCTGCAGTAATTGCTTAGAGCGTTCGATATCCGAATGCATTTCGGAATTCGCACCGGAATTGTTTTCCGCGTTCTTATGCGCGTTCCCAGGCTTCACTTGCGGAGGGTGGTGTTTCTGATCGGCGGCTGCGAAAGCGCTCAGTGCCAAGGTTGTCGATAGTAGGGGCACAGCAAGATTTTTCAGCTTCATAGAGGGGATTATCCTTAAAGGGTTAGGAATGTTGGCTACTGAGTTCTGGGCCCAGCATCTTGATTCAGGCCAATACCATATTATCGCTTAAAGCACGGAATTTCGGGCGTCCGTGCCAGCAATCGGCGCGGCCTCGCGAATTTGCCTATTCAGCCATCTTCGCCACGTGTACGCCGAAGCCCACTTTCGGCAGCAGCGAGGCCAGGACGAACACCTTGTATCGATCCCCGATTTCGGTGTGCTGATAAAGTCCCGGTTCGCGGTCCACGGTCTCGTGATTTCCGTTCAGGTGATCAACGAAGGCTTGTGCCGATTTTGAGTTGACCTCGCGATCACTTGTTCTTGAGACAAGCGCTTCGGTGACATACGAGCGCACTGGTTTAGGCCAATATTTCTCCAATAACTGCGAGCTAGCGAAAATGTCTGCCCAAATAATTTCGCCGTTGACCGCAACCACCACTCCTACTGCATTCCGATCTCGCTACTCGCGCATTAGTTTAGAGCAGTCGCGCTCAATTGGCGCAGCGACGGAGTCCAGCTTTCGCTTGACGCCACCGTTTTCGTCGATTTTCCCGGCGCTTGCATCAGAAAAGTTGGTAGCATCCACATTAAAGATGGCTGGGTCACAACAAGTCGAAGGAACTGCCGATCGGCTGGCGTCCGCGCTGGAGCCGGTTCTCGACGGTATTTGGGCACGCAGCCGTGCTGCGGATTGGGGCATTCAGCGCCAAGCTTTCGCGGATATCCTAGTCGCGGTTGGAGGCAAATATCTACCTTCCGAGGCCCTGCCCGGCGATGTAGCGGCTTTCTTTGAAACGCTGAAGCTGGAAGAGCTGGCGCTGGCTCGGAGCTGTGCTGCGGGCCATGAGCGCGCCTGGGAGGTGTTTCTCACGCGCTATCGGGAGAAGCTTTTTGAGATGGCTTTGGGCATCGCCCGCGAAGGCGCGGCTGCCCGCGATTTGGCGGATTCTCTGTACGCGGATCTCTATGGAGTGAACTCGCGCGGCGGGGAGCGCGTTTCGAAGTTGGCGTCCTATACGGGGCGCGGTTCGCTTGAAGGCTGGCTACGCACGGTGATGGCGCAGGAATTCGTCAACCGCTATCGCAAGACGCGCCGGACGACCAGCCTGGATGAAGAAGTCGAGCAGGGAAGGCAGTTCGCGATCAACGCGCCGGATCTTGCCGAGAATTCGGCAGTGACCTCGAACGATCCACGCGTGGAGCAGGCGACGAAGGAGGCTTTAACGGCGCTGCCAGCTGAAGATCGCTACGTGCTGGCCTCGTATTATCTTGATGGCAGGACGTTGGCGGAGATTGGCAGGACGCTGGGGGTGCATGAATCGACGATCAGCCGCCGCGTGGATAAGCTGGCGAAAGGCCTTAGGAAACAGCTACTTAGCGGGCTGGGGCGTGCCGGAATGAGCCGCCGCCAGGCAGAGGAAGCTCTAGAAGGTGACGTGCGGGATCTTAAAGTGAACGTCCGAACAAGCCTTGCGCAAGATTCTGCAGGTGGAGCGTTCTTACCAGGAGAGGCGCAAGGGACGATTCGGAGAGCCAAGCCGAAGGATTGACGAAGGAGTAACGGTCGTCGGTTGAGCCGAGGGCTGACAGCCGAAAGCCGATAGCGGTTTCCAGCGATAGCGTTTTATATGGAAAAGTTGTCAAAAATCGTGGCCAGCAAACTGGCTCAGGGAACGGGAGCGCTGCCTCCGAGCGCGGTGTCGCATCCCGATCCTGATCTCCTCACGGCGTTTGTGGAGTGCTCGTTGCCGGAGTGGGAGCGGGTCCAAGTCGTGGGCCATCTCGCGGAGTGTACTAGGTGTCGCGACGTGGTTGCGCTTGCACAGCCGGAGTTGGTGACGAGCAGTCCGGCGTTTATACCTAAACCCCTTGTTTCTGGTGGCTTCTGGCTGCGGTGGGGAGCGCTGGCGGCTTGCGCGGTGCTGGCGGTGACGCTGGTACTGCGGCATAGCAACAAGGAAGAAAAGCCGTCCGTAGTCGCGACGAAGCGGGCGGATGAGTCTGCGGCAATCCCAGCTAGGGCAAGTAATGTCGCACCAAGTGCCAGCGTCACGTCCGCTCGGGCGGAATCGCGCGTTGCTCCGTCGCCTTCGCAACCGGCTGCAAAGACTGCGTCGCCGTTGGCTTTGTCGTCTCGGTTGTCCAAGCAGAAGGCACTCGATCTCAAGGCGCGTATGCGTCAGTCTGATGACCAACCGCATTTGGAAGTTCAGCGCGACGAGCCTGGGGCCCCGGAGACTGCTTTGGGCAAGGGGCAAGCGCCTCTAGGAGGTCTCAATGCTGAGAGCGCGAAGGTAGCTGCTCCCGCCCTGCTGGCTGACAAGAAAGCCGAGGCGATGCGGTCAGATCAGTTGACGGCTGCCAACACGGATGCGCGACAAAAGGAGGCGTATTCGTACTCAGGGGTAGCAGGTGGAGGTACATTTGGCGCAACAAACCAAACTGCAGAGGTTGCCTCGGCTGCGCAGGCGGTGGGGACAGAGAAGGACAATGATGTGAAGGAAGAACTCCATGCGAGTTCCGCGCCGATTGAAGGCAACCTGCGTTTGGCGCGCAAAGCCGTTCGTCAGGCTGCGCTCTGGCAGATCACGACTGCTGGTGAGCTGCAGCGTTCGTACGATTCTGGCAAGAGCTGGGAGAGCGTGAGTCTGGGCCAGCCGGTGAGATTGCGCGTGATGGCGATGTCGGGATTGCATGTTTGGGCAGCGGGGAACGGCGGGAAGTTGTTTCATTCTTGGGATGGCGGCGCTAACTTCGCAGCCGTAGCCGTGAAGGATGCATACGCAATCCTCACCGGGGACATTGTGGTGCTTGAGTTTGCGGACTCTCTGCAAGGTCGCCTTGAAGCCGCTGGCCACGAAGTTTGGGCGACATCGGATGGTGGGAAGAGCTGGCGGAAACAGTAGCTTCGTTCAACGAGGTAACCATCGCATGGTTACCTTTACAGCCCTCCTGCGGTTACTGAAGTGATCTTTGCGGCGCAGCCCATCCGCCCTACACTGGGTCTGTAAGTTTGGCAGACCTGGGGGAGGGCTGCCGAGCCGAGGCGTCCTGATTCGTCAGGGCGCTTTTTATTTTCTGCAAAGACGAGCCCATGCACAGCCTGCCCGAGGCAAACTCACGCAGCGGCAGGCGCCTCGGCTGCCGGGATTTGGGCAGATGTGCCCTTGTTGCTTCATCGACTTGAGCGATGATGCAGGCCCTCCCAACCAGCCCTTTGCAACTTCCATGACAGCTTCGCATCTATACTAAGTGGTACGATAACGAGCGTCCAGCGATGGTGAAGCAGCGCAAGGTTGCCCAAGCTATCTTAAAACTTTGGAGGAATCAATGGCAGGCACAGCAATCATGGAATTGACCGATGCGAATTTTGACCAAGAAGTACTGAAGTCCGAACAGCCAGTACTGATCGACTTCTGGGCCGTGTGGTGCGGACCCTGTCGCGCGCTGGCGCCGATAGTCGACGAAGTCGCGCAAAGCTATTCCGGCAAAGTGAAAGTCATGAAAATGAACGTCGACGAGAATCCGGGGACTCCGGGCCGTTACGGAATTCGCGGAATTCCCACGCTGCTGATTTTCAAGGGCGGCCAGGTGAAGGAACAGATTGTCGGCTACGTGCCGAAAGAGACGATTGAGAAGGCCATCGACAAGCACATAGGGTAAAGGATTCTTGGAAATGCGAACGCCCGGCCTGCTGCCGGGCGTTTCTGTTGTCGCTAAGTTGCAATCTTAAACTTGTCATTCCGAACGGCTTCGGCCCTGAGGAATCTGCTTGTTCGAGCAAGTCTGGCGAAATCCAATTCGCCTAAGCGTACTTCCGCAGCACGCCAATCACGCGTCCTTGCAACTGCACGTCAATCGCCGGAACAATGATCGGCTTCATCGCAGCGTTCGATGGCTGCAGCCGGATCTTGTCGCCTTCCTTATAAAAGCGCTTCAGCGTGCTGTCGGAGCCATCGACCAGCGCGGCAACAATTTCTCCGTTGTGCGCTGTCTTGGTTTTCTCCACCAGCACGTAGTCGCCGTCGACGATGTGCTCGTCCTGCATGGAATCGCCGCGGACTTGCAACACAAAAACTTCTTTCGAGCGCACGAAGTCGGCGAGAGAAATTGTCTCCGGCGTTTCCATCGCCTCAATCGGCATGCCCGCCGCAATGCGTCCCATGAGAGGCAGGCGCAGTTCCGTACTGACGCTCATCTCCTGCCTGAGCTTGCCTTTGATGGGGAGCAAATCGATGGACCGGCTGCGGTTGTAGTCGCGTTTGAGTAAGCCTTTTGTTTCAAGATTAGAAACATGCTTGTGAACCGTCGCCAGCGAGTTCAGGCTCATACCGTCGCCAATTTCCTCGAACGAAGGCGAGTAACCCTTCTCCTGCACGAAGTTCGCAATGAAGTCGTAGACTTGCCGTTGCCGCTTTGTAATGGCCATGCCCTGATTGTTGGCGAACGAAAGGCGAATGTCAAGTACTGTGTGATGTCCGTCACAGTAGTTTGTGCGGCCACCCCTTCTTTTCCAACGAGCTTTCCTCTAATATGACTAGTTCTGCACCGTCGAAGTGCGCTTCGCGTTGAATCGCAGTAGCAGAAAGGACAGCCGCTTGATCATCGGTGTTCCGAAAGAGATTTACCCCGGCGAACGGCGGGTTGCGCTGGTTCCTCTGGTTGTTCCCAATCTCATCAAATCTGGATTTGAAATTGTCATAGAAACGGGTGCTGGCTCGGAAGCTGGCTGCCCCGACGCCTTCTACGTGGAGAAGGGCGCGAAGATTGTGCCCACGCGCGCCGATGTTTTCAAGACAGCCGACATCATCACACAGGTTCTCTGCTACGGCGCCAACGACCTCACGGGCAAGGCGGATATTGCGCTGCTAAGGAAAGATCAAATTCTTATTGGCTTCCTGCGCCCTCTTGGGTCGTTGGAAGTTGTACAGCAAATCGCCGCTACCGGGGCGATGGCGTTCTGCGTTGAACTGATGCCTCGTACCACGCGCGCGCAGGCGATGGATGCGCTCTCGACCATGGCTTCGATTAATGGCTACAAGGCTGTGCTGGTTGCCGCAGATACTTTGCCTCGAATTCTTCCCATGATGACGACCGCGGCTGGAACGGTAACTCCGGCGCGTGTTCTGATTCTGGGCGTTGGCGTCGCGGGGCTGCAGGCGATCGCCACGGCGAAACGGCTTGGCGCAGTTGTATCGGCCTACGACCTTCGCCCGGCGGTGAAAGAACAAGTACAAAGCTTGGGCGGACGTTTCGTTGAACTTCCCCTGGAAGCCAAGGACGCGCAGGATGCTCGCGGTTACGCTACCGCGCAAGGCGAAGAGTTCTACAAGCGCCAGCGCGAATTGTTAGGAAAAGTGGTGGCGGAGCAAGACATCGTGATCACTACGGCTGTCATCCCGGGCAAGAAAGCGCCGATCCTGGTGACTGCGGATATGGTCAAAGACATGGTCCCGGGTTCCGTAATTCTTGATCTAGCAGCGGAACGTGGCGGCAATTGCGAACTCACCAAGTCCGGCGAAACAATTGTGCAACATGGCGTCACCATCATTGGGTGCATCAATCTTGCGAGTACGGCTCCGTATCATGCTAGCCAGCTGTATGCGCGCAACTTGACCAATTTCCTGCTGCATATCGTGAAAGACCAGAAACTGGCGCTCAATTTAGACGACGAAATTATGCGGGACACCTTGCTCACGCGGAGCGGCGAAATCGCCAACGCTCGCGTGCGCGAATTCTTCTCGCTGCCGGCCTTAACAGCGCCGGGAAAGGCTTAGCGAATGCCATCGAATCTTGTCGATAGTCTCTTCATCTTTATGCTGGCGGGTTTTATTGGGTTTGAAGTCATCAAGCGAGTTTCGCCGCTGCTGCATACGCCGCTGATGTCGCTGACCAACGCTTTGGATGCGATTGCCGTAGTCGGCGCCATTGTTCTAGCAGGGGAACACAAGAGCACGTTCGCTACAGTTCTTGGAACCATTGCAGTGGTTGCCGCCACGGTCAACATTGTTGGCGGCTTCATTATTACGGATCGTATGTTGAAGATGTTCAAAAGCAGCAGCCGGCCTGCGAAATGAACTTCCGGAAAATGAACGGGCCTAGCTAATCATGACTGAGCAAATCCTTACGCAGCACATTATCGAAGTTGTTTATCTCATAGCCAGCGCGCTGTTCATCCTCTCGCTGCGCTGGATGAGTTCCCCCACCACCGCGAGGCGAGGCGTGCTGGCAGGCGAAATCGGCATGCTGCTCGCGATTTGCGGCACATTGCTGCACCACGACATCGTCGACTACAAATGGATTGCTGCCGCACTGGTGCTCGGGACAATCATTGGAATTCCCCTTGGCAAAGTAGCGATGACGGCTGTCCCGCAGCGGACCGCGCTCAGTCACGCATTCGGCGCACTCTGCGTCACGCTGGTGGGAACCGCTGAGTTTTATTTACAGTCGCCGAATATCTCGAAATTCACGATGACCGTTCTCTCTATGGAAATCATCCTGGGAGGGCTGACGTTCACCGGCAGTTTGATGGCTGCTGGTAAGTTGCAGGAAATTTTGCCGCAGCGGCCGATTACCTACAAAGGACAGAACGTTGTCACGCTGTCCGTTCTGGCCGTTGCCATCGGGATTGCCGGATATCTGGTCATGCATCCCGGCGCGACCTATCTTTTCCCACTCCTGATTTTCATTCCTCTGATTTTCGGCGTGATGCTGGTGGTGCCCATCGGCGGCGCGGATATGCCGACCGTGATTTCGCTGTTGAATGCCTATGCCGGCCTCTCAGCGGCGGCGATGGGATTTGTTCTCAATAACAAACTGCTGATTATTGCTGGCGCTTTGGATGGGTCTTCCGGGTTAATTCTCTCCGTCATTATGTCGAAGGCGATGAATCGGTCGTTTACCAACGTCGTGTTCGGAGCGTTCGGCCAAGTGGCCGCAGCGGCAACTGGAATGCAGGAAGAGAGAACGGTACGCAGTGCGACTCCGGAGGAGGCCGCCAGCATTCTCGCGGCGGCCAATAAAGTTGTCATCGTCCCTGGCTATGGTATGGCAGTCGCGCAGGCGCAGCATAAGGTTCGCGAATTGTACGATGCGCTGACCAAGAAGGGCGTCGAGGTTAAGTTCGCCATTCACCCGGTTGCGGGACGCATGCCCGGCCATATGAATGTTCTATTAGCGGAAGCTGATATTCCTTACGACCGGCTGATTGAAATGGACGACATTAATGGCGATTTCCCGCAGACCGATGTCGCGCTCATCATCGGCGCCAACGACGTCACCAATCCAGCCGCGCGGACTGATCAATCCAGTCCGATTTTTGGCATGCCCATTCTCGATGTCGACAAATCCCACACGGTGATGGTCATCAAGCGAAGCATGAACCCCGGCTTTGCGGGCATCGACAATCCTCTTTACTACGACGACAAGACGCTGATGCTGTTCGGCGATGCGAAGGCGTTCGTCGGAAGTATCGTCCGCGAACTGACGGGCGGCAGCGGACACTAACCTCCGAAGAACCTTGACCACAGAGGGCACAGAGTTTCACAGAGTAACTGCTGCAAACCCTACCCCCTTGTCATTCCGAACGGTTTTATCGTGAGGAATCTGCTTTTCTCGCGGTTGACTTGCGTCCCGCCACGTCGTCCCATTCCATTTAAAGAAAATTACTAATAGCAAACGGTGCTCATGCCGACAAACCTCTTCTTCGACACGCCTTCGTTCACTCCAGACGGCAAGAAGGTAGTGTTTTTTGCCAGGGGTCCGGTTACTGGAGCCGCAGAGCGCGGCGTCCGCGCATCGTTCACGCCGGGAGCGCGGCGTGGTGAAGGAGCTCGTCAGGCTGGTTCGGGCACATCAACTTGGGGAATAACGAGCATCAACCTCGACGGGACCGGAGCTACCCTATATGGTGCCAGGCAGCTTCGAGGCGGTGATCCTGAATTCCTTTCCGCGGGCCCAACGCGCCTTCCAACTCGCAGCGGTGCTCGCTTAAGCCCAAAATATGTTCCGAGTTGAGAAAAGAGAACACAGACGTTACGTGAGTAACGGATCGCTTGTCAATAGTTAGTTTTGGAACCAGGGCCGATACTACCCGAAATATTAGCGGAGAGAGAGAGAAACGAGCGCGGCTAGGTTTGAATTTGCGCGGGCGAGAAATGCCCCACGAGACGGGGTTGCCCTACTTCAATCCATTCACCACATACGCCAGTGAAATCGTACGAATGTAAACGTACGCGTAAGCCGCTCCATCCCTAGAAATAAGAGGAGCCGCCACCGAGGTGACTCCGGTGCCCGCATCGGCTCCAAAGGTTTTCCATGGATCCATCTTTCCCGTGGCGATGTTCACCCGTAAGACCCTGGCAAGAGTTTGGTTGCTGCGGCTGGAAACGGCGTAAACCGATCCGCCATCGGGTGACCAGCCAAGCACTCGGTAGGCTGAGTCCAGTTCGGGAATGAGACGGATTGCGTTACCGTCCAGTGCCCACACGCCCCACTTGCCATCGGGCTGGCGCACTGCTGAGCTGCTGCCATCCGCCGCAAGCAGGACGCCTGAGATGCCTTCCGGAGTTATAGGCTTTGCATCACCGGTGCCGATGTCGATGAGATAGTTTCGTGCACCGTGCCCGGGCTCGATTCCTACGGCCAGAAGCCGTTTGCCGTCTGGGAGAAAGCGAACCGCCGTGTAGCTGATAGCGTCGTGCGTAAGCTGGCGAGCTTCACCCGCTCCCGTTGGAACCAGACTCAAGCCACCGCCCTGCGACGATTGCGTGACAACCCATTTTGTATCCGGGGAAATCGCTTCGGCGAGACCCTCGCCCATGCGCACGGGAGGCGACCCATCCGTCCCTCGCAAAAATACGGTGTAGTTCGGGCCACCGCCATCCCTCTCTTCATCAAACAATATTTTGCGACCGTCCGGGCTAATGTCCGCGAGGTTGGACCATCCGAACCAGCCGAGTTCGCGCTCATTCTTTTCGCCGGGACTCAGACCGCGAATGCTGAGGCGCGACTGGTTTGTTACCGTCAGAGCCACTCCTCCTCGCATATCTTCCAACCATAGGCCGCCGGGGACATTGGTGATCGTTCGCACCTTGCCGGAGAGCGTCACGGCATGGGGGTTGGCAGCTGCGCCCGTGTTGGCGGAAGAAAACCAGACTTCATCGCTTTCTGGAGACCAGAGGATTCCCTGTAGCGAGGTCCAGCCGGTAGAAATTTTCTTTTCCTTGCCCTTTCCATCCGTGCTGATTAAGGCGACAGAGCCCTGATCGTCGCCTCCGGGGACTTCGTGGTCGGCGAAAGCTATCCAGCGTCCGTCCGGGGAAATCTTGGGATGGCTGATCCAGTTGATGCTGTCGAACAAGACCTTGCCTGTCGGATATTCGAGGCGCCAGTGCTGGTTTTCGGCAACGAACCGGATGATTGCCATGCTTTGCCCGTCCGGGGACCAGTCCGCCTCCTGCACATCCTCCAGCACTTCCCGCGGGGTGCCTCCGCTCAAGGGAACCCGTGCGAGCGTTCCACTTCTGGCATAGCCGCCGTGCCCGATTGTGTTGAGGCGCACCGCGAGCTCTCCGCTCTTTGAAATCGACAGCAACTCAGCGTCCTTGATGCCGAGTTCGCGAGCTCCCGGATCGTCGGTTCGAGCCAGATAGAGTTCGTTTCCGCCGCCATCCCACGATGCGCTATAGACAACGCCACCGTCGGGAGTGAATCGGGCAGTCCCGATAGAACCCGTGCGGAAAGTGATTTGGCGGTATTCCGGCACAGGCGCGGCATTGCTCTTGGCGAGCCACCAGCCCAGACCCAGCGCCAGGCAGGCCACTCCGAGGGCGGCTGCAAGTCTGAGTAGAAGCTTGCGGCGTGGCGATGCACCAGCCTCCGCGACTTTAGCCGTTGCGCTGGAGCTGCCAGAAATATGCTCAAGATCAAATGCAATATCGCTGGCGGAATGAAAACGCGATTCCGGACTTTTCTCTAGGCAATGGTGCACAATGCGTTCCAGCGCGGGCGACACATTGCGGTTTGTCTCAGCTAAGTCGGGAGGCTCTTCCTTCAGGATAGAACTCATCGTGTCGGCGACCGTATCGCCGTGGAAGGCCCGCTTGCCCGAAAGCATTTCGTAGAGGATGGCGCCAAAACTAAAAATGTCGGAACGAGCGTCCACGGCAATGCCGCGCACCTGCTCGGGCGACATATATCCCGCCGTCCCTAGGACCATACCCACATCGGTGGCGTGGGTGGCAGTCTGCATAGAGCTGTTGTTGCCCGGTTCGGGCTGCGTGAGCTTGGCGAGACCGAAGTCCAGAATCTTGACGCGACCGTCTTTTGTTAAGAACAGATTGTCGGGCTTAAGGTCGCGGTGAATGATGCCTTTTTCGTGCGCTGCAGCCAGTCCGTGTGCGATCTGCGAGGCGTAGTCCAGCGCCTTGCGGACCGGGAGGGATCCGCTGCGCAAACGCTCGCGCAGAGTCTCTCCCTCCAGCAGTTCGGAAACGACGTAAGGCGCTTTCTGGTTGCTGCCAACATCGAAGACCGACAGAATATTGGGATGATTCAGCGCGGCGGTCGCAAGAGCTTCCTGCTCGAAACGGCGCAGCCGGTCGCCATCCAGCGAGAGCGCTTGCGGCAAAACCTTGATCGCTACTTCGCGCTTGAGACGGGAATCACGGGCGCGATACACTTCGCCCATGCCTCCCGCGCCTAACAGGCCGATGATCTCGTACGGCCCGAGTTTGGTGCCAGGAGTGAGGTTCATTCTCGGAGGAAATTATAGCTTGCTTCTTGTATTGCACGCGGCCACTAAGATCGCAGGCCAATATAAATCCATTCGCGAGCAGGCTCTTCGACGGAGTAAACTCTTGGCTCGGCGCAGTTGGCGTCGAAGTTTGCATAAACTTTTGCTTAGGGGACCGATGAGAAATCGCAAGGCCTTGCTGGCCGCCTTCGTCTTGACCAATGTTTTATTGATCTCTTCACGTGCCACAGCGCAAGGGAAGACGCCGCCTGTTTCCGCGGATTGGCGCACTCCAACCGAAATCTGTGAGTATCGCTGCACGCCACGTTACGACGAGGCCATGGCATACGTTCGCCGCGTGGTTGCCGCCGCGCCCAAGCAGGTGAAGATCGAGCCTTGGGGGGAAACTGGCGAAGGCCGCGAACTGGTGGGCGTGATCGTCTCCAAAAATGGAGTTTTTGACCCTGCGGCCATTCACAAAGCTGACAGGCCTGTGGTCTACATTCAGAACGGCATTCACCCTGGCGAGATTGAAGGCAAAGACGCTTCTCTGGCGTTGCTGCGTGACATGGTCGTCACGAAGACGCAGGCCAAACTCCTCGATAAAGCCGTAGTGATCATCGTCCCGGTCTACAACATTGATGGTCACGAGCGTGTTTCCCGCTACAACCGCATCAACCAGAATGGGCCGGAGGAAATGGGCTGGCGCACTCAGTCGAATAATCTGAACTTGAATCGCGATTACATGAAAGCAGATTCGGTGGAGGCGCGGCAGTTCCTCGCCTATTTTGCGAAGTGGCTGCCCGACTTCTTCATCGACGATCACGTCACCGACGGTGCAGATTATCAATATGACGTTACGTACTCCATCGACTTTGGTCCTGATATGGACCCAGCCCTGGCGGCATGGCAGCGTGACGAACTGCGTCCCTATATTGAAAAGTCTGTCAACGATAGCGGCCATTTAATTGGGCTCTATGTTGGAGTGGGAGAAGCGAATCCGCTAAAAGGCCTGCGGATGTCGCAGGATGCGCCGCGCTACTCGACCGGCTACATGATTCCGCAAAACCGGCCGGGATTGCTCGTTGAAATGCATATGTTGAAGGACTACAAGATGCGCGTGGGAGGGAACTACGAACTGTTGCGCGCGATTTTGGAGAAGGTGAACACGGACGCCGACAAGCTTGTGAAGATGAATCGCGCAGCCGACGCAGCCACGATTGCCGCTGGGAAGACCTACGACCCGGCACGGAAAATGGCGCTGCGCACCGCTCCCAGCGACCATGCGACGCCGTTCCATTATCTTGGGTACAAGCGCAGGCAGGTATTGAGTGAAGTTTCCGGCGCGGTATGGAATCAGTACACGCACGAGCTGGAGTACACCGATATCCCCGTCTACAACGACTTTCAGCCTACTTTCACCGTGGCGCCTCCGCGAGCGTACATCGTTCCGGCGCAGTGGACGCGGGTAATTGAAGTCTTAGCTGCGCACGGAGTGCAGATGAAGAAGACAACGGCTGCGTGGGAGTCTGAAGTTGAGACCTATCGCTGTACTCCGCACTGGCACAATGTACTCTTTGAAGGACGGCACCCCATGTCGATAGGCGATTACAACGTCGACGAAAGTCATTACCAGCCGATGTGCGATGCTACGAAGGAGAAGCTGTTCTATCCAGCCGGTTCGGCAGTTGTGCCGATGGATCAGCGAGCCGCAAAAGTTGCGGTTCACTGGCTGGAGCCAGACGCGCCGGACTCTGCCGTGCAATGGGGATTCTTTGACGCCATCTTCGAACAGAAGGAATTCGGCGAACCATACGTGCTGGAGAAGCTGGCCCGCGAAATGTTGGCGAAAGACCCCGCGCTAAAGGCGGAGTTCGAAAAGAAAGTGAACTCGGATAAGGAATTCGCAGGAAACGCTTACGCGCGTCTCAGCTTCTTCTTCGATCATTCGCCGTATCGGGATAACAGGCTGGGGCTCTATCCTGTCGGACGGTTGGCCACGTTGGAGGGTGTGCCTCTGCAGTAGCAACGGAGGTCTTAGGCTTTGCTTGCAGCGGCAGTCGTCGGGCTGGCGGCGAGTTTTGGTGCCGCCCACTTCATCACACGATACGCGAGCAGTACAGCCAGGATCGCTCCGTACGTGAGAGGCAGGCGGAGGTCCGCCTTGACCAGCCAGACGTAGTGAATGACGCCTGCGATCGCACTCACATAAATCAACCGATGCAACTGCGTCCAGCGTTTGCCGAGGCGTCGGATCATGCCCTTCGTCGACGTAACCGCGAGCGGGATCATCAAGACAAAAGCAAGAAAGCCGACAGTGATGAATTTTCGCTTCGCAACATCTTCCCAGATGTCGTGCCACACGAAGAATTTGTCAAACCAGAGATATGTGGTGAGGTGCAGCGTCCCGTAGAAGAACGCGAACAGCCCCAACATGCGGCGAAACTGGATCAGCCAATACTGTTTCAGGAGCTGCCGCAACGGCGTAACCGCGAGCGTGATCAGCAGAAAGCGAATCGTCCAATCGCCCGTGGCATGAGTAATGAACTCCAGCGGATTTGGGCCAAGGTTTCCCTGGTAGGCTGCTAGCCCGAGGCGTGCCACCGGAATCAGGCAAACCGAAAACACAATAATTTTGCTCCAGCGAATTTTCATCTTGGTCTTCGAAATGGCGGCTAGAAATTCTTCTTTAGGTCCATGCCGTTGTACAAACTTGCGACCTGGTCTCCGTAACCATTGAACATCAGCGTGGGACGTTTCAAGAACTCGCCCAGTCGGCGCTCGGTCGCCTGGCTCCATCGCGGGTGGTTCACCTGCGGATTCACGTTGGAATAAAAACCGTACTCATTCGGAGCAGCGTTATTCCAGGCCGTAGACGGCTGCGTGTCGGTGAACGTAATCTTTGTGATCGCTTTTCCGCTCTTGAATCCATACTTCCACGGTACGGTGATGCGCAGCGGTGCTCCATTCTGGTTGGGTAGCATCTCCCCATACAGCCCAAAAGTGAAGATAGCCAGCGGATGCATGGCTTCGTCCATCCGGAGGCCTTCGGTATAAGGCCAGTCGAGCACGGCGCGCCGCGTCCCTGGCATTTGCTTCTCGTCGAGCAGAGTAGTGAACTTCACATACTTCGCCTTCGGCAGCACATCTGCCTGCTGGATGAGGACACTGATCGGGAAACCGATCCATGGCATGACCATCGACCAGCCTTCCACGCAGCGGTGCCGGTAAACGCGTTCCTCGGGGGCGGCCATCTTCAGGATGGCATCGAGATCGTAGGTCTTCGGCTTCTTCACCAGACCATCAACGGTGACGGTCCAAGGACGCGTCTTGAAGTTCTTGGCGAGGTCGGCAGGCTCGTACTTGTCGGTCGAGAACTCGTAGTAATTGTTGTAGCTCGAAATGTCCTTGAGCGAGTTCAGCTTCTCGCCAGTGGTACTGAGCAGGCTCTTTTGCACACCTGCAATCTTCGCCGCCGGATTACCGGCGCGGACTTCCCCCGGGAACGCCGCCCGCCCGAGCAGTCCGGCGCCAATGGCCGCTGCTCCGGCAAATCCGGCATTCCTCAGGAAGGTGCGCCGGTTAACGTAGACCCTCTTGGGCGTAATCTCCGACGACGGTACAAAACTCGAATCCTTGTTCTTAATCAACATGAGTGCGCTCCGGCAGTCTATCTGCAAGTACGATGTAGCAAAGGCCTTGGATGGAAGACGATAGCTAAATGTCCCTTACGTTGGGACGAATGACAGGCCCAAAAGTTTCAGAACGAACGTGTCGGGGGCCTTTTTAGTGGGGAATTGATCTCCCCCTAGAGGCGAAAGTTCTTGCACACAAGTAACTGGCGGTATGCGCGAACAGGCGAAATTGTCGAATCTCCTCTGCAAGTTGCACATAGCAAAGCTAATACCATAGGTGGACCCCTAAATGCTGTTTTACCAGTATGTCCAGCCTTTTGTTGAGGCTGGGGGACGCTCAAGTAACTTCTCTTTTAACAGGCAATTTATTGCTACGGCGAAGGATATGAGCGAAAATATAGGTAGGGATGCTTGTTTTTCTCGCGGAGTGGCGGACCCGCCACTTCTACTTGGGGGCTCTGCGCGCACCACGAACCTTCAGAAGGCGAATCACGCAACGAAGATGACCGAAGCCAGTCACAACGGAGCGACCAGCGCCGCCAAGCCAGTCTTGGTGAGCGTTGTCATTCCTGCGTATAAGTGTGCCGACTACATCGCGGCGACGCTTAAGTCCGTTTTGGCCCAAAGCTTTACAAATTACGAAATTATCGTCGTGAATGATGGATCACCCGATACGGAGGCTCTGGAGCGTGAGCTTGCCCCTTACATTCGGAATATCCGTTATATCAGGCAGGAGAATGGGGGGCCAAGTTCGGCGCGAAACTGCGGTGTGCGAGAGGCTCGCGGAACTTACGTAGCATTTCTCGACGGCGACGATCTCTGGCTGCCGAATCACCTTGCGAACCAAGTGAAGCTCCTGCAAAGCGATGCGACGCTTGTTCTGGTGTATTCCGATAGTCTTCTGCTTCGGGACGACGTGCCCTTTGCAACCGCTTTCGAAAAGAATCCACAAGCGCCACCTGTCACTTTTGAAGCTTTAGTGTTGGAAACATGCACGATTGGAACTTCTACGACGGTGGCTTCGCGTCAAGCATTGCTGGATGCCGGTGGTTTTGAGACAGGCCGCCACCGCTCAGAGGATTTTGATCTCTGGTTGCGGATGGCACATCGTGGCGGCGCCATGGGTTACAGCGTAGCAGTGCAGGTCTGCCACCGCGTTGCCAATGGCCTCTCCTGCGACAACACGGCCATGAATCAGGCGCAGATTAACGTTTACGAGAAGCTACTGAAGACTCTTGTGCTGACTCCCGCACAGCCCAAATTATTGCGAGGCAAGATTGGCGAGATGGAGACACGGCTGCAGATCGGCATTGCCAAGGATTCTTTGCTCAACGGCCGGTTTCCTCAGGCTCTAGCGGCAGTTCAACAGGCCAACAGCATTTTGAAGAGCCCCAAGCTCTCAGTGGCAACCGTTGGCCTCAAGTTTTTCCCCCGGTTCTTTGGCAAGTCTTACCGGGCATATTTGCAGTATTTGGAACAACGAGAGAGCGCCCGACTAGCTGATTTCTGCACGAAGCGAATTCGGACGGGAAATTCCAACGGCGCAAAGATTGGATACGAGGCCTTTGCGGAGATTGCAAACCAGGCTGATTCGTGGGTCAAAGCAGGGAAATGACGCGGCGGTTGCCAGAATCGTGAGAGACCGGTAAATCGGTTCCCGCTTCGGTTGATTGAGGAGATTTTCTAAGGAGCGCAGTGAACATGCTTTCGCAACTCACTTACGCAGTGAAATACGCCACGGGGAAGGATGTTGCGGGACGGAACTTCCACGTCTATCCCGACGACACGTTTCTCGTTTCGTACCCGAAATCGGGGAGCACGTGGACGCGCTTCTTGCTGGCGGCTCTGGTCAACGCGAACCAGGAAGTAAGTTTCAAGAATATTGACGTGCTGCTACCTTCCGCAGCCGGGCAATCGAAACGGCAGTTACGGAATACGCCACGTCCCCGGCTCATTAAGAGTCATGAATACTTCGACGCGCGCTATCAGAGTGTTGTTTATGTCGTGCGCGACCCTCGCGATGTGGTGCTCTCGCAGTACCGCTTCTTCCTGAAACGCGGAGCCATTGAGGAAAGCTACTCTATGGATCTTTACGTGGACCGTTTCCTCTCCGGAGAACTGAGCGACTATGGATCGTGGGGCGAGAATGTTGGATCTTGGCTGGTTGCGCGCAACGGCACAAAACGTTTTCTGCTGCTGCGCTACGAGGACATGCTGCGGCAGACGGCACAAGAGCTGGCTAAAGTGGCCGACTTTATGAGGTGCCAGGCTTCGCCTGAGCATCTGCAACGCTGCGTCGAACTGGGCTCGGCGGACCGCATGCGTGAATTGGAAAAGAAAGATAGCGGTTCGGTTGTGGCCAAAGGCCGCAAGGACATTCCATTTGTGGGCGCTGCCAAAGCGGGTGGCTGGAAGGCAGGCTTGACTCCCGAGCACATTGCCAAAATCGAGTCGGCCTGGGGGCCTCTAATGAGTCATCTGGGCTACGAATTGGTTTCTATTCCGACCCGGCCGAACTCGGACGTTTTGGGAGCAATTGTGCAACAGTCCGTTCGATAAGAGCCTTGGAGCGAACTAAGGTCCCGTCTGCGGGGACGGGAAAAGAATTTATCTATGCTAGGAGTGCGCGCTTCATG
>JANXUC010000173.1 GCA_025352065.1 Acidobacteriaceae bacterium | reverse complement strand
CCTCCACCCAGGTTATCGTGCAAAGAACGCACGCGAACCTGGGGCACCATGCGTTCTTTTCTGGAATGTCCGTCAAACTATGGTAAGCAAAGGGATTACAAGTACGTTCTAGGCGGACGTACCGCCGTGCGCTATCATCATATTTGGATAGGTAAATCCTAGATAAACCGCGACGCCCTTTCATGGGGTATCGTAAGCGCGCTTCAAGCGCGTCGGCTCTAGGGGCTGTCCTTAAATTTGGTCTTCCTGCAAAGGGCTCCGCACAAAACGGAGCCCTTTCGCTTTTGGACCACCTCAAACTTTACGTGCGGCACCTGCTTCTGAACCTGAAGAAGTTGTTTTTTTAGTTTTCGACGTGTCTCCACCCCCGGTTTGCCTTTACGCCGACCCCGGCGTATATTTGTGACTGGGACTGTTGTGTAGTAACGAGCATTTGGCGAAACACACCAGTGGGCGCAAGCCCACATTTTTGTTTCTCCAAGCGTACTTTTCGTTAAACCCCTTTACTTGCATGACTTTAGATTTAGAGACGGTGCGCGGAATCGCCGAGCGTGTGGCTGCCGGTTACTCGCTGGAGGTTCTGGAGGTGGAGTATCGCGGCGGAGGCAAGAGCCGATTGCTGCGCATCTTCCTGGACAATCCGGCGGGCAAGGTGACGCACGAAGACTGCGCCCACATCAGCCGCGAAGTTAGCGCGATTTTGGATGTCGAAGACGTGGTGCCGGGCAATTCGTACATGCTGGAGGTGTCGTCTCCGGGCATGGATCGCAAGCTGTACAAAGCTGCTGATTACGAACGATTTATGGGCCGCTTGGTGAAGGTGATGACGTTTGAGCCGGTACACGGCAACCGTCATTTTGAAGGTCGTCTGACAAGTTTTGCCGACGGACGGTTGACGGTGAATACAGCCGACCGCGGGCGCGAGAAGAAGCCGAAAGTCGCCGCGCCCGACGCGACGCCAGTAGAAATTCTGCTGACGAACGTAGAGAAGGCGAATTTGGTGCCAGAGATTTAGGGATCGTGTAGGGCGAGCATTCCTGCTCGCCGGTTTTAGATGGTGTTACAGAAATACATTGTCACTTTTGCTTTTGGAAAGCAGTCATGGCCAGCGAGCTTTACAACACGATCGACGCAATCAGCCGCGAAAAAGGGATTGATCCGCAAATTGTGGTCAGCGCCGTGGAAGACGCCATCGTCGTCGCCACGCGCAAATACTACAAATCGCAGGAGAACCTGCGCGCCAGCTTGGACAAAGATACAGGCAAGATTCATGCGTTTGCGGTGAAGTCGGTGGTGGAATCTCGCGCGCAGATTGAAGATCCCAATTTGCAGATTGCGCTTGACGACGCCAAAAAGCTGGACGCCAACGCTGAAGTCGGTGGCGAGCTGCACATTCCAAAAGTCACCGAAGGCATTCTCGGACGCATTGCCGCGCAGTTGGCCAAGCAGGTGATTTTCCAGAAGGTTCGCGAAGCGGAACGCGATACCGTTTACAACGAATTCATTGGCCGCGTGAACGAAGTGGTCAACGCCAGCGTGAAGCGCATTGAAGGGCCAGACATCATTTTTGATATCGGTAAAGGCGAAGCGCGCATGCCTCGTAAAGAACAGTCACGCCTGGAATCGTTCGCCGTGGGCGAGCGCGTTCGCGTGATCATTACGCGCGTAGAAAAGGCTTCGAAAGGGCCGCAGGTTGTAGTCTCACGCGCCGCGCCGGAACTGGTGCAGCATCTGTTTCAGACGGAAGTCCCTGAAATTTACGACGGCACGGTTGTCATCCGCGCCATCGCTCGCGAAGCCGGCGAACGCACCAAGATTGCCGTGTTGTCGAAAGACAAAGATGTGGATGCGGTTGGCGCATGCGTGGGCATGAAGGGCATGCGTGTGCAGTCGATCATTCGCGAACTGCGCGGCGAAAAGATTGACATTATCGAGTACCACGAAGACTCGGTCACATTCGCGGAAAAGGCTTTGCAGCCCGCGAAGGTCAGCCGCGTAACTATCGTGGATTCAGCGGGTAAGCACCTGGAAGTGGTTGTCGACGACAGCCAGCTTTCGCTCGCAATTGGCAAGAAGGGGCAGAATGTTCGCCTCGCCGCCAAGCTGCTGGGCTGGAAGATCGACATCAAGAGCGAAGAAGAAAAGCGTCAGGAAGTCGAGCAGCAAATGTCTGCGTTCGCGCCGCAGACCACCACCTCGCTGGATAAGGTAGAAGGCATTGGCGAGGGTCTCGTCGAGAAGCTAAATGCGGCGGGCGTGACTACCGTGGAAGCGCTGGCGGATATGACGCCGGAGCAACTCGAAGCCATTGAAGGCATTGGGCCGAAAACGGTGGAAAAAATCAGCCTCGCGGTGAATAATTACTTCCTCAGTCTGGATGCTGCGGCGGCAGAGGTTGCTGCGGCGGAATATCCGACGGACGCCGAAGCTGGTTCCGGTGCGGCCGACAGCACGGAAGTGCAAGAAGCGGCGGAAAATCCCCAGACTTCAGTTTCTGAATCGGAAGATGCAGGGGATGAATCCGTTGCAGGCGTGGATTTGGCGGCGGAAGCCGATGCGTTGCAGGCGACTGAAGCTCAAGTTCCGGAAACGCCCCATGAAGTCACGCCCCATGAAGTCACGAACCATGAAGTCACGAACCATGAAGGCGCGGAGCACGACGGAACTGCAGAAAAAGGCGTCGCTAAAGAAGAACCAGTTGCGGAAGAAGAACCAGGAACCAAGGCGTAGCTGTATGTTTTCTCAAGTTGGAATTTCGGGAACCCGTGAGGTTGCGATGAGGATCTAAGCGGACACCGGAGGAATGTAGAGGCGGATGAGTAAGATTCGAATTAACGATCTGGCTAGAGAGCTGGAAGTAAAGAGCAAGGCGATCGTGGACTCACTTGTAACAGTGGGGATCACCGAGAAGAAGACGCATTCCAGCTCCCTCGAAGCCGACGAGGCTGTGAAGGTACGCGCCCATTTTAAGAAGCAGGGCGAAGGCAACGGCGCATCTTCCAAATCCGCTGCACGCTCCGAGAGTGACGGGATCAAGACCAAGATCGACCTCTCGAACATTTCCCGGCCCGGCGACGTTCTCAAAGCTCTGATCCAGAAACAGGGTGCGCCGGAAGCAGTTCCGCCGCGCCCCGTGGCTCCAGCTGCCGCCGAACTGAAGCCGGTGGCGAAAGCTCCAGCGCCTGCCGCCTCAGCGCCAGTCATTGCGTCTCCCGCCGCGCCCACTGCCGGACGTTCGGCACCGCCAGTCGCTCCTCCAGCGCCGCGATTCATCACGCCGCAGTCCGGTGCGCGGCCTACGTTTACAGTGCCCGCTCCAAAAGTGCCGGTAGCGCCTGCCGCAAAGACTCCTGAAGTTGTGGTTGTGCAGCCGCCGGTGAATATTGAAGCGGCCGCCGCGCCGCCAGCTCCGCCGCCAGAAGCTGCCGCGCCGCCACGTTTTGTGGCTCCACCGCCGCGTACGATCATGCCGCAGACGGGCCCACGCCCGGTCTACAAGGCTCCAGCGCCGCCTCCGATGGCAGCTGCGCCTGCCGGAGCGCCACGGCCTGCGCCAGGGCGGCCCGTTCCGGGACAACCAATTTTCCAGCGTCGTCCCGCCCCAACTGGGCCGGGGGGCGCAGCGCGTCCGCCGCTACGTCCGGGCGAACGCCGTCCTATGCATCCTACGCGCACCGGCGCGCCGGGAACTCGTCCTCCGGGGATGAGTCGGCCTATGGGCACTGCCGGTCCTGGAATGGGCATTGCGCCGGGTGGCGCAGCACCCCCAGGAACGCGTCCAGGGGGCCGTCCTTCGCCTCCGAGGCGTCCGGGACAGCGTTACATCCCCAAGGTTCAAGAAGGGCCCATGAAGGGCTACACTCCGCCGCCGCGTTTTACGCTGCCGACGGAGCCGATGCCCATCACGAGGACCATCACGATCACGGAAGGCACCAGCGTCAAGGATTTGGCGGAGAAGCTGGAAATTCGGGCTAAAGACTTGATTGCAGGGCTGTTAGCCAAGGGCGTGTTCGCGACCATCAACCAGACTCTAGAAGCCGACTTGGCCTCCGAAATGGCGCGCTTCTTCGGTGCGGACACAAACGTGATGTCCTACGAAGACCAGGCCGCCAAAGAGATGGAAGCGACCACGGAAGGCGAGGAGACCCACGTTGGGGAGATCACGCGTCCTCCGGTTGTGACCATCATGGGGCACGTTGATCACGGTAAAACGACGCTGCTGGAT
This sequence comes from Acidobacteriaceae bacterium, assembly GCA_025352065.1. GTDB lineage: Bacteria > Acidobacteriota > Terriglobia > Terriglobales > Acidobacteriaceae > JANXUC01. The sequence continues at coordinate 32,554 of JANXUC010000173.1, read as the reverse complement.
GCGATTCGCGCCACCAATGTAGCCGAAGGCGAAGCCGGCGGAATCACGCAACATATTGGTGCATATAAGGTTAAGGTGCTCGACGAGGCTTCACCGGCGTTCAACCGGGAGATTGTGTTCCTGGATACGCCGGGTCACCAGGCCTTTACGCGTATGCGGGCACGTGGTGCCAAAGTCACCGATATTGTTGTGCTGGTGGTGGCGGCGGATGACGGTGTGATGCCGCAAACCGTTGAAGCCATGGATCATGCACAGGCTGCCGAAGTGCCGATCATTGTGGCCGTGAACAAGATCGACAAGCCGGATGCCATGCCGGATCGCGTGAAGAAGCAGCTGGCGGATCGCGGACTGATGCCGGAAGAATGGGGCGGGACGACGGTTTTCGTCGACGTTTCGGCGAAGAAGAAGACCAACCTGAATTTGATGATGGAAATGATCTGCCTGACGGCGGATTTGAGGGAACTGAAAGCGGTTCCGACGCGTCCGGCGAGCGGCGTTGTGCTGGAAGCGAAACTGGATCGCGGTCGCGGCCCGGTGGCGACCGTGCTGGTGCAAAACGGCACGTTGCGATCGACCGACAATTTTGTTGTCGGTAACGCATTCGGCAAGGTTCGCGCGATGTTTGACGATCGCGGGCATCCGATGGAATCGGCGGGACCTTCGACGCCGGTTGAAATTCTTGGATTGGAAAGCTTGCCGCAGGCTGGAGATCAGTTTGTGGTCGTGGCGGACCGAGATAAAGCGCGTTCTATTTCCGAATATCGCGAACAGAGATTCCGCGAAGCTACGCTGGCGCAGAGTTCCCGTGTTTCGCTGGAAGGCCTTGCCGACCAGATCAAGAGCGCTGGCATCAAGGAACTGCCGGTCATCCTTAAGGGCGACATGCAGGGCTCGGTCGAAGTCTTGCGCGACATGTTGGGCAAGATTGCTTCCGACAAGGTTCGCCTGAAGATTATTCACGGCGGCGTGGGCGCGATTACGGAAAGCGATATTTTGCTGGCCTCGGCGGCGAATGCGGTGGTGCTCGGATTCAACGTCAAGCCGGAACGCAAGGCGCAAGAACTTGCGGATCAGGAAAAAGTCGATATCCGTCTGCACTCGATCATTTACGAGTTGCAGGATGAAATTAAGCGCGCCATGAGTGGCCTGCTCGAACCCACGTACAAGGAAACCTACCTCGGTCGCGCCGAAGTCAAGAATGTCTTCCGCGTGCCGAAGGCTGGGACGATTGCGGGATGTTCGGTGGTCGATGGTATGATCCGGCGCGATGGCGAAGTGCGGCTGATGCGCGGTACCGCTATGCTCCACAAGGGCAAGGTTGCTTCGCTCAAGCGCTTCAAGGACGATGCCAGCGAGGTTCGCAGCGGCGTCGAGTGCGGTATCAACATCAACTACGGCGACATCAAGGTTGGGGACATGATCGAATGCTTCTCGACCGAGACGATTGCCGCGGAAGTGATTGCGTAAAGAGCATGTGTAATTTGGTAATGTGTAATTTGTAATGTAAGAGCTGTTGCTGCAAGCGACTTTTCAAATTACCAAATTACACATTCCACATGCTCGCTTTACTTACCCTCGAACTCCGCATTGAAGCTGCGCAATCGCTCAAGGACCGCCGGCAGGTTGTGCGCAGTCTAAAAGACCGGTTGCGCGCCAGTTTCAATGTTTCCGTAGCCGAAATGGAACCTGCCACTTTGTGGAATCAGGCGACGATTGGAGTGGTCGCGATTTCTTCCTCTCGCGGCTACCTTGAAGGCTTGATGGATAAGGTTGAACGTGCAGCCACCCGGATTGCCAACAATCATGGGGCTGAGGTTAGCGATGCGGATTTGGAATTTATTTGAACGCTCCTGATAAGTAATTCAGTCACCACGGAGACACTGAGCCACGGAGAAGTGCTCCTCGGGGCGGATCATCTCGCGGTGGATGATTTTTCTTTGCTTTTCTCCGCAATTCCGAGGGAAGTTCGTCGCCCTTCCGTGGAGGCTAACCACGGTCGGCGTTTGGATTCCGATTCTCGGGATGCTGGCCGGTTTTCTTGGGCGGCCTCGTTTGATCCTTGCCATCCTTCCCGCATCGGTAGCTACGGTATTTTTTTGGGTAACAACAACACTTCCGTGAGTTGGAAGGGTCAAATGGGAAAGATCATCTGTGGGGCGCTTGCTGGCATCCCGTCCCTAGCACGCTTGCGAAAAATCTACTCGTAGTGCGTCCACATCCGAAGCACTTTCACAATGCGTTCGTCTTTTAGAACTTGATAGACCAGCCGATGCTGAATATTGATCCGGCGGGAGTATGCGCCTTTCAAGTCGCCCAGTAGTTTTTCAAACGGTGGAGGATTCTTGAACGGATTTTTCTTCAGAACCTCCCGCAGGCGCTCAGCTGTGGGTCGCAGCCCTGCCGAGGCTAATTTGCGGGCATCTTTCTGCGCTTCTTTCGTGAAGACGACTTGCCACGGCGGCGCGGGCAGGCTACCAACCCGGCTCTTTGGCGCACTTATCAATCGGAGTCGCTAGTCCTTCTTGAATCGACGCGCGCATGCCGGGAACTGACAGCAGATGTAGCGTCTCCTGGATCGCGTTCCAGTCTTCCTCAGCCACCAGGACGGCATTCGAGCGCGGCCCCGTGATTAGAACTGGCGAGTGGGCCGAGGCCAATTCATCGAGGAGTCGATAGAGCTTTTCGCGAGCTTCGCTGGCGTTGAGGCTGTTCATAACTCAAGCGTACGCGTTTTCGTACGAGGCGGCAACCTTACGTTAGGTTGGAAGCTTTCGACCTGCGCCTCGCGCAGAAACACCGCAAAGAGCAGATTCCTCACGATAAAACTGTTCGGAATGACAAATTTTAGAGATTGTCACAAACTCGAACCAAACGCATCATTTAGCCTTTTGCTCTTCGATCCACTTGTCAGTCCTTGCCTCAAGCATGTCGAGCGGGAGGGTTCCGCCGTTGAGCATTTCGTCGTGAAAGGTTCGGACATCGAACTGCGAGCCGAGAGTTTTTTGAGCGAGTTCGCGGAGTTCGCGGAACTTAAGTTGTCCGAGTTTGTAACTCAGAGCTTGCGCGGGCCATGCGATGTAGCGGTCGGTTTCGGATTGGATGGTGGGTTCGTCGACTGCGCCGGATTTGCGCATGAAGTCTACGACTTGATCGCGCGTCCAGCCTTTGGAGTGGATTCCTGTATCGACTACGAGACGGACGGCACGGAATAGCTCAGAGGATAGGCGTCCGTAATCCGAAACGGGGTCTTGGTAGAAACCGACTTCTTTCCCGAGCTGCTCCGAGTACAAAGCCCAGCCTTCAACGTAGGCATTGAAGCCGAGGCCGTGGAGGCGGAACTTAGGCAGTCCGGTGAGTTGCTGCTGGACCGAGAGCTGCATGTGATGTCCGGGGACGCCTTCGTGGTAGGCGATAGCTTCGTCATCGACTAAGGAGCGGTCCGCGAAATTCGAGGTGGCGACGACGACGCGGCCCGGGCGCTTGCCGTCGGGAGTGCCAGTCATGTAATGCGTGGCAGCGGCGGCCTGAAACGCGGGAATAGCTTCGACTGTGACTGGAGATTTGGGAAGCAGATTGAAGAGCTGTGGAAGTTTGGGTTCCATCTGGGAGATGTAGTGGCGGAAGTCTTCGAGGATTTGGTCTTCGGATTTTGGAATGTACTTCGCGTTCGTCTTGAGAGAAGCGCGGAAAGCTGCCAGGTCAGGGAAGCCCTGTTTCTTGGCGATTGTGGTCATTTCGGCCTGGATGCGGTCGATTTCGCGGAGACCAATTTGGTGAATTTTATCCGGCGTCATGTGCATTGTGGTGCGCGCGTAGATGTTGTTTTGATAGCGCTTCTCGCCGTCGGGCAGGGAAGTGATGGCGAGAATCGTGCGGCCTTGCGGTGCGTATTCTGTTTTGAGAAATGCCGCGAATGTTTTGTAGGCAGGCAAAACGTCGGTATTGACGGCGTCTGTGATTTGCTGCGTCAGACGCTTCTGGTCTTCCGGCGAGATGTTAGGCGGATATTTCCTGGTTGGGATCAGAAACGGATCGGCGTCGATGATCCCCTGACACTGGACAGGAAGTTTTTCCAGCAGGAATCGCACCGGCATGAGCTTGTCTTTCATTCCAGTGCGAAGAACTTCGGTAGTCTGGCTCAGCACGCGCGGAATCTGGTGCAGGCGCTCGATGTAGTCCTCGTAATGCTTCACCGAATCGAAAGGCACGGCCAGCGGCAGATCTGCGAGGCTGGTGTGGATGCCGTTCTGCTGGTTGATCGGCATCTCGTATTCTTTGAGGTCGTAATCAGCAATGCGTTGTTGCAGAACGCGAACGAGCAGATCGTGCGAGAGCAGGTCTTGATCGGAGAAGCCTGCTGTCGGAATCGCCTGCAGCCGCGTCAGAAAATCGACGTCAGTCTTGTGATGCAGTGCGATGGCGTCGAGCGAGTGCTCGGCCAAATGGTCATTGTAGCGGTAGTCGCCAAACGCAGTGGCGCGCTCCGGGAAACTGCGGAGATCGGTTTCGTAGTGCTCCTCGAAAAGCGCATTTTGCGCGGCGAGGCGGTCGGCGGCGGGCTTCAGGCTTTGGGTTTGCGCGTTAGTGGAGACGGCAACGGCGATAAAAAGTAGCAAGCTCTTTGGGAGGCGCATGGCGTAGAAAAGCCTATCAGAGGGTGGTATGGTTGCGCGACAGCCAACTCGCATGATGTCCAATCTTTTCGCGGTCTATTGCCATCCGCGTCTATAATTCTGGGTTCGAGGCATCCTCCCGATCATCGATCCTAATATCCCCATGATTGGCCGAACTCTTTCTCATTATCGCGTGCTGGAGCAGATTGGTGCCGGAGGGATGGGGATCGTCTATCGTGCGCACGATGAGCAACTGGAGCGCTCGGTTGCGATCAAAGTCCTGACTCCAGGACTGTTGACTGATGAAGGGGCACGTCGGCGTTTTCGGAATGAAGCTCTTTCCCTCGCCAAGCTGAACCATCCTAATGTAGCGACCATCTTCGAGATTGGGAATGAGGATGGAATCGACTTCCTGGTCACCGAATACATTCCGGGCATTACTCTGGACGCGAAGCTGGCGCGAGGCGCATTGACGATGAAGGAAGTCACGGCGCTCGGAACGCAGCTTTGTTTAGGGTTGCAAGCGGCGCACGAGCAGGGCGTGGTTCATCGCGACTTGAAGCCGGGGAATTTGCGGCTTACACCGGATGGGCGGTTGAAGATTTTGGATTTCGGTCTGGCGCAGCTCCTGCCTAAGGCCAATAGCGATTCCGATCTTACGGTTACGCTCACGAAGAATCGGGGGATTACAGGTACGTTGCCGTACATGCCTCCGGAGCAACTGCGGGGAGAGAAGACGGATTTTCGCAGCGATCTGTGGTCTGCGGGAGTGGTGCTGTTTGAGCTGGCAACCGGCCAGAGGCCTTTTCCCGAGCCGAATGCTCCGGTGATGATCAATGCAATTTTGAATCTGCCTCCTGGGGTTCCCAGCCAGGTGAACGCGCAGGTTCCGGCGCAGCTGGACAACCTGGTCTTGAAGGCGCTGGAGAAGGATCCGGATTATCGCTACCAGTCGGCGAAAGAGATGTCGGTCGATTTGGAGAGGATGAGTCTGGCGGGGCGGTCGGGGTCGCAGGCGGTGGCGGAATTGCCTGCAACTTCTGGAACACGATCTAGAGGCACTGCCACGGGTGGAGTCAAATCGGGGCATGCTGCGGAGGATGAACGTCTTGGGCGGGAGTTGTGGATTGGGGCAGGGGCAGGGTTGTTGCTTGTAATGGCGCTTGGAGTATTTTTCTTGCGGGGAAATTTTTCATCAGCCCGCAAGCCTGCGGGGGCTGCTTCCACGGCTTTGGGAGGGCGTCGGTCGGTGGCCGTGCTGGCTTTCAGGAATCTTTCTGGAAAGCCCGAGCACGCATGGCTCTCCGGCGCGTTGTCGGAGATGCTGACGACGGAACTTTCCGCAGGTGGCAAGTTGAGGACGATCCCCGGTGAGAATGTGGCTCGGTTGCAAGCTGACTTGGGGCTGTCCCCAGCGGAGACGCTCTCGCAGGAAACTTTGACCCGTATCTACCAGACATTGGGCAGCAACCTGGTGGTGCTGGGTTCGTACCTGGAGATTGGTGGGGAGATTCGAGTTGATTTGCGGGTGCAGGATACTTCGGTTGGGGATTCGGTTGGGATCGTCTCGAAGAGCTTTCCGGAAGAGAAATTTCTCGACCTGGTGAAGAGTATTGGCGCTGACCTGCGGCAAAAATGCGGAGTGGGAGAACTCTCTTCGGAGGACGCAGCGGCTGTGCGCGCGCTGCAACCAGCGAATCCGGAGGCTGCCAAGCTTTACACGGAAGCTTTGACCAAACTGCGGACTTACGATGCCATGGCGGCGCGCGATCTTTTGCAGCAGGCTTTGGCTATTGATGGGAAAAACGTTTTGGCGCACTCCGCGCTAGCTTCCGCTTGGGCCCAGCTTGGCTACGACGGGAAAGCGGCGGAGCAGGCGAAGGTAGCGTTTGAGCTGTCCAAAGATTTGCCAAGGAAAGATAGCCTGGGCATTGAGGCGGGATATAGAGAGTCAACCCACGAATGGGATAAGGCGGAGGAGTTGTACAAGTCGCTGTGGACGGTGTTCCCGGACGACCTGGAAATCGGGCTACGCTTCGCGGATGCACAAGTCAGCGCGGGAACAGGGCAGGCGGCGCTGACGACGATCGAACGCTTGCGAAAGCTTCCCGCGCCTACGGGGAATGATCCGCGTATTGATATGGCGGAGGTGCGCGCGCAGAACTCGCTATCCGACTATCGAAAAATGCAGTCAGCCGCGTTGCGTGCCAGCGATAAAGCCCAAAGCCTGCAGGCGAAGTTCTTGCAGGCACAAGCGCAGTTGAGTCAATGCGGGGCGTTGCGCAATCTTGGGGAATATGCTCTTGCCAAAGCGGTTGGGAAGCAGGCGCAGGAAACGCTGGCTGGGGCGGCGGATTTGCGTGGAGAGGCTCGGAGCCTGACTTGTTTGGGCAACGTTGCGGTGGACGAAGGCAATCTGACTGAGGCTCGTGCGATGCACGAACAGGCTTTGAGCCTGGCGCGCAAGATTGGGGCGGAGAAGGATGTTGCTGGGGCACTAATCAATATTGGGAATGTTCTTGCTTCACAACAGTCGTTGAGGGAATCTACCCTGCGCTATCAGGAGTCGCTTGCGGTGGCCACAAAGATTGGCGACACTGCTGACGCCCTTCTGACGCAAAACAATATTGCTACGAACCTCATTTCGCAAGCGGACCTAGCGGGTGCAGAGCAAATGTTAAAGAGCGCTTTGAGCACCGCTACGCAATCCGGCGCTCAGGCAAATGTGGTGAGCGCTTTGACAAATTTGGGAACGGTTGCCTATTACGGCGGTGATCTCACTGCGGCGCGAAGCTATCTGGATCAATCGTTGGTGAAGTCGAGGGCGCTCGGTCTTAAGAGCGACACCGCTTCGTCTTTGGTCTGGCGAGGAGACTTGTTGTTAGCGCAAGGCGATCTTTCAGGGGCGGAAAAAGACTATGTCGAATCTCTAACGCTCAGAACGCAGTTGGGAGAAAGGCTCGGTATCGCAAACTGCCAAGCCTCGCTTGCGGGCTTGGCGCTGGAGAAGAACGAGACCGGCAACGCGAGATCCCTGGCGACGGAAGCCGCAGAAGAGTTTCGTGCCGAGAAGGATTCGGAGCAGGAAGCCGCTGCCCGCGACCTTATTGCGCAGTCGCTAATTGCGGAACACAAACTAACCGAGGCTGGTGCTGAAATCGCGCGGGCCAACAAACTCTCCCCGCAGGCGCAACCATCCCGCCTTGCCCTGGCCATTACCTCTGCGCGGCTCATGGCTCGACAAGGCAAAATCTTAGCATCGTTGCGGCAACTCGAATCTGTCTTGAAGCGCGCCACGGACTTGAAACTTTTGAACTACCAATTCTTGGCGCGTCTCGCGAGAGCTGAAACACAACGTTCAGGAGGAATGGTAGCTGCCTCCCGATCAAATGCGCGCCAGTTGCAATCCGACGCTTCGGCGGCAGGATTTGTGCTAGTCGCTCGAAAGGCGGCGGCATTTCTTGTGGAACAAAAAAACCAGGCTGACGGTGGTCAGCCTGATTTATGACACGTCAGCGCCGACTCTTGCCATTTACTGAATCGTAACGGTCGGCAGCTGGATCGGCAGGCTTTGAGCTGCTTGATGAGTAATTACATAAAGCGTCAGGCCTTGGCCCTGGTTGGTCGAGCCCGCAGGATAGGCGGGGATGTTCGGGAGTACGAAAGTGATGGAAGTCCTGCTATTTGTGATTGTGAAGTTTGGGATGTTTGCTGTTGTCGGATCGGTAGTGCAAAGCGTGTTTGTGTTCACTGGTGGATTCACTTCGCAGACCATGGCGCCAAAGTTTCCGGCTGAAGCGAAATTCACAAGTTGACTGATCGTAATTTTCACCGGCGTGGTGGTGGACGGGGACGTGAACTGGAAAATGTGCAGATAGTCCCCACTATCACAGGTTCCGGTCGCGGAGACGACAGGACTCGGCAGCGAATCCTCGACGTCGAATTTCGGGCAGACGATTTGTCGGCTAAAGGTAACTTTCTTTGTGCCAGCCGTCAGGAGGCGTGGTACCGTACGTGCCACTAGATTCCAGGTGTTTGCGTTGCCATCGGCACCATTGTCCGAGGGGCGTCGGATTGGAACTCCGCTTGCAAACATTGGCAGCGACGACAGCATGGTAGCGACCAGCAGGACGGCGGATAGAGTGAGGTTCGAACGAGACATAGTGCTCCTTATGGTCAGATCCGGTCGGGGGGAGGCGGATGCGTTGGATTGGCGGGGAGGCGCTAACCTTGCCTTGTTATGCAATGCAGCCAACTTCCCGTCCGATAACAGTACTCCAGCCAGCGATATTGTCAAGAGGGGGAGGGAAGCGTACGGGAAGCAGAATCCAGGTTCCAGTCTTTTGGTTCTCCGTGTCCAGCCCTCTTTCTGTTAACCTATAGAGTTTTATCCGGGGTGAAAAAGACGTGGAAAATCGCGCACAAAAATATCATCGGGAACGCATGGCCGAGCTCCTGCGCGAGGAGATTGAGACCATTATTGAGGGCGAGCTGGCCGACCCGCGCATCGGTCTGGCCAACGTGACGGAAATGCACCTCGCCCCCGATGGACGGTCCGCCCGCATCTACATTGCCGTCGAAGGCAGCGAGCAGGATGCGGACGAGACGCGGGAAGGTTTGCAGGCGGCGGTCGGCTATATTCGGCACGAATTGATAGAGCGGCTGCATTTGCGGCGCTGTCCAGAACTGCATTTCCAGATCGACAAGTCGCACGCCTATGAAGCTCGCGTGGAGGAGTTGCTACAACGGAACAAGAAGCGCGAAAAGAAGGCTGCGAAGTCTGAACAGGCGAAAGTCAAACAAACGAAAGCCGGGCAGGCGAAAGCTGAACATACGACGGTTGAACAAGCAATCGCGCAAGAAGCTCCCCAGGAAAATTAGAGGCTCGTTGTGCAGGCCACTCCCAGTCCCAGCGCGCTATACGAGATTCTGAGCCAGATACAGCGGCATAACCGCTTTGTGCTCACGTCGCACGCGCGTCCGGATGGCGACGGAGTCGGGTCGGCGCTGGCGACGCAGCAGATTCTGCGCAGTCTGGGCAAGCAGGCCGAGGTTGTTCTGCACGATCCCGTGCCGCGCAACTACCGCAATCTGCCGTTTGCCGAGTCGATTATTCATGCTGGCTCGGTCGATGGCAGCTACGATGCCGCGATTTTGCTGGAGTGCGACAGTCTACAGCGGACGCGCTTGCAGGGGCTCGAAGGCAAGTTCCTCATCAACATCGATCACCATATTGGCGGACGTCCGTTCGCGCATGTGAACTGGATTGATCCGCAGGCCTGTGCTACGGCCGAGTTGGTTTACCGGCTGGCGCGGGAAAGTGGGGCTCCTATTTCGCCGGAGATGGCTACGTGCCTCTATACGGGGCTGGTAGCGGATACTGGGTCGTTCATGTTTGAGGGAACCAGCGAACATACGTTTGCCTTGGCGCGTGAGTTGGTACTGGCGGGAGCGACTCCGCCGCAGGTAGCGCAGAGCCTTTATTTTTCGCATTCAATCGCAAAGATGCGATTGCTGGGTGCCGCGCTGTCGAACCTTCACCGTGAAGGCGACATTGCGTGGATCTGGGTCACGCGCGACCAGATGGAGCGCGTGGGAGCGCTCGACGAAGACTGCGAAGGCTTGGTGAACTATGCGTTAGCCGTGCATGGCGTCGAGGTTGCCGCATTTTTCCGCGAGCTCAGCGACGGACGTTTTCGTGTGAGCCTGCGCAGCAAAGGTCGCGTGGATGTGACGACCGTCGCCTCACAGTTTGGTGGAGGCGGCCATCGCTGCGCCAGCGGCTGCTCGGCGGATGGCCCGTTGGCTCACGCGATTGCGGATATTGTTGGCAATCTTCGACGGGTGTCGTCGGTACAATAAGCTTCGATTTGGAATTGCCGTTCTTGCCAGTTGCAGTTGGCGTTCATGAATTTCCCGCTTATGATGGTGCGCCTGCTACCATGTCGCGTTGCGGAACCTCGGATATTCTGTTGCTATCCCTTAAGGAGTTCGTTTATGAAACGATTTTCAATCTTGCTGCCGCTGGTCCTGCTGGCATCCATCGCCTTCGCTCAAAATGTCTTCGCGCAGGACGATGCGATTGCCCCGGCGGACAATCTGGTCACCGAAGGAATTCCGAAGATTCCCTCTGCCGTAGTCGGAGCGGTGGGTCGCTACAGCGAATTCCGCACTGCGGCTTTTGGTAGTTGGAATCCGACCAAGCGCGAGATGCTGATTCACACGCGTTTCGGCGACACCTCCCAAGTACATTTGGTGAAGTTCCCCGGCGGCGCGCGCAACCAGCTTACTTTCTTCCCGGACCGCGTTGCGCAGGCCGACTACCAACCCGCCACCGGCCAGTCTTTCCTGTTCTCCAAAGATACTGGCGGCGCTGAATTTTTTCAGATTTATCGCTATGACCTAGCCACGGGCAACATCACGTTGTTGACAGATGGTAAATCGCGCAACACCAGCCCGCACTGGTCTCATCAAGGCGATCGCATCGCTTTTGGTTCCACAAAGAGAACAGGAAAAGATGTAGACCTGTGGGTGGTGAATGCGAACGATCCGGCCAGCGCTCGCATTGTGGCGGAGTTAGAAGGCGGGGGGTGGGAGGTTTCCGATTGGTCGCCCGATGGAAAGCAATTGCTGCTTATCAACGGCATTTCCGCCAACGAAACTTACGTGTGGCTGGTGGACGTAGCATCCGGCAAGAAAGAATTGCTTACTCCGAAGACAGGGCCCGAAGTCGTGGCCTACGGCAGCGCGCGCTTTGCCAAGGATGGCAAAGGCGTTTACATGACCGGAGATGCAAACTCCGAATTTCAAAAGCTTTTGTACCTGGATCTCGGTGGCCGCAAGACGACCGTGCTCACTCCCGACCTCAAGTGGGATGTCGAGGAATTCGATCTGTCAAAAGATGGTCGCTGGATTGCGTTGGAATCCAATGAAGACGGAATGAGTGCGTTGCATGTTCTGGATGCGAAGACTCACAAAGAAGAAGCCGTACCCAAGTTGCCCGTCGGCGTTCTCTCTGGCGTCCAGTGGCGCGAGAACAGCCGGGAGCTTGCGTTCACACTGAGCACCGCCACGCAGTCCTATGACGTGTACTCCTTAGATATGGCCTCGAAGAAGCTGGAACGCTGGACTTTTAGCGAGACTGGCGGGATGAACACGGAAGGCTTCGCTCAACCGCGATTGATTCACTGGAATTCCTGGGATCAGCGCTCCATTTCAGCATTTTTGTATCAGCCGTCCGCGAAATTTACGGGCAAACGTCCGGTGATCATTGATATCCACGGGGGCCCTGAAGGGCAGTTCCGTCCCGAGTTCCTTGGTCGTGAAAATTACTTCATGAACGAAATGGGCATCGCGATCATTTATCCCAACGTGCGTGGATCGAGTGGCTACGGCAAGACATTTCTGAAACTCGACAACGGTTTTCTGCGGGAAGGCTCCTACAAGGACATTAATGCTTTACTGGACTGGATTCAAACGCAGCCTGTTCTCGATGCCAGTCGCGTCATGATCACGGGTGGCAGCTACGGCGGATTCATGACCCTGGCAGTGGCGACGAATTATGACAGTCGCATCCGTTGCTCGGTCGATATTGTAGGTCCTTCCAATCTCGTAACGTTCCTGGAACACACTTCAGGATATCGCCAGGATCTGCGGCGCGTCGAATACGGCGACGAACGCGATCCTAAAATGCGCGAATTTCTTGAGCAGATTGCGCCTGCCAACAAAGCCAAGAACATAACCAAGCCGCTGTTCGTGGTTGCCGGGCAGAACGATCCGCGAGTTCCTGCCAGCGAATCGCAGCAAATGGTTCAGGTCGTGAGGCAGAATCAGACTCCGGTGTGGTGGCTGATGGCGAAGGATGAAGGCCACGGCTTCGGCAAGAAGAAAAACCGCGACTACGAGTTCTATTCCACTGTGATGTTCATCCAGCAGTACCTGTTGAGCTATTAAACCGCCTCGCCACGCCGCGGTTGCTAAGGGCTGCGGCGTGGGCTAGAGCGACACGGCTCCGAATGCTTCAATCCCGTACAATGTCTGCGATGGAAATCTCAGTGTTGCGGCAAGCAGTTTCTTTTGCGGGGGCGGCGCTCATTCTGGTGGCTTATACGGGCCACCAGTTTAAGTGGATGGACGCCCGCCGTGCGATTTACAACATCTTGAATGCCGTCGGTTCCGGTATTCTTGGGTATATCGCTTTACGACCATTTCAACTTGGCTTCGTCGTGCTGGAAGGGGTCTGGACCGCGATCAGCGTGTATGCCTTGTGGCGCGGTCTGCGCGAATCCGCGTAGCTCTACCTTGTTGTTGAGTAGAGTACTGTTTCGCTTGGAATAAGGAGGGATTGTGAAACGCAGAGAATTAATTCTTACTGTCCTGAAGAGCTTAGCGGTCGGCATTTTTGCGGGTCGACCGGCTTTCGCTGACGAAGATCTTGATCCTGTGAAATTGATGCCGGACACGCACAAAGTCATGTTTGAGAACTCTTTCGTGCGCGTGGTCGAGGGTAGAATACCGGCTGGCGGAGCGAAGTGAAGCAGAAACATTCGCGCAATGTCACTGTGTTCTTGGCGGATTTTGACTCCGAGGTTCGAATTTTTCCCGACGGCAAATGGATTCTCATGCACCGCACGTCTGGCACAGCCGTTTGGAGCGAGGCCGCCGTCCACGAAGTTCGAATGGGAAGCATGCCGTCACATACGATTCGCATCGAATTAAAATGTTGAGTTCGTCTTGGCGAACAGCCGAATGAAATCGATGAGCGGCCCCCATAAATTCCGTAGTGATCTAATTGTGCTCGTAGCAATCTGCGGGTTCCTCTTCTTCTATGGACTTGGCGCGTTCGGTTTGGTGGGTGCGGACGAGCCTCGCTACGCTCAGGTAGCTCGAGAAATGCTGGAGCGGCACGACTGGATTACGCCCACGCTGGGCCATGTTCCTTGGTTGGAAAAACCTGTATTGCTCTATTGGGAAGAGATGACAGCCTTTTCCATCTTCGGTGTAAGCGATTGGGCGGCTCGGCTCCCATCCGCTTTTTCCGCGTCTATGATGATTGCCGCGATCTATTTATTTGTGCGTCGCTTCCGACGTGGCTCGGAAATGGATGGCGCGCTGATGACGGCTTCCTCGGCTGCGGTAATCGGGTTTGCACGCGCTGCAGCGACCGACATGCCTTTGGCCGCAAACTTTTCCATCGCAATGCTGGCCTGGTATGCGTGGCGCGAGAGTGGGGAACGGCGGTGGCTTTTGGCCTGCTATGGCTTTTTGGGGTTGGCGACCTTGGCTAAGGGACCCGTCGGGGTAGGGCTCTTTGCGTTAATTGTGCTGGTGTTTGCGGCTGCGCATGGCAGCTGGCAGCGGTTCCGAGAAACAATTGCAGGGACCTTGTGGTGGCCCGGAATCGTCGCGTTTCTGGTGGTGACTCTACCCTGGTTTATCGCAGTGCAATTGCGTAACCCTGGGTTCTTTCGTGTGTTCATCCTAGAACACAACTTGGCGAGATTTGGCACCAACCTCTATCGACATCAGCAGCCTTTTTGGTATTACGTGCCGGTTGCGCTTGTGGGCCTCCTCCCCTGGATCGTATTTGTAATTGCGTCTGTGGTGGAGACGATTCGCGGTTGGAGAGGGGAAGGGAAGACCCTTCTTGAATCAGAAGATAGTCTCGATGTCTTCCTTTTGCTCTGGTTGGCGATTCCTATCTTATTCTTTTCGATTTCACAATCTAAGCTGCCTGGATACATCCTGCCCGCCCTGCCAGCGGGTGCGCTGCTGGTTGCGAGTTTCGTACGCCGTCATACCAGCTCCGGGACGGCAAATTCCACCGGCATGGAGCCAGTCGGAAAGACGCAGCTATTTCTGCACTCTCTCGTCGCTTCGATTCTTGTGGTTCCGGCTATTGTGATTCGCTACCTTATTTTGGTGCAGCGCTTGCCATGGGGAATTGGGACCTTGGTCGCGTGCATCGTCGCGATGATTTTTACCGTTGGCATTTTTTTGGCGCTTAGGAGTCGCTACGGTCTGGGTTTGCTGAGGGTCGCCACGTTGGTACCGGCGGTTCTCGCGGTTGGCTTGATCCTGCGCCAGGGCGGTGCGGCGCTGGATGAGCAAGACTCCGCGCGCACGGTCGCTGCGAGTTTGGCCAAGGGTGCCCCTGTTTCCATGCCGGTAGCTGTTTTTCAGGTCAACCGACAAACGGAATACGGTCTCCACTTCTATCGTAACCAGCCTGTAAGTAACTACGACCGCGGCGAAATTCCCGCTGCTGCGCATCTGCTGGTTGCAAAAGAAGGCGCCCAGCATGATCTGGGTCAGGTGATTGGATCCAGGAGTCTGAAGCTGATTGGTTCGAATTCCGCTCAGCACTTGGAATATTACCGAGTTTCCTCCCGCTAGCGTGTAAGTTGCACAGAGCAAAAACGGGGTGCCGTTTACTCAGTTGGCCCCAAGCGCCGATAGCTGAGAACAGGCCGCAAAAAGCCAGTAAACTGACTATAGACAACTGGCAACTGACCTTGGAAATTCTCGATCTCCGTCATTTCTCCTCCGCCGATCTCCGCATGCTTCTGGAACAGGAAGCTGAGGTTTGGGCGCGCCTGCTTTCCTGGGATTATGCGGCGTCGTCGGAAATGGTTTTGCGTTACATCGATTCCAAGATTTTGCCGGGCTATACAGCGGTGGATCGCGGGCGCGTTCTGGGTTACGCTTTCTTTGTTTATGAGGGTTCTAAGGGTGTTATCGGCGACCTCTTTAGCGATCCAGGCGATGGTTCGCACGAAGCACGGCAGCGCGCGCAGGAAATCGAAACGAAACTGCTGATCCACTCCATCGAGACGCTGCAACAGTCGCCCGGTGTTCACCGAGTCGAAACGCAATTGCTGCTGCATGAGTCCGGCAGTGTAGTCCGACCATTTACGGACGCCGGCTTCCTTTGCCAGCCCCGGCTCTTCATGCGCATGGATATCGGGCAGACATTGGAACCGCCTGTAGCGCTCAACCAAGAAATCGAAATTCACCCGTGGTCCGAGAATGACTACCAACCAACCGCTAGTCTGATCACGGCCGCGTATCGCGGTCACGTGGATTCGGAAATCAACGATCAATACCGCACGGTCAATGGTTCTATGAGGTTCTTGCACAATATTGTCCGGTTTCCAGGATGCGGAACCTTCGATCCGGAATCCTCGTTTACCGCCTATAACCGCGCTCTGCGGATGACGGTGGGAGTAATTCTCTGTTCCAAAATTCGAGTCGACGTAGGTCACATCACACAAGTATGCGTACTGCCGGAATACCGCTCGCATGGAATCGGTGATGCGCTCATGCACCGCTCGGCCGAACAACTCCGCGGACGCGGCTTCGGCGCATTGACGTTGACCGTAACCCAGGCCAATACCGGAGCTGTACATCTTTACGAGCGTCTCGGATTCACCACGAGCCACATGTTCGATGCGTTCGTTTGGGAAGGATAAAAAACAGTATCAGAAATTCATCGACGCAGCAGCCACATCGCCCAACCCGCAACAATCACGCCGCCGACGAACATTGCGAAGCAGTACAGGCCATAGCGGACCATCTCTCGCGTTTCCTGTTTTTGCGTGATGGCAAACACGATTGACGCAAATAACGCAAACAGAACAGCTGCTCCGAAATGAGAAATCGATGTCATCGCTTTCTGCCGATCGCGATGTGATAGGCATCGGCCACGCAAATGAAGTTCAGCAAGCCAGAGACCACAATAAACTTAGAACCGTAATCCGCAGTGGCCTGCGAAACCGCCCCAGGGTTCCAGTCGAGTGCACGGCTGACGATATAGAGCCCACCCGCGCACAGGTCGCCGAGAAAACTCAATATGTCGAGCAGGTCGCCGCCGTTCGGGCTATACACGTGACCCTTCATGCCGATTCCCAACATATACATCGTCACGATGGAGGCCATCAGTAACACGCCACGCCCCCAGCGGCCCTGAATGATATGGCCCGCTCCTGGAACAAGCCAGCCTACCGCAGGCGCGATCACCGACATCGGCGTGAATGGAGTTTCTGCTGCTATTTGTTTGGAAGAATCCGCCATTAAGAGTTCATAACCCAATCATCTAACTAAGTCAAATTGCTAAATCAAAACAATATCGCGTTGAATTCTTCCCGTAACTTCCGCCGACCCTTTGTGGACCAGCACGTTAATCTCGCTACGAATGCCAAACTCCGGCAGGTAAACGCCTGGCTCGATCGAGAAGCAGGAGTTCGGCAGAATTCGCCGTACATCGTGGACTTCCAGATCGTCCATGTTAGCGCCGTTTGCGTGAATATCAGTGGCAATCGAGTGGCCCGTACGGTGAATAAAATATTCGCCAAAGCCTGCGTTCTTGATGTGGTCGCGCGTCGCTCGGTCGACTTCCCATCCTGAAAGCTGCTTGCCCGCCGCAACGGATGAAATGACTTTCTCCGCTCCAGCGTCGCGCGCCCCGGTTACGACTTTAAAAACCTCACGCTGCTTGTCGGACGGGGACTGGCCAACAAACCCCGTCCAAGTGATGTCGTAGTAAACGGAGTCTGGCTTGTTCATCTTGGCCCAGATATCGAGCAGTACCCAATCGCCTTCGCGAATAGGAGCAGAGCGGTCGGAACGAGGCTCGTAGTGCGGGTCGCCGCTATGCGCATTCACGCCAACAATCGGCGGGTCTTCTGTCTTCAAGCCTTCGCGAGTAAAAGCTTCCATGATCCACTGCTGCATTTCAAATTCGTGCGTGCCGCCGTTGCGGACCCGGTGTCCAATTTCCTGAAAGGCTGCCGCCGTCACACGGTCCACGCCATCGCGCGCTTCAAAATGGCTACGAATCTGGTCGTCGGTCAAGGTGGCTTCAAATTGTGCAACCAGATCGCCCGAGCTGACGATTGTTGTTCCAAAACTGCGAATCAGCTCGGTCGTCCCGCCGTCGACCAGTGAAATCACAAATACGCGATTGTTCGGCGAATACTGCATGGCAACCGTTTTGTAGGGTGCCAGCATCGCCTTTAGATTTTCTTCCAATTCCTGCCACGCGGCGTATTGCCGCTTCGATCCCGGCAGGGAATCAAGATGCCCCGCTTCAATTTTGTGCACCAGCTTAGAAGGTTCACCTTGCGCGGGGATCAGGTAGAACCATCGCCGAGTAACCATCATGCTCGTAGGCAAGCCAAGAACTCTATAAGAGATTGGATCGCGATGATGATGATCGACGAAGAGCCAGGCGTCAAAGCCTTGCTCGCGTAGCGCGGACTGGATAGCGGCCAGGTTCATAAGCAATTCTTCATTGTAACGGAGGGTTTGAGATTTGCGTGAATGCAAACAGAACTCAGCGCCTCATACGTTCGAAGCCACTGTCTTTCGAATGGTCTTGTCGTACACCCAAAGCAAGGCAGCCGTTGCCACTCCCACCCCCGTAATTGCCCACCAGACGCGCTCGGGCTGGTGTGTAACTTCTCCAAAATGATGCATCAGCTTGCCGCCAAACCATCCGCTAACGAACGCGCCAATGCCGAGCGGCATGAACGCAAAGCCCATATAGGTACCCTGCTGCCCTGACGGTGCAAGGCGCGAAACATATTCGTAGTAGCGCGGGGTTTGCATGATTTCGCCAAGCGCAACCACGACGAGCGTGGCAACAACCATGGGAACCGATGGAGCGATAATCAGCAACACCCACGCAAGGCCGGAAATGAGTGTCCCCAAAATAATCGCAGTAAAGGCGGGCAATTTCTGTGTCAGGTAACTGACTACCAGTTGGAGCGAGATGACCACCAGTGGTCCAGTCACGAGCAGCAGTTCGGTGTCGGCCGTGGAACTGATGTAGTTGTGCACGAAGATCGGCAGCGTGATGAACATCTGCCAGTAGACAATCCAGTAGCCGGAAAAGATCAGAAGAAACAGCATGAAGCGTGGGTTGGTGACCACGGTCCAGAAATTTTGTGCGGATTGTGCCAGGCTCACAACCTGAATTTCACCCGCGCGGCGCGGTTCTTTGAAGAACAACAGGACCGCAAAGAACATCAAAAACACGCTGAATGCTGCAACCAGAAAAACTTTTTCCACGGCCAAATGTTGATGCACCCACGAAGCCACCAAAGGCCCCAAAGCGCCGCCGATGTTCACCAGCGTGTAGTAAATGGAATAGCCAATCGAGCGCGCACTCTCCTTTGAGGCACGCGCCGTAGTGCCGACGATGCTCGGCTTGACCAACGCAATCCCGAGTGCCGGAAGCATGAGTACGACCGTCACCAACAGGGTCAGTGGTACGGCACTGCGAACTGGAGCCATCCACGTCGACTTTAGCGAGCCGAGCACGAAATACGACAAACTAAGAATGAAATACGCCAGCGAAAGAGCGCGTCGAAAGCCGAGCCGGTCTGCGAGCGTGCCACCAAAGGCTGCCAGGAACCACACCAGCCCGCCAAACAGCCCAGCCAAGCTGGCCGCTTTCTCAATATCAAAATTCAGCGTCTCATGCAGATAGCGGGCCAGGGAAGCAAAGGCGGCGTAGTAAGAGAGCCGCTCGAACAACTCGGTGATGTTCGCAACCCAGAACGGACGCTCGAACCCGGTCCGTACCTCATGCCATTGTTCGGAAATATTCACGGAAATCCTTTGAAGTCTTGTCCCAACCTCAGGCGCGACTTTTTGAACTATCCAAACTCTTTACTCAATTGTCATTCCGAAGGGCTTCAGCCCTGAGGAATCTGCTATTCCGGACGGAGAGCTTCCAACCGCGTCCGCACTTCCTGGGACGACAGTCCGGCCACACGAATCACTTTGTTACGGCTGCTCTGGCCCGCCGCAATACTAACGGACGCGCGGGATACATTCAAAGTTTTTGCAAAGAATTCAATGCAGCCCTCGTTGGCACGTCCGTCGAGTGGCGGCGCGGTCAGGGCAACTTTCAGCGTGTCCCCAAGTTCGCCTGTGATGGCATTTCTCTTGGCGCGGGGATGAACCTTGATGGCAAAGGTCGCTCCTAACGGTGTGTCGTGAATCGGAATCACGATTTCTGTCTTATCGAAAAGATAGTCTCACCCAAAATCGCAACTGTTACGATGACAGCGTACGGACCCCAGCTTTGCAGGACAGAACTCCCGAACAACTTTAGACGCACAATCTCTAGGGTCAGGCCTATCAGATTTGTTCCAATGCATGTAATTTTTCAAGCCACTTACGAGCCGGTACTCATTGCGAAGTCGCAGAAAATTGAGCATGGCAACGAGCAGCCAGAGAAATGGAACGTCCAAAATCGCGCCGCGCGGATGCGAAATTTCAGTTACGAGCATGAAAAGCACGGCGACCATCAAGATCGTTGAAGCGAAAAAGTAGTCCACATATTTCATTTTCAATTTGTCCTTCTACCGAAAATCCTCGTGCCCACGCGCACGCAGGTCGACCCCTCTTCTATGGCAATCTCGAAATCATGGGACATGCCCATTGAAAGTACATCCAAATCCATGCTCGGAAGTCTTCGATTCCGGACAGCATCGCGCAACTCGCGTAGCTTACGAAAATACGGTCGAGTCTCTTCCGGGTTTTCGTCGAATGGAGGAATCGTCATCAGCCCATGAATCTGGATATGCTCGAACCGGGGCGCGGCTTGCAGCAACTGTTCCAGTTCAATTGATTCGGGAGCGAGCCCACTCTTCGCGGCTTCACCTCCAATATTGATCTCAATTAGCACGCCCAGCCTCTTGTTCAAACCCGCCGCTGCAGTATCCAATCGCTCGGCAAGCCTCAAAGAGTCCACCGAATCGACTGAATGAAAAAGCTCAGCGGCCTTGGCGGCCTTATTGGATTGCAGATGTCCAATCAAATGCCATGCAGCATCAGGTCGGTCAGAGCTTCGGGATGATAACGCGTTCGATTTTTCCGAAAACTCCTGCACCCGGTTCTCGCCAAACACGCGAATCCCAGCAGCGTAGGCTTCACGAATTGACTCCACTGGAAATGTCTTACTGACACCCATCAGGACGATTTCGTCAGCACTTCGTCCAGCGCGGCCAGCCACTGCGGCAATTCGTTTCCGGATATCATCAACATTTTCCGCAATCGACATAACTGAAAAAGGCAAAAGAAAACCACGGAGATAGCCAAACGCGGAGCAATTAGGATTTCTCCGTGCCGGAGTGTCTCCGTGGTGCAAGATTACATCATCGCAGTCGGTGGAGCGGGTTCATCCGGGCTGCCCGCACTCGAAAGCGGCAGGCGAATCATCAACGCCGCCAACCCGACCATCACGACCAATCCGAAAAAATAAGATGGGTTAGCGAAAATCTGCGGCCGTGCCCATGCGGGGGCAAACTGCAGTCCTGCCCAGAGCAAGCCGAGTACAGCCTCCCCAGCGATCAAGCCCGAAGAAGTCAGCACGCCGGCGTTCTCAACCCGCGCCATCTGAGCGGAATTGTATCCGCGGCGTTTGGCCAGCCAATCCCCCAACGAACGAAACACGCCGCCCAGGAAGATCGCGGCTGTGGTTTCAAAAGGCAAATACATCCCGACGGCTACAAGCATAGGGCTTTTTACCTGGAGCATGATCATCGCCACGCCCATGAAAATGCCGACAACCACCAGCGGCCAAGGCATATCGCCGCCTACAATGCCCAGCGCAAGTGTCGCCATGAGTCCGGCCTGCGGAGCTGGAAGTTGCCGATCTCCGAAGCCGATGCCGCCTGCTTTGATGTTCGCCTCATGCAAAAGCATAAGAGGGAAGTACATGACTAGGCTGGCAACGACAACTGCGATAAGTTCCACAATCTGAATGGTTCGTGGAGTACCACCGAGGATGTAGCCGACTTTAAAGTCCTGCAGCAACTCGCCCGCGACAGCTGCGGAAACGCAAACTACCGCGGCCACGCCCAACACCGCCGTTACTCCCGAGATTCCTGAAACGCCCAGAGACACCATCAACAATGCCGCGATAATCAACGTCGAGAGTGTTAACCCGGAAATCGGATTGTTGGAAGATCCAATCATGCCTACCAGGCTTCCGGAGACGGTCGAGAAGAAGAAGCCAACAATGATCATGACGACGGCAGCCAAGATTGCTGGCCAAAGCAATCCGGACAGACGCACGTAAAGAAAGCACATAGCGATGAACATCAGGAAAATCAATCCGAAGACCGTCTTCGAACTCATGTAGCGTTCGGTGCGGGCTAATCCAGCCTGCTGTTCCGGAGTCTGCCACAGATCTGCGAACGCTTTCTTGAGTCCGACCGTCAGGCTATTCCGCATCTTGAACAAAGTATATGCGGCACCGACAAGCATGCCGCCTACGGCGATTGGGCGCACAACATAGCGCCAAACGGCTGCTGCCATTCCGGCCCAGTTCTCAGGGGTATCGGCGGGTAAATACACCCGAAGCTGTGGGCCTAAGAAAAACATGAGCAACGGAACCATTAGCCCCCACGCCAGAACGCCTCCCGCGAACTGGAGAGCCGCCAGCCGCAACCCAATGATATAGCCGACTCCCAGATAAGCCGGACTCACGCTAGGTGCTGCGACCATGCTCATCCCGCCCGCGCCCACGATGTGGTCGCTGCCGACCGCCCCTAGGCGAACCTGACTCCGGCCCAAATTCCCGACATTAAAGTGGAAGTCTTGATCGGCCGCGAACAAGCCGAAACGGCCCAACATGAAAACTAGGCCGCCGACGCCTATGTTCCAAAAAAGATATTTCGCCGCTTCCGCTCCACGCTGGCCCGCCTTGTGGATTTCGGAGGCCGCCACCGACTCTGGAAAAGGAAGCTCCGGGTCTTCCACCATGACTCGTCGCACGAGCGAGACAAAGAGAACCCCAAGAATACTGCCGACAGTCATTAGGGCAGTGGCCTTCCAGTACGCGTCGGCGGGCCGGAACGAAGGCCATGCTTTCGCAATGAGAAATGCAGGAATTGTGAAGATCGCGCCCGCTGCCACAGATTCGCCGATCGAGCCAGCGGTGCGGGCAATGTTTTCTTCCAACAACGTACCTTTCCAGGCCCGAAGCACCGCCATCGAAATAACCGCTGCCGGATAGGTGGCCGCGATCGTAATACCTGCCCGGAGCCCCAAGTAGGCGTTGGCCGCACCTAGAATCACGCACATAAAGAGGCCCAGGAGGACGGCTCGGAGCGTGAACTCTTTCATTTCCATGTTCTCCGGGACGAAGGGTCGAAACTTCGTCCCGGTATTTCCGTTCGGGGCATTTTCTGTCGGCATTTGGGCTAAGTCCTCGCGTCTGAATTGTTTCTAAGCCAAAAGGCGCACGTTATCATGGGGCACACGGTTTTTACAAGCCTGTTGACTACTCCGATACTATCCAGGGTTCGTAAACTCGTTCCCTCGCAACTTCCATCCCGTCTCGTGTTATCAAAGAAGTAGTTCCAGTTTTGGCCACCAGCCGAGGATGTTGCTATGTCCATGTTTATCTGTAGTGACTGCGGGTCCGCAGACGCCCATACTTCTCGAGCGCGCAATATTTTTGAGCGAAGGCTGCTTCCTTTGTTTCTGCTGCGAACGGTTCGGTGTGTGCGTTGTTTTCGTCGCCGGTACGTGACTGTCTTCTGCAAGCTGCAACAGGAGCAGCAGCAACTGCTGCCGCCGACGCCTCCCAACCAGCTTGCTGCCTGATTTGGCGCCAGTCCCCTCGGGCGGACCTCGTGCGTTGCGCAGCGGCTACCGGTGCCGCTATACTTCGTACAGGTAGCAAGTCCACGCCGCAGGGCTGGCGAGCAGGAGGTCGTCTTCAGCAGTAGAAGCGACGAAACTCGGTCTACCATGTCGGGCCGCTTAGGTGTATGGCCGACTGTTGCAGCGCGGTTGCGCCTGTTCGTAAACGGTATTTTCTTTCTTTTCTTTCCGGCTGACTGCCGCGTCTGTATCGAGCCTCTTCTTCAGGCTTCCCGGTTGCCCGTTTGCCAGTCCTGCCGCGATTGGGTTGCGCCCATCGAAGGAGACCTCTGTCCGGTTTGTGGCGAACGGCTCTTTTCGTTCTGCCCAACCGCACTTTCGCCGTCGGATGCGATCACAGGATCAACCCCCTGCGGACTCTGCCATCGCGTTTTGCCGCCTTACGCGCGAGCGGTGGCCTATGGGACTTTTGAGCACGCGTTGCGTTCGACCATCCACCTGCTGAAGTATGACCGGGTAATGCCGGCTGCGGATTTTCTCGGCCTGAAGTTAGGTGTTGCGATGGCAAAGCTGCGCGTTTCGGACCCAACTGCTGTCGATGGAGACTCTTGGCTGGTTATTCCAGTTCCGCTGCATTCAAGCAAGCTGCGCCAGCGTGGATTTAATCAGGCCGAATTGATTGCCCGTGCCGCTCTGCGAAATGCTGCCTGGCGTCACTTGGAGTTGGAAACGCGAGTGCTCGTGCGTCACCGCGAGACGGTTTCGCAAGCGGGCCTTACCCGTCACCAGCGCAGGAAAAACATTCGCGGCGCATTTCAGGTGCGGAAGCCCGACTTGGTCAAGGGCAAAGACATTTTGCTCGTGGATGATGTTTTTACGACTGGCGCAACGGTCTCTGAGTGTGCTCGTGTTTTGCTGCGAGCTGGCGCTCACAGCGTGTTCGTAGCGACGGTGGCGCGTGCGTTGAAGGCGGAGCGGGTTTTGCATCCAATGCTGGCGGTGGAAGCGGCAGCATAATCGCAAGAGGGTTGGGAAAATGTCGTTGAGAATGAACAACTCGATTAGCTCACAGGGAAGCGGCCACGCGCATCCCGAGGCGGTGGTGTATCACGAACCTCATATGCCGCTGCACGCGCCCGTTCTGGTGCTCAACGCCTCCTATGAGCCCATCAACGTGTGTGCGGCGCGTCGCGCCATCATTCTTGTGCTGAAGGGCGTAGCGCGCGCTGAAGAAGAGAATGGGAACTACATGCACGCCGCCCGCGTGGCCATGCGCATCCCTTCTGTGATTCGCCTGCTGGAGTATCGCCGAATTCCACACCAGACGCGAGCGCTCTCGCGTAAAAATATTCTGTTACGAGATCGAAACACATGCCAATATTGCGGAACGATTCTCGGGGCGGGTGACTTAACTCTGGATCACGTCCTGCCGCGCTCACGCGGTGGTGCGTCTTCCTGGGAAAATCTGGTGGCTTGCTGCCACGGATGCAATCGTCGCAAAGGCAATCAGCTGCCGCACGAAGCCAACATGAAATTGTTTCGTGAGCCGCGCTCGTTCAATTTGCACACCAGCCGTCACATCATGCGCATGATGGGTCATTCCGACGACAAGTGGCGGAAATATCTGTTTTATTGATTTGGTTCTTGCTTGAACTTTGATCGCAATTTGAGCAAGGCGGCCGCCTTTCCAGGTTTGTGAGCCACAAGTCAAGTTGAGACAGATCGCGACAGGTAATTTCCGCTCATCTCCCGCGTATGATTTACCCTCGATTGCCCTCGATCCGATCATAATGTCTGTAAGAATTTGAGACGGCGTCCCGGGAATGCGTCTTTAAGGAGGTATCCAAAAGAACCTTTTCTTTTTCCACATGGATGAATTGTTACATGGCAGTAACATTGCTCTTTCACCTTGTAGTAACAAATGCAGTGAAAGAAAATACAAGGTCAACCTCCGCTATGACCCATGTTCGTTTGTTGTGTGTTGAGAGTGACGCCGGTTTTGGCGTCCTCTATCAGGCGCTGTTGCGCAGTCACGGATTTACGGTGGATCTGGCGACGAGCAGCAGTTCGGCCTTCGAGTTTCTTCACTCCTCACAAACCCATGCAGTGCTGGTCGCTCACGATCTTGAGGTTCGAGACAAGGAGATCAGCGGTTTCGAACTAGCGGTGGAACTCAAGCGTCGGATACCCGGCTTGCCCGTGGTAGTCGTGTCCGATTGCGAATCGTTGGTGGAAGAGGCGCGGAACTTCCTGGACGGTGCTATCGCGAAGAGCGCGCCTCTCGACGAATTGGTGGAACTGATGCGGAGTCTGACGGGTCGGGAAGCCGCCCGAAAGCCTCCATTTGTTCACATAATGGAAAATCCGGCGCGCTTGTCCGGATCAACTTCGAAACAATCCAGGCAGCGGGCTTCCTTTACGGTCGCTAGCTAGGAGCGTTTTGGAATTGGGCGGATTTGCCGTTGCAAATTCGTCCAATTCACAACCCTTTCCCCTTGTAACCGGTAAACTTCAACACTTCTTTGATGTGCGTATCGCCGTGGGCGAAGTGTAGCGTGTCGTCGACGGAAGAGTAGGTCGGGAACCAGTATTTCCCGTCTATCAGTTCGCGCCATGTCGTGAATTTGGGAAATAGATTCTCGTCCACGCGTTTCCTGTGTTGAATGCGGATGTCGGGAACGGACTTGCCGGTGTTCTTCACGATTTGGAAATCGTGATCGTCCACCCAAATCCGCCCTTGGAAATATCGGCGGCCCTTTTCCATCTGTCTGGGAGCGACATCAAAAGCGTAGCAATGCAATTCATCCAGCCGCTGTTGCCCCACGTAAGTCACGTTGTATTCGCGCAGTTCATCGGTGCCAATCGTAAAAGACTGCCGCGTGTCGAGATCGAGCAAATCTTCTTTGGACATGGGCAAGCTGGGTTGCGGCGCAAAGACAACCGTCTTGCTCCACTGTGTTTTCTCGTCGTAGTGCATGTCCGCAACCTGCTGATATTCGCTCGCGACCTTGCCGTCACCATCGATGGTGTGTGCTTTGATGTTTTGCCGGAAGGTGTAGCCTCGGCGGATGGCTTGGACTTCTGTTTCCTTGGCGGTACAGCGCTGAATGATTTGGGCCGCAGTTATGTCTTTTGGAACAGCCGGATCCAACGTCCCCTCGCCGCGGTCTTGGGCGAAAGCGACGCATCCGAGAAGCACACACAAAGCTACAAAAGGCAACGGAACACGGAAAGAGATCATGGCCTCAGTCTAGAGGTCGCCTCCCAGGGACCGCAAGGGACAGCGCCCTTCCCGGCAGAGTAGTGGCCGATTGGGCTAGTGCGGTTTCTTATCTGGGTCTGGCGGCGTTTGGCCCTTGGGTAGTTCTTCGCCTTCATAAATGATTCGTGAATTCGATCCGAAGCGCTTGTAGTTTTCGTAGCGCAGAATCTCGCGAATCCGGATATCGCCGCCGGAGAAATGCAGTGTATCGTCCGCCAGAGTGTAGGTCGGGAACCAGTACTTGCCGTCAATCTGCTCGCGCCAGGTCGTGAAGGCGGGGAACAGATTTTCCTCATACTTATTTTTCTTGCGGATGTCGGGCACCGTTTTTCCGTTGGTCTTCACGATCTGGAAATCGTGATCGTCGACCCAAATACGCCCCTGAAAATACCGTTTCCCTTTTTCAATTTGCTTAGGCGCAATATCGAAAACGTAAGTATGCAACTCATCCTGCTGCTGCTGGCCAATGTAGAGAATGTCATACTCGCGAACTTCATCGCTGGTAAGAACAAACGGCAGCCGGTCGCGCAAGTCGGAGAGGTCCTCTTTGGTGATGGTGAGCCCGCCTTGCTCAATGGAGGATTGCGGCGCGAAAACAACATGCTCGACGCGGCGGCCTTGGTCATCGGCCAACACGTCGAAAGTTTCCGCGTACTCACCTTTGACCGTATCGCCGTCCATAGCCTGCACCTTTACGGTCTGGCGAAAGGTGTAGCGCTCGCGTGCCTGCTTGAATTCTTTTTCTTTCGCCGCGAAGCGTTGAATGACTTCCTCTGGCGTAATGCCAACGGGCTTAGCCGGGTCGAGCGGACCTTCTGACTGGTCAGCGCGGATGGAGAGTGCAAGCAACGGCAGCAGCAGGAAGGTGGCGAGTCGGATGAGGTTCTTCATAGTAAAGGCAGTCCTAACACGAAAAAGGTTTCCCTTTAAGTATTGTAGATGCAGTCTGCGCGGGAAAGGTTTATCGATGCCGATCAAGGCATGGGCGTCCTCGCCCGTGCTTACGCCCGCAGGGCGGGGACGATGTTTCTCCATGGAGCTAGACTTTCCATGACCGCACCGGCGAGGACGCCCGTGCCTCCACAACCAGGATCGGCTACACTTACCTGTTCGTGGAGGCCTTATGCGCCGTTTCATTCTGCTAGCTCTGCTTTTTGTCGCCCCGGTGGTCCTTTCGGTTCATCTCGAAGCCCAAAGCAAGCATCCCTTCACGTTTGAAGACATGATGAAGCTCAAGCGTGTCGCCGAGCCGGTGCCTTCGCCCGACGGGAAATGGGTGGCCTTCTCGGTGGTTGATGTCAGCCTGGAAGCCAATACGAAAACGCCGCATGTGTGGATCGTCCCTACGGCGGGCGGAGAGTCGCGCGAGATCATTGCCGACCAGGACGCCGACCGCCCTCGCTGGTCGCCCGACGGCAAGCGCTTCCTGTTTTTGTCGTCCAAAGGGGGCGGCCAGCAAGTCTGGATCGCCGATTTCGATAGCGCCACTGCTACTGTGACGGCAACCCACCGCTTCACCTCGCTCGCCACTGAAGCCGACGGCCCCATCTGGTCGCCCGATGGCAAGAATATTGTTTTTGTGTCGAGCGTTTTTCCGGAATGTGTTGGATCGCCTGCGGAAGGCGCAGCCTGCAATGCAAAGAAACTCGATGAAGTCGCCAAGTCTAAAGTAAAGGCGCAGGTTTTTACGCGGCTGTTGTACCGTCATTGGAACGCTTATCAAGAAGGCAAGCGCAGCCATCTTTTCGTCGTTGCCGCCGATGCCGCTGCTGAGGATAACACGCCTCGCGATTTAACACCTGGTGACTACGATTCCCCCGTCTTCAGTCTAGGCGGCCAGGACAACTACGTGATCGCGCCTGATGGACAAGAGCTTTGCTACACCTCCAACCACGACAAGGTCGAAGCCACCAGCACCAACAATGACCTCTGGATTGTCCCGATTAACGCAACGACACCCAACGTAGCGACAGGCGCCTCGCCTGTCAGCTCTTCGCAAACGGCGAAAAACATCACCGCCGACAACCCCGCCAGCGATTCCACCCCGCTCTATTCTTCCGACGGCAAATACATCGCCTACCGCGCCCAGAAGCGTCCGGGGTACGAGAGCGATCAATTTCGTCTGATGCTGTATAACCGGAAGACGGGAGAGAAAAAGAACCTGACGGAGGATTTTGATCGTTGGATCGGTACGATTGCGTGGAATTTGGATTCACCAGCGGTGCTTTTTTCCGGCGACAACTTCGGGGAAGCGCCGGTTTACATGATTGGGGTCGACGACAAAAAGCCTAGGGTGATGGTTGGGGGATATAACGACGATCTAAGCGTGGTTCCAAATGACGGCAGGCTGTTATTTACACGAATGTCGCTGACGTCCCCAAATGAGATATATGGAACCACCTT
Organism: Acidobacteriaceae bacterium; assembly: GCA_025352065.1. Classification (GTDB taxonomy): domain Bacteria; phylum Acidobacteriota; class Terriglobia; order Terriglobales; family Acidobacteriaceae; genus JANXUC01. The sequence continues at coordinate 3,652 of JANXUC010000173.1, read as the reverse complement.
TAGCGGCAGATCCAATTGCCCCGTTGACCATGGGTTCAGAGATCAGAACGGCTACACGGTTGACCGCTGCGACACATTCATAGAAAAGCCCTCACCCACCTCAACGATGCCCTCCTCTCCCAGGTAGAAATGTCCCCGCTAGAAACCTTCTGGTTCGAAGGCGCGGAAAAAGCTAAAGTCCAAGGCTTCCTAATCAAGCCACCCAACTTCGATCCTCAGAAGAAATACCCCGTGAAGCTCCTAATCCACGGCGGCCCGCAAGGCGCTTGGGGAGACGACTGGTCCTACCGCTGGAACGCCGAACTGTTCGCTGCTAACGGCTATGTCGTCCTGCAAGTCAACCCGCGCGGCTCGACCGGCTACGGACAGAAGTTTATCGACGACATCAACGGCGACTGGGGTGGCCGCGCCTACGAAGACATCATGAAGGGTCTCGACTACGCCGAACAGCATTTCCCGTTTATCGACAAAGACCGCGAGTGCGCCCTCGGCGCCAGCTACGGCGGTTACATGATCAACTGGATTCTCGGTCACACCAATCGCTTCAAGTGCCTCGTCTCGCACGACGGCATGTTCAACACCGACTCCGCCTGGGGCACCACCGAAGAGCAGTGGTTCAACGATTGGGAATTCAAAGGCACTCCCTACACCAATCGCGAGATGTATACAAAATGGTCGCCTCATCTCTTTGCAAAGAACTTCAAGACTCCAACGCTCGTCGTCCACGGCCAGAAAGACTACCGCCTCGACGTTTCCGAAGGCTTCCAGCTTTTCACAACCCTGCAGCGCATGAACGTGCCTTCGAAGATGCTTTATTTCCCCGACGAAGGTCACTGGGTATTAAAGCCGCAGAACAGCCAGCTCTGGTACAAAACAGTCAACGACTGGGTCGACCAGTGGATAGGAGATTCGGCCAAAAACAAGAAGTAGCGCCTCACTCAAGCTTACGGTAGGGCAATGCCCGTGTTGCGCGGAGTTCGCTCAGTCGAGCCCTCCCCAAGCCCTTGTAGGGCGAGCATTCCTGCTCGCCGCTCTTAGTTGTCCCAATACAATCACTCTCGTCCCACCACACTCACTCAAGCAGCGAACAAGCTTTCGCAGCACACTGGGAGCAGCTGGTTCCCGAGGGCCTCTTTCCGGCGGGAGAAACCGCATCCGGCTTTGCTGGCGCCACGTCGTCAACAGGTTCCGGGAATGCCGGAGTAGCAAGCCGGTCGCTTACCGCGCTGGCCGCCGGTTCGATCGCCGGATCGGCCTTGGCATCCACAATAAGCTCCGAAAAGACGAACCCCGCTCCGCCAACGTTCTGGAAACTCGACAAAGGGGAAGAATATCCCGCTGGCTTCCCGTTCCGCCTTGACCTTCCCGGCAATCCACCGCCGACTATTTGCGGCAGTACCTGCAAAGAAAACACGATCTGTGCCCCTGAATCGGCCGATACAAATCCTCCAACAGCCTCGCCCGCCCGAATCTGAGACGCCCAGGGAGCCAACTGTGCCATGCCATGGATGTCGGAGGTCAGAAGCGCCTTCGCTGCCCCCAGTATCGCAGGGTCGGATGGCTGGTAGACCACTTCACCGTCGACAATAATCGTATGGCCGTCATCGCCGCCTCGGGAGAGCACGCTTTGAAACGTTGCATTCGCCCCAAATACCGGATTCGGTGGAAAAGCTCCATCGGTAATCCGAACAATCACAGGCTGCGGTATCTGTCCTTCGGTGGTAGTTTGCTGCAGTCCACTGACGGCCTCAATTCGTAGCGCCGCGATCGGCACCACCCCCACGGAAAATGTTTTGCATGGCGCGTTCAGGGGTGCCACGCATGCAGTTACCTGAACATCGACTGCAACTCGTGTGAAGGCCAGCGCATTGGTGGCGTTGCCGTTTGCGTCCGTCGTTACGGAGGCGGCGTTGAGCACACCCCGGCCTACGGCCACCTGGAAATTGATCTGGCGCCCGGGTAAAGGGTTCCCGTTGTTGAGCACGCGGGCCATCAGCGGCACGCTCAGCGTAGCGCCTTGCTCCACCTCGACAATCTGCCCTACGGCCGCAATGTCGAGCGAGGTTGCCGTCCCTGTCACTGTAGTGACTACCGTGGAGGGGTTTGAATAGCTGGCTGGCGCCAGCTGCGCGGTCACCAGTCCTGGACCCACTAAAGTCACGCTCGCGTTGGTCACCACGCGTCCGCTCCCGTCGCTAACTACGGAACATCCGCTTGCCCCGCCGCAAGCCTCCAGCGTGAGTCCGTTTGTCGTGCTCAAAGCCACGGTCGCTCCCGGGACTGGTGTTGTCCCATCCACCTGCACGATCAGAAACTGCAAAGCGTTCGGCGTTGTGCCCCCCACCGGGATAGCAGGGTTCGGCACAGGAAGCAGGAGGATTGCATCCGTAGCCCCCGCGCCTGCCGTAATCGCGTCTGTCAGTGTGGTGAATCCGCCAGTTGTCGGATCGGTAACCACCACCGTCTGTAGCCCATCCGCCAAGGCAGGCGTTAACAGCAGCACCTGGTTCGCGGTAAAGTTCACAATCGGTGCCGCGACACTCCCCACAACACCTACCATCCCCGGACGGAAGCCCAGTCCCTGCACCCGTACAGCCTCGCTACCAGCCACACTGATGCGGTCTGGGGTCACAAAGTCTCCGTACAGCACCCGCAGGTGGTGCTCGTAGTCGGGACGGCCATCTCCGCGCCAGTCGGTCACGCCAATGCGGTAGCTGGTGCTTTGAAATAGTTGCGCGTCCAGTCGAGTCTCGGCATAGGTTCCCGCGTTAAATGGGCTCGGCGTCAATGCCGGTGGTGGTGTACCCGGAGGAGCGGCCATGGACCACATACCAATCACCGGTTGAGCCTTGTTCTCCGTTGCATTCCCGTTTTCGTCGACCGCTTCCACCTCAACGGACAGAGTCCGATTGGCCTGCGCCGAGATCCAGTAGTAGTTTGTGCTGTCAGCCAGGTTGAATTCGCTCACCCATTCGCCGCGCGGAACAGCTGCCGGATTCAGATAATCCTGCGAATCAAGCCTGCTAAGAGTCTGTACTGCCGCACCTGCCATCACAAGGTCTTGCAGCGCATCTCCTCCCAGGCTTACTGGTACAACCACCGGAACCCACGCGCCGGATGGATTCACCTGCAGCGGAGCATACGGCCCAACCGTTGACGACAACAGGGGGTCCACCGTCTCCACCGTTATCTCGTAGCTGGTGTTGATGCTGCCGTCCGGGAATTCCAAACCTGCCAGGTCGAAGAAGCCTTGCCAGGTAGGATCGTCGGAGCCCCATTGGTTGAACGGCGTCCCAGTCGCATCAAGGGGGCCCGTGATCGAGTTCCCAGCGTTGCCGCGATACAGAAATCCGGAGACTGACGTTGCTACAAACGTTCGCGACGGCTGCAGGGTCCGAGGGTCAATCCAGCGCGCCACAATGTTCACGCCCTGCATGCCCTGCCCCGGTGATACGCCGCTGCCTGGGAAGTACACAGTGCCGTGAATACGAGCCGTCGTCGCTGAGAACAAGGTCTTGCCGGGGAAGTTCCCCTGATTCTGCGGCGTCACCGGATACAGCCGCCCCAATGCGGCACGATCATCAAGCTTGGGCTGATCCGCACCGCTTAAGCACTTTGTAATTGGCATGCAGAACAACAAATCGGTTGCATG
>JANXUC010000169.1 GCA_025352065.1 Acidobacteriaceae bacterium | reverse complement strand
GTTTTACAGGCTGAGGTTCTACGACAGTGGCAACATCTGCAAATGGAACGAGTTCGGGGCTTTCCATTTTAGAAGAGTAGTCGAGTGCTTCCATTAAAGCTGCGGAAGCGGCGTCGGGAGCAGGTTGCTGCTCCTTTTCGGTTTCCAGCTTGCCGAACGGGGCGGAGACGGCAGAGGCTGCAGGTTGAGTCGTAACAGGCGGAATCACGCTTGGAATAGGGCGTGCTGGCGACAACGGCGACGGCAGTGGCTGCTTGGCGGCCGTTGGAGCTAGGGGCGGCGCAGCAATCCGCGCTGGTGCTGAAGCAGGTGCAGCCGGTGCTTCTACTGCTGGCGCAGCGGCCACTTGCTTCGCGGGTGTCGGCGTCGCAGCGGGTGCTGTATTCTTGCGCAAGAGTCCTCGCGCTACTCGTAACGTGCCCCGAGCCTGTTCAATGGCGATCGGCTTGGTCAATACAAGATTTGCGCCAATGCGAAACGCAGCGGCGACGCCTGCCTGCCCTTCGACGACAGCGACCATCAGCGAGGCTTGATTCGATGCCGAATTGCGCGCAGTCTTCAGCAGCAATCCAGCGTTCTCCTCGTTCTGACAATCTACGACGATGGCTTCGAATGCCTGACTCGTCAGTTTCTTGACGGCAGCGAAAGTTTCCGAACACGCCTCCACCTGGAAGTCGAGCTCACTGAGGACCTGCGTGACGGTACGCGTGGTCTTCTCGTCTTGGCAGAAAAGAAGGGCTTGAAAACTCATACTTGCATCCTAGGTACAGCGGTGCCCAGGGGCAAGTTACTGCCGTAACGGCGCCGTTCCCAAATCAGTAGTGTTATCGGCGTTTGCGGACGCGATTCAATTGCTGGAACTAGTGCGTCGCGAAGGTACAGATACTTCCGGCACAGTGGCAATGTGGAATCCGGCCCTTGCCGTTGTGCGAAAGGGCGGGCTCTTACATACGTCCCAAAAGCTCCGTCGAATGAACTAATGGGACCTGTTGTGTTGTATCGCGACCAAGTAACGTCACTCCGCAATCGCCACTCGTCTTCCTGACGCGAGGCAGTCTGAGCCACAAAGGAGAGAACATATGTCTGCCTAGCCCCTAGTTCTTTCCGAGGCTTTCAAACTTCTGCCTCGTAGCACTCGACCACCCAGAAACCAAGTCACTAACCTTGCCATTTTCATCGATCACAATCGACAGTGGCACAGTCACTTCATCTCCGCGGAACAAGCTCTCCAACGTGACCGTACCGCCTTTGAATACCGGATACGTTACGCCAGCTTGTTTCAGAAAAGCATCAATGCCCGCATTGGGATCGGTATCTACGTTGATGCCAATCAAATCCACGCCGCCAGCCGCCAAACTGGGAGCCAGCTTTTGCAATTCCGGCATCTCGTGCCGGCAGGGAACGCACCATGTGGCCCACAGATTTACGATTGCGCGGTGACCTTTGCGAAGCTGATCGCGCAATGGCAACTTTTTTCCGTCGAACGTTTGCAGTTCGAGATTTGGCATCGGCTCGCCCAGCTTGATCTTCAACGACGACGCCAACGTCTCCGCCTTGGTCGGAGGGTCGGGCAGGGAAGCCTTCGCAACGGAAACAGGCTCAGCTTTTCCGGTGTTCTGGCGCAAAAGCAAGGTTGCCCCGGCGTTCGCGTCTCCGTTAAACGACTCCACCTTACCATTGGGCCAAGTCACTTCCACCGACTGAGCTTTCTGGTCTTGCCCTAAACCAAACAAAAGTCGCGGATCATGCTGTGAAAGAAACCCAGAGCCGCCCGCCTTGACTTTTGTCAGCGTGCCCGCCGAAGTCTTTACGCGTACAACCGAACCAAACGCATCGCGTCCAACTTCGCGTCCGCCTTCGAGAATAATGCGAAGCCAGTGGTTGTCCTGGCCCACGTTGTTCCGGAAAAGTAAATGCGACGGTCCTTGGATCGTGGTCAGAAAGATATCGTAGTCGCCGTCGTTGTCGAAATCCGCAAACACAGCGGCGCGGCCATCCGTAATCGAATCAATCCCCGAAGCCCCGCCAATGTCGTAATACTTCTTGCCATCGCGATTCATGAACAAACTATCCCGCTCATATCCGCTGAAGGAAAATCCCTGATCGAAAATTAGACGATTTTGATCGTTGCGAAGCGTGCCCGTGGCTTTCTGCGAGTTGTTTTGCGTCACGACCTGACGCCAGAACTGGCTTCAAGTGTCTTTCATCGACTTACCGGAAATAAAACCGTTCGGGGAGTAGAGGTCTTCCCATCCGTCATTATCGAAATCAATAAACCCGCCACCCCAGGCCCAGCCTCCGGACAGGCCGCCAATATCAGAAGTCACATCGTGAAACATGCCCTTACCCATGTTCTGATAAAGACTGTTTCCCGCCGCCAGCTTCTTCAGCACGTTTTCTTTCGGCGTATCTTTCGGAAATAGGCGCGTGAGAATTCGATTGCCTGCCGTCGAAGACATATTCGTCACGTGCAGGTCGAGCAGGCCATCGTTGTTGTAGTCGCCAAACGAAACACCCATGCCATTGCCGGGATCGATCACGCCGCGCGCTTCGGCTTCGTCGACAAAATGGTCACCCTTGTTCATAAAGAGCGCCTTCTCGCCAAAATCGTTCACAACATAGAGGTCAAGCTTGCCGTCGCCATCAATGTCCACAAACTCCGCAGCATAGCTCCAACGGCGGTCGTCAACGCCCCATTTTGCGGCCTGTTCGGTGAATGTGCCGTCGCCATTGTTGATGAAGAGCAGATTCGCCGTGCCATTTGTGGCTTTATACCACGAATCTGGAACAACCTGGCCGTAATAGTTGTAGCTGGTGACGTAAACATCAGGCAGGCCGTCGCCATTCACATCGCCTACCGCCGCGCTGAACCCGATGGCTTCGTGATTCACATGTGCTTTGACAGATATGTCCTCAAATTTGAAGCTGCCGTCTTTATTCACATGGTTGTGCAGCAGCATCTGCGAACCGACATTCGTCAGAAATACATCGGTATCGCCGTCATTATCGTAATCGAAAGCTACGGGCGCGACGCAAGGTTCCACGTTGTCGAGACCCACTTCATGGCTCACATCTTTGAAGTGTCCCTTGCCGTCGTTCAGGTAAAGATAGTTGCGGTCGGCGCCGCAAACGAAGAGATCAATCCAGCCGTCGTTGTTGAAATCCGCCGCTGCCGCGCCACGATAGATGAAGCTGTTCGAACCGCTTTGTCCAAATGCCGGCAAAGTTACAGCGGTCCCCGCGGAGGCGGAAACTTCGGAGAAAATATCTTTCGTCGCCAGCATGGATTGCAGGCTGGCAATGTCAAAGGTCAGGAACTGCCAGCGTTTTTCGCTATCTGGTTTTGAATCCACGGCACCATAGCGTACCGTGACGTTCGCCGTTCCACGCGCCCACTCGCGCTGGTTCTCCGCGTTGCGGCCCACCACAAAAAATGCAATCAGAGCCTTGCCGCGAGCGCCCTCAATCGCGGTCGGTACCTTCGCGCCAACGATAGCCTTGGCGTCCGGTTCGAAGGTGGACTGTTTTACCTTGAAGCGGATATCTTCCACTTCTGGAAAGTGAGCGAGAAAGTCCGCCCAGTCAGCAAGAAAAACATCGCGTGCCGATACTGGCCCTACATTCCCAATGGTTGCTTGAACTGGCACTGGCGCGGTCCACGGATGAGTCTGAATCCACCGCACCTCGACTTTGTTCGCGCCTGGCTGGGAAGGGAAGCGAGTCGGCTGGAAATCGGCACTCCAGAAGTTCGCTACTTTCGGCAGGTCGCGATCACGCGCCGCAACGGAAAGATCCAGTACGTCGTTCGCCAGCGATTCCGAAAGCTCTTCGTTGTTTTCGAGGGCTGCAGGTTCAGCGGCGGCAGGAACTTTCTGCGCAATTGTGGGAGATGCTAACAGCAAACCTGCCACAAGGCACAAGCAGGCCGCTAGGCGGGGAGTCACCTTACTGGAGAGAAGCACAGAAAATTATATCTCATAGAAGAGCTGAAAATCCCGCATGTACTAGTGGCACTAGCAGTCTTTCCATGAGTTCCCTACAGTCTTCTTAATCAGGGATTCTGTTCGCGGGGCCCCCCCTCAAAATTTGGAAACTCTCAAGGAGTGTGTGATGCAAAGCACCTTTTCCCCCCACGCCTCACCTAGCGTTAACCCTCGTGTCGTTCGACGTTTCGCTACTACCACGCTTCTGCTGGCCATGACCGCAGTTCACTTGTATGCGGCATCAGATCAGAGCTTGAACAGCACCATTGAAGGTATGCAGCCTACCAGCGGATTTGACGGTCCAGCGGAGCTTCCTCGCGTCTATGTGCAGAGTGCGCTGGTGAACACTCCCGCCAACGGAAAGAGTTGGGCGGTTTCCGACAGCAAGAGTTTGCAGAATGCTCTGAACGCCTCCGCTTGCGGGGATACCATCAAATTGCAGGCAGGCGCAACGTTTACGGGATTGTTCGCCTTTCCCAGCAAGAATTGCGACGATCAGCATTGGATTATCGTTCGCACGTCGGCGCCGGACTCCAGCTTACCTCCAGAGTTTTCGCGTGTTTCTCCATGCTACGCAGGTGTAGCGTCGTTGCCGGGGCGGCCCGCGTTCCAATGCACTTCCACAAAAAACGTAATGCCCAAACTTGTCATGGCACAAACTTACGGTTCTGGACCGGTAAGGCTGCGTGCTGGAGCTAATCACTACCGTTTTATCGGATTGGAAATCACTCGATCAGCTAGCGGTTCTTTCATCAGCAACCTGGTTTTTCCAGAGGTGGGTGGCACTGCGGATCATCTGGTTTTCGACCGCGTCTGGATTCACGGCACGGCCCAGGACGACACGGTCCGCGGCATCGACCTCAGTGGGCTTAGTTATGTGGCAGTCGTCGATTCATACCTTGATGATTTTCATTGCGAGTCCAGCATCAACAACTGCTCAGACTCGCAAACAATGTCAGGCGGAGTGAGTGATACGCAGGACGTTGGCGTTAAGATCCTCAACAACTTCCTGGAATCGGCAGGAGAGAATGTCTACTTCGGCGGCGGAGGCGCGAGCAAAACTCCGAGTGACATCGAGATTCGCCACAACCACCTTTTTAAGCCGCTGACCTGGATGCCTGGCCATTCTGGCTTTGTCGGCGGAAACCACGGCAAACCCTTCATCGTGTTGAATCACTTTGAACTGAAGAATGCTCAGCGTGTGCTTTTTGAGGGCAATCTGTCCGAATATGTTTGGGGCGGTTTTTCGCAATCGGGTTTCACGCTCCTATTGACTCCCAAAAATCAGACTACACCCCACGGTAATGTTTGCCCACTTTGCGAGGTCATCGATGTTACCGTGCGTTACAGCAAGTTTAGCCACATGGGTAGTGGATTTCAGTTGGTCAACGGACGAGTGGGTGTCGGGGGGGTGCCCCTGGATGGCGAGCGTTACAGCATTCACGACGTG
>JANXUC010000091.1 GCA_025352065.1 Acidobacteriaceae bacterium | reverse complement strand
GAAAGCCAGCCTGGTCCGCGGCTGTCGGCACAGGGTTTCCTGTCCATACATTCAAGTTCGCCTGCGCCGTCGCAAGTCCAAGCACGCGCCCTAGAATACGCACCAAGTGATATTCGAAATCAGCGAGCAGGGCTGGATCTTGTGCACACAGCCCGTTAAGAATTACCAACGCATGAGCGAAGTTTCCGCCGGTCGTGAAACTGTCCACCCCGCCGTAAACCGCGTTGTTCTGGCAATCAAAAGAACTGTCGGTTCCCAGCAGCGTATCCGTCACGTGCCCATCGAAGTCGTAAACGATGCCAACCGCGTTATTCACAGCGCTGGGCTGAATGTCCGCTGGCATGCTCAAAATTCCCCCAACAATCGTCACATTGGTGCCATCGACATCCTCAGCTAGCGACCCCGTCGGAGTAGCGGCAATCGCTGCGGTGGAAATGTTGGTCCAACGACTGAAGGCATCGGCTACCAATGCATTCGCACTGGCCTGCGGCAGCAAAGGACTCAAATCACCAAGGTCGGTGTAGTACAAGACATTCCCCTGCGCCCAGGTCAGCGGTTGGCCTTTCACCGCCGGATCGAAATAGCTCACACCAGCCACATACAGAGGCCCGCCCCCTTGTGCCGCATGCACCAGAAGGATGACCCACACCGCCGTCAGCGCCGCTGCGGCGAGGAGCTTTGCAAGCGGATGTGTTGCGATACGCTGCATGGCTAGTCGGCCTCCGCAAGCCGAACTTGCTCAACCAGAATCTTCAGCGGAACGCGGCTTGGTCTTGACCGTGTGCTGATGGAACCTGCTCGGTCTTGCGCATTGCCTGGTAGGCCGCGAGCCGCCCATTCCATCGGCAGAGCAACCTCCCCAGCTCGGTCAACTACAAGCTTGCCCTTGCTTCCTCCCACCGGGCTTGTCAGCCCTCCCGCGCCCGGCGGATACAAGAACAACACTGCATGCTCGCCGATGCGATACCGCGGCTCGTGCGTATCACGCCCTGTCCAAAGTCCGGCCCATTCGCGAATCGTTACGACCGATCCAGCGCTCACTCCGCGCATCGCGTGCTTCACTTGAAACGAAATCCGATAGGCTAGAGGAGCGCCGTGCAGTCCAGTCTCGCGTACGACTCCTGTCACCATGCCGTCGAAGATCATTCCGGATTTGAGGACCGCCTGTCGCAGGCTCCCTGCATACCGATCTCCCGCCAGATGGACACTCTGGGCCTGAGCAACCACGGGCCAAGGTATGCCTCCTAAAAGAAGGACAAGCGCAAAACGGCGAAACGGCTTGGCATGGACGAATTCAAACCGGAAGAACCAGGAAGCGTCTCGGGCGGGCACAGCTCACCTCTTCTGCCCGGAGCCAAGCCGTCGAGTCGTACAGGGGAGACGGCAAAGTACGGTTTCAGGTTAGCAGCTTCTCCCCGTTCTCGAACCAGAATCGGTTGTGGAAAACACCTGACCCCGCCTACCAACGACCTACCTACGAAAGTGACCCTCCGCCGAAATATAGGCGCCTGCCAGTAACAGCATTCCACTCAGAAAAGCCCAGAACATCAGGCTCACCGAAATCGCAAACGGCCCGTAGACTTCCTGAAAATTCAGCCACGGCAATGCCAACAGGTACAAATACTTCAGGATTTCCGAACACAACCCTACAATCACAGCAGCTGGCAACACGGCGCGCGGCGGCACCGGCCCATTCGGAAGCGCCCAATAAATAAGAAAGAACACGGCAATGCTGGCCGCGATCGCGAATCCCTTCATCACACCGAATCCAAACCAATGGACAAAGAATGCGGCATGGCCATGTACCAGAAACTCCAAGGCTCGAATGTTTCCTGCGGTCAATCCAATCGAAAGCAGCACCAACGCTCCGCAGCCGAACGCCAGCACCAGAGAGAGTGCCTGATTGCGCCAGTAAGGACGATTACTCTTGAATCCCCAAACCTGATTCAAAGCAACTTCCAGTGGGACAAAGATGCCAGTCGACGTAAATAACAGAATGACCAGCGAGAACAACTGCACACGATGCCGCACGCCGACCATCGCATCCAGGTTCCGCACCACAAAATCCTGGCCTGTCGGAAGGTAGTCGCGCAGCAACCCCAGCACAACGTCGTACATGGCAGGTGACCGGAAGACGCGACGTGTCAGCGTCATCAGCAACAGAACGAACGGGAAGAACGACAAGATCACGTTCGCCGCTACCGAGAACGCAAAAGTATGTACTTCCGTCCGCATCAAGTATTGCAGGGTATGCCACGACAGTTCCTGCCAGGTCGATCCGCTGGCACCTTCATTGCTCCGCGCCGCCACACCTGCTGCAGCCGAAGGTTGCGCAGTAAGCACTTCTGGAGGCGATTGTTGAGAGTTCACCATCTGATGCTAGCAAAACGTAAGAATAAACCGATTACCGCACCTCCTGCGCACCACTTACGATAGTTGTGCTTTGGATCCCGGGCCAGCAACTTTTTCCTGTTGCAAACCTTCGTTTTCTTGTTATTCTTCCCCGCTACCTACTTTTGTAGGTAGTCAGACAATCTAACTTGGTGGAATGTTGTCGTGTCCGTTCGACTTTTCCCTGCTGGCAACGAGAAGGCCCCGGAGTTTGCCGCTGTGAACCAGTGCAGCGGCAAACTCAGGGGCTTTGCGCTTTGCGGCGCGGACCTGTCTACCAGGTTCTACCGTTTGCCTTTCCGCGCGACCGTCGTACGCTCCCGTACGGCGCCTCGTTGCGGTTCAACCTGACCCGTACAGTGTGAAAGGAGTATTCGCAGTGAGTGATGATCGTGAGAAGGGGACTGTGAAGTGGTTTAACGGGGCGAAAGGATATGGTTTTATCCAGCGCACCAGCGGAGAAGATGTTTTCGTACACTTCTCGGCAATTCAGGAAAACGGCTACCGTACCTTGAACGAGGGCGAGACCGTGGAGTATGACCTGATGAAGGGACCGAAAGGCTTACAAGCCTCCAACGTAGTCCGGGCCTAGCACTCTCTCCCGTAAAAGTTCTGGAGCCCAGAATTGAAAGCCCTCCCGGTGAATGCCGGGAGGGCTTTTTCGCTGCCGTCTGAACAAGAATGTTCTGGAGAACCTATGCAAGTTTTAAGTCCCGCGAGAATCGCCCAAAACGAATCCTAGCGGGCAGACCTACGCTTTTTCGTTAATCCGGCATTTCTAGCGCCACTTCTCGCAGTCGTGCAATCTGCTCTTCCGCGGGGAAGGATCGAACCCTGTAGCGCTGAGGTTGCATTCCGTGCTCCTCCTCCATCAGTTCGCCCACAACGGAGAGTGCTGTCTCCCATGTCGCCATGACGGGGTCCTTCGCATCTTTGTCCACAAGAAAGAAGATGCGTTCCGTTTTCGGCAGCAAGGAATCAACGTCTCGCGTCCAGACGCACGCGCTATATTCTGCTCCGTCCTTTTGTTGGTAGACGTTGTAGCTTGCGACAAATATGTCGATGTTCTCGACTTCATGGATTGCATTCAGAGATTCCTTCTGCTGTTGGTAATCCATCGCTTCGCGTCGTCGCTGAAGCGAATTCGTCTGTTTGTGGAACGCGGCATCTTCCGAAACGTAGTCGCTCCACGCCCCGTCATTGAGCAAGAAAAGGCCGGGCGAGATTGGGTACGGTTCAAAGTGGGCCACCTCTGCAACTTTCAGCAACGTGCTGAGCGCGGTCGGGTTGCGGCTTCCCGCGATCCACAATTGATTTCGATTAGGCACCAATGCAACCGGATCCCCTGACAAGGAAAGCCGGTAGATCAGGTCCGTGAGCAGGATTCGGGCGCTATCGTAAGAATCTTCCCATTGACTTTGATAGACATCGGGAGCTACCTGCACCATTCCATTCGGATCGGTCTTGTCCCTCAGGTTGTCTTTCGCTACCTTGAAAGCTTCCTCAAAGCTCACGCCCCAGGGATCGAGAGCCGTCTGGTTGAGTTGTTGGATGCTGTGCTCCGTGTCATAGGCAAGGCCAACGACAAGCGAACCGAACAGCGGCTTCGTCGGACATTCCATGTTCGAGACGTCCATCTGCTTGGCGCGCAGACTGAGTTCGGAAAGACAGGCATACGAGGCGTCCTTGATGACCGGCATCAGGAACGGGGCTGCCGACCTGAAGTCCTCGGGAATCTCAGGCACTGAGCTGAACGCGGAACCCAGCCGGACTAGAATGGCTTCGCGTTCCTTCCTGTTGGCCTTGCAGTAGTTCTCGAAACTATTGTGGAGAAACATCGTGCCTTCCGAGCCGCCGCACTTCAGAAGAAACTGTGCTTTGTCATAGACAATGTTCTGAACCCCCGCTTGAGACAAAGCTTTCATGACCACGCTCGCGAAGTCGTCGCGCGTCGGCGTCTTTCCGGCAAGCAGTTTGTCCAGCAGCCCCATACAGTGCGCACCTGATCCTAACCCGACAGTGTCGGAAGAGAGAGTCTAGAATACCAAGTTTAACCCGTGTACCTTTGTCATTCCGAAGGGCTTCGGCCCTGAGGAATGCGCTGTTTGCCGTTCGATTGTGCGGCCCGCCTTTCCGACAAATAAAAAGGCGCAGCTCAAGGCCGCGCCCACTCTTCCGATGGAAAATTGCTTAATTCACCTTATATATCCAGAATAGCATTTTCGAGAGGGAAGTCCGCCATTATTTTCAGGTTTATTTCCTGTTTTGAATCAAGGGGTTAGAGCGAAAATGGTGTTTTTGGGGGCTTGACAAGAAATTCCCAAAATGGGAAAAACGCCTTGCGACGCTCTTTGGAGCTCCCACGTCCAGGAATCCGGCCGTGCCATGCATCCGTTATCCTCTGAGACATGAGAGAAGCAATCCTCGCCGCCGCCCGCGAAGCTGGATTCGAGTTGGCGGGCATTGCGCCCGTAGGCGAGTTTGAAGAGCATCGGCGCTTTGAGGAATGGATTGCTGCTGGACGTGCTGCTGAAATGCAATATCTGGAGGCGCGCGACGAGGCTGGGCGGTTGAAGCGGTCGTCGCTGCAATCCTTCGCGCCGTGGGCTCGCAGTGTGATTGTCTGTGCCATCAACTACAACACGGCACAGCCTTACTCCACCGAATGTAAAGATGCTTCCCACGGCTGGATTGCCCGCTACGCCTGGAGTCGCGAGGACTACCACGACTCGGTGCTGGAGAAACTACGCCGGGTAGAATCTGCGATTCTTGGAGGGGTTACTTCTTCTATCGAAACACGCTGCTATGTCGATACTGGGCCTGTGGTCGAGCGTATCTACGCGAAATATGCAGGCGTCGGCTGGATCGGGAAAAACACCTGCGTGATTCATCAAAAGGCCGGATCGTGGTTGTTTCTGGGAGTGATTCTGACTTCACTGGAGCTACCTCCAGATATTCCCGCGGCGGATCGATGTGGCAGTTGTACTCGATGCATTGACGCCTGCCCTACGCAGGCCATTACCGCGCCTTACCAGTTGGATGCGGGGCTTTGCATCTCGTATTTGACGATTGAAAAGCGGGGCTCAATCCCGGAACATTTGCGCGAAGGGATGAGGCGGCAGGTTTTTGGGTGTGATATCTGCCAGGATGTTTGTCCCTGGAACCGCAAAGCGCCAGTGACTGCGGCGGCGGAATTCCAGCCTCGGGAAGGTTTGGTGAATCCGGCATTGGAATGCCTGGCCGCGATGGACGAAGGAGGATTTCGGGAGACGTTTCGCGGTTCGCCCATTCGTCGCACCAAGCGGCAGGGTCTGCGCCGGAACGTTGCGATCGCTATGGGGAACAGTGGGGACGCGAAGTTTTTAGATACATTGCAGACGATGTCGCGCGATGGGGATTCCGTTGTCGCAGAGGCGGCTACATGGGCAGTCGAGAAGCTGATGCGAAAAGGCTAGAGACTGTTTCATAACTGGATGTGTGATGCAGCAGAGACTGTCCCTCATCGCAGCGAAGAGCTATTGCCGTGAAGACTGCTGGTGTTTTAGAGGGATTCTTCGCTGCGCTCAGAGGCTGTGACTTTATTCAAATTACGCGGTTTTTAGGCGCGTAAGTTGTTTGTTTTCAGCGTTAGTTTTTGGAACAAACAATAAAGTCACAGGCTCTCAGAATGACAAAGTCGAGTTTCTAGAGTGTTGGCTTGTCGGCAAGAGTAAAGCCCGTTGCGGTAGTTCGAGACACTACTTCGAAATCCACGATGTTTTTGCAGGCTAGACGGCAAGCCTCGCGAATGTCCGCAGCTTCTGGGGAACGATCTCCGCGCTCGATGAGCAGACTGGCAGCGCCGTGGACCAGGCACCACATTTGTAGAGCCGCACACTCGTAGGCTTCCGGGGAACCCCCAAATACCTGCGCCAGCCGCTTTTGAATAGCATCGAAAACAGGGCCGCGCTGGCCGTCCGCAGTCCTAACCTTGCCGACGCTGCTCATCAGCAAACCGTATTCGTGGGGGTGACGGACTGCAAACTTGAGGTAACGGCTGCAGGCATCCTGCGGGGAGGTGGACTTCAGCATCTCTCGGGCCAAGCTTTTTCGGATGTGCTCGCGCAGGGCCTGTAACAAAGCTGCTCGGTCGGCAAAGCGCTGGTACAAGGTCGGGGTGGTGGTTTTGGCGAGGAGAGCGACCCGGCGCATGGTGATGGCCTGGAGGCCTTCCCGAGCGCACAGAGTTTGGGCTAGCGGATTTATTGGACGAAGGTTTTGTAATGCGCCTCCCCGACGGGAGCGCATCCGTAAACACGAATGGCTGCGGCTGCTCTCATCGGGGCAAGCTCGGTACAATGCGTTATCCGTTGAGCATCCCGCTATCTACCTCTATGACGGCCAAGTGGCGTTTCTGTCAGGGTTTTTCGAGCTGCAGAAGAGCTACCTGGGCCGAAACATCTCTGGCCGTTACCCATTCACTGCTTTATACGTTTGTAAGCTTGGGATTTGGAGACTTGTGGCGCTGCATCAGATTGATCGTGGCGAACAATATCAGTCCGCCACGATGTGACGAGCAAGCCGCCAGTCTGTAGCCATGTCCCCGTGGTAGCATCAACCAGTTAGGGGTCCCTCCCGAACTTTTCGTTATGGCCTTGCCGTCGAGTCGCATCCGGGGTTTGAACAGGTTGTTTCTGCTGGTTTTAGGGGCGATTTCCGTGGTTTCCGGGCTGGTCCCCATGCTCCATGCGGCGGAACCCAAGTGGGTGGAGGTGCGCTCGCCGCACGTCAGCGTGTTGACCGATGCGGGCGAGAAGCGCGGTCGCGAAATTGCGTTGCGCTTGGAGCAAATGCAGGCGGTTTACGCGGGGTTTCTGCTGCGACAAAGGCTGGTTCAGCCGATGCCCATGACGGTGATTGCATTTCGTGGGGACAAGGATTTTGAGCGGGTTGCTCCGGTGAAAGATGGCGCTCCGACGGATGCTGCCGCTTTTCTGATTCGGGAACAGGACCGGAATTTTCTGGTCCTCGATCTGGTCTATCCCGAGTCTTGGCGAGCCGTAGCGCACGATCTTGCGCATGCCTTTCTGGAAGGGAACTACCCGCCGACCACGTCCTGGTTTGATGAGGGGTTGGCGGAGTATTTTTCCAGCATTCGGCTGGAGAACAAGAAGATTGGCATGGGTGGCGATCCCGAGCTAACTCCGTTCTTGAAGACCGACATCACGCAGCAGACGGTGGAGAAGAGAGAGCCTCCCAAACCGCTGACGGACTTTTTGCTGGCTCCGATATGGATCAGCATGACCGATCTCCTGACTACGCAGCATATCGGACCGGAAGGTACGCACCATACGCAATTTCATGCGCAGAGTTGGATGCTGGTCCATTACCTGCTGGCGCAGAAAAAGATGCCGGAGACGGGAGTCTTCTTCGATCTGTTGCAGAACCAGAAGATGCCGGTGGAACTGGCCGTCCAGCGCGCTTATGGGATGTCTCCCAAGCAACTGGAGCAGGCGGTGAAGGACTACCTGAAGGGGCAAAAGGCGTTGGCGATTGCCCGCGACGAGGCGCAGCAGGCGGCGGAACTGACAGCTCCACAACCTTACGAATATGAGTCGCCGATTGATGCGGAGGCTGTGGCTTACACGGTGAAGGCGGTTCCAGAGCAGGAAGCAAGAGTGGCGATAGCTGAGATGTCGTCGAGAATTCCGGAACACCGGGCGGACGCGCAAGCGGAATTACAGATGGTGTTGCAGCAGTTTCCAGAAACCGCTTCGGCGCACCGCGCGTTAGGGGAAATTGCAATGCTGGCCAAGAAGTGGGACGTGGCGTTGGAAGAGTTTGCCCAAGCGACAGAGTTGAACGATCACGATGGCTGGTCGCATTACTACGCGTCGGCGACGAAGTTTCGCGCGGCGCAGACTACTGGGCAGCCTATCAAAGGGCTGGCCAATGCTCTGGTGGATCTACGCATTGCGACAGACTGGTATCCGGAATTTGCGGAGGTCTATAACTTGTTGGGATTGGGGCGAATCGAAGGCGGTGGCCTTAACTCGGCTGCCGAGGCCATGCAAGTTGCCATCCGGCTGAATCCGCGGAACGAGTGGTATCCGCTGAATCTGGCGAAAATCTACATCGAAGCGAAGAAGTTCGATGCAGCGCGCACTTTATTGGAACACTTGAAGACGAGTGGAAATCCGCAAGTAGCGGGCGCGGCCAAGCAGCAATTTAGAGATTTGGCGATCACGGAGAAGTATGGCGTGTCTCCGGATCGGACGAAAGCAAAGGCAGAAGTGGAGGCGGAAGAAGCTGCGAAGGAAGCTAAAGAGGCGGCTGAAAATAAGCGACCTGAGGAAGTGCGGCCCGACAAGCGTCCAATTCTGTTTGCCAAGGGAATGATCGTGGCCGTGGACTGCTCGCAGGATCCGGTAGCTATAGTGACTCTAGCTGCGGGAAATCGAACATTGAAGCTGCGCGCTGCCGATAAGAGTCAGGTCATCGTCATCGGAGAAGATAAGTTTTCCTGCCGCTGGCGAGACGTTCGCGCGTCGGCCAACTACAAGGCCGGTGGTAAGGCTGGCGAAGGGGATTTAGTTACGCTGGAAGTGCAGTAGGAGCGGCGATCCGGCTGGCTTGCCCGTGGGCAGTCGAACCCTTGTCCTAACCTGCCTTAAGCAATTCGATATCCGAAACGCGTCGCTCTGGCGCTATCCTGAGCGTTGTCCCGCAAGTAAGTGCATCGGAGAGTCCCATGAAGAAAGCAATAGTACGTTTTTTGGCCTGGTTTGGAGCCGCGGTCATTGTGTATTCCATCTATTTCGCGATCATGCTGAACTATAAGGGAGCGGTGCCGTCGAAGACGGTTCTGGAAATGAATCTTACCAGCCAGATGATTGAAGATGCACCGGATTCCGCGGTGGCGAAATACATGCTGTCGGATCGCCCACGAGTGCGTGACATTGTGGATGGGCTGGATCGCGGTGCGAAGGACGACCGAGTGGTGGGGATGGTGGCGACGATCAGTTCCGTTCCTATGGGTATGGCGGAGGCGCAGGAAATTCGAGATGCCGTGTTCCGATTCCGCGCCAAAAAGAAGTTTGCTGTCGCCTACTCGGAAACATTTGGTGAGTTTGCGCCGGGCAATGGGGCGTACTACGTAGCGACTGCGTTTGATCAAATCTATCTTCAGCCATCCGGCGATGTTGGACTTACAGGTCTGATGATTGAGACCCAGTTCATGAAGGGCACGCTGGACAAACTCGGCGTCAAGTTTCATGGGGACCATCGTTACGAATATAAGAATGCGCTCAATATCTATACCGAAACCAAATACACAGCTGCGCACAAAGAAGCGAATAGCAAAGTGATGAATTCATGGTTTTCGCAAATGAAGAATGGCATTTGCGAGGCGCGGCATCTGGATCCGAATCAGTTTGCGGCGCTTGTCGATAAGGGTCCGTACCTGGGAAAAGAAGCGTTGGACGCGAAGCTTGTCGACGGCATGGCCTATCGCGACGAGGTGTATGAGCAGGTGAAAACGAAGGCTGGCAGGGGCGCGGAGTTGCTCTATCTGGGCAAATATCTTTATCGTGCCGGGCGTCCGCACGACAGCGGCAAGACTGTGGCCCTGATTTATGGCGTGGGGCAGGTGATACGCGGGAAAAGCGACTTCAGCGCCATCAATGGCAGCGTAACCATGGGATCGGAAACTGTGGCCGGAGCGTTTCGTGCAGCGATAGAAGACGACGACGTGAAAGCGATTTTGTTTCGTGTGGACAGTCCGGGCGGTTCCTATGTGGCTTCCGACACTATTTATCGCGAGGTTTTGCGAGCGCGGAAGGCAGGGAAGCCGGTGATTGTTTCCATGGGAAACCTGGCGGGGTCTGGCGGGTATTTTGTTGCCATGGGCGCGGATAAGATCGTGGCGGAGCCGGGGACGATCACGGGATCGATTGGAGTGCTGGGCGGAAAGATGTATGCTGCTGGTTTTTGGAACAAGCTTGGCTTGTCGCACGACGAAATCCATACTTCGCAGAATGCGACCATGTTTACCACCACGCAGGATTACAACGACACGGAGTGGCAGCGTTTTGAAGCGTGGTTGGATCGCGTGTATGACGATTTCACCGGCAAGGTTGCTGAAGGTCGTCGCCTGTCGAGAGAGAGAGTCAAAGAAATTGCCAAGGGCCGTATCTGGACGGGAGAAGATGCGAAAGCCATTGGGCTGGTGGACGAACTCGGTGGATTCGACCGGGCTCTGGACCTGGTGAAGAAGGCGATAGGCGTTCCAGAAAACGATGAAGTGAAAGTTGTAGTGTTTCCGCAGCGGAAGAAGCTTTACGAGCTACTGCTGCCGCGCGAGGCTGACAACAGCGAGAAAGAGGCTTCTGCAGAGGCCGTTGCGAGCGTGGTGCGCGCAGTGCAGCCAGTGACGCAGAAACTGCAGGCGGCAGGCATTGTGGAGCGGGATCAGGGCGAGGACGTCCTGACCATGCCAGAGATGGAGCCGCAGCGGTAGGAGCGAGAGCTCGCCTATCCGTGTGCGGCGGCTTTGAACATCTCGGCTAATTTGTGAATGTCGTCCTCGCCTGCGTCGCCGATTACGAAGTAGCGCAGGCCATCTGCGCTCCAGGTCTCTGTGCTGAAGGAAGCTGCTTTGGTCGAAACGGGGCTTGTCTGTGGCTCATTGCCTGATGGGATCTGGAAAATCAGGACAGAAATCTTGTGCTTTCGCAATTCGTAAACGAGATGAGCGCCCGGTGCTTGTTGCAAATACGTAACGCGTCCGCCGAGCAGAAAGAAATCCGAGTTCTGCAACTCGGGCAGGTTGAAGGCGAACGGAATTCTTCCTTGAACCCAGGGCTTCACTGTGTGGAGGTCAGTCGAGATCACATCGACTGGTGCAGAACTTGCAAGCGCAGCGACGTGCAAATCCGCGATTTCGTTGTAGGTTGTTTCTTGCAGCCTGGCTTCTGTGTTCTGACGAATTCTCGAGAAGTATCCCAGGGACACGGCTCCCGCGATAAGCAATGCTGCCAACGCCCCTGCGAACGCTCCGCGCCAGCTCAGGCGCCATTGCGGCGTAGGCCTATCTGCGATGCTGCGTTGCACGCGTTGTCGGAACCCCTGGCGTGGCATAAACCGTTTCCCTGCGGCCTGTACCGCTCGTTTCGTTTGCACCCGCGACAAAGCATCGGCTGAGCAGGAGGCGCAGCTTCGCACATGCGCATCGAACGCGCGCAATTCTTTTGCGGGCAGTTCGCCGTCGAGGTAAGGGTCGAGTTTTGCTTTCCAAAGCGCGCAATTTGCGGTCTCGGGCTGCGTCGAACCGGAGTTCATGTTGATCTCCTGCCCAGCTTCTGGCGCAGTAACTCGCGCAGGGCGGCTCGTGCTCTAGATAGACGCGGCATCACCGTTCCCTGCGGATCACGAGCGCCAGTTGCGGGGAAGCTTTCGTCCACGCCGCTGTATCAGACTCCGACGTTCTTCAACTTTCCGAGTCCGGCCCTCGGTTTCTTCCAACGGCACGGCAAACGGAATTGTCTGGGTCCTGAGCACGGATACGTCACCGTCAGTTCTGCATGCCTATGATGCGACCCGAATCGACAAGGAGCTTTACAACAGTTCGCAGAAGGCTGGAAGGGATGTCCCGGGTCAGCCCGTGAAGTTTGCAGTGCCCACAGTTGTAAATGGCAAGGTCTATGTTGGTACCCGCGGCAGGCTGGCGGTGTTCGGACTGCTGCCCTAGCTTGTGTTTGAAGGAACAGCTCCGCGGCCAATTTAGTCAGGACGGGCTGGGAGCTGCTCCTAATTTATAGGCGGACCGCGGTCTTTCCGAAAAAGTGTGACTTCGGCACCGGAACCCTGTAAGCTTCCGTAAGATTTGTTGTTTGGAATCCTTATCTTAAAGTTGGTTGTTCATGCTGAAATCTCTCCGTCCGCGCCCGGCTTCCCGTATGGCTTTGTTCACTCGCAATTTTTTTCGTCACCCAGCGATGTTGGGATCGGTTATTCCAAGTTCGCCATTCTTAATCAACGACATGCTAGCCCAAGTGGATTGGAGACGCGCCCGAGTGCTGGTGGAATACGGACCCGGCATTGGCAATTTCACAGAAGAAATTCTGAAGCGAATGTCGCCCGATGCCACACTGATCGCAATCGAGCTCAACGGGGAACTAGCGGCGTTTCTACGAGAAAAAATTCGTGATCCGCGGTTGCATGTGGTGCAGACTTCCGCGGGCAATGTGCGGGAGATTTTGGCGCGCCGCAAACTCGCGCACACGGACTACATCATTTCCAGCTTGCCTTTTACGAATATGCCGCTGTCCGTTCGGAACCACATTATCAAAGAGACGCGGCAGGCACTGCACGCTGATGGCGTCTTTGTGGCTTACCAGTATTCGCGGACGCTCTTGCCCTATTTCCGTTCGTGCTTCAGTTCGGTGCAGCAGGGGTTTCAGCCGTTGAATTTTCCGCCAGCGCGGATATTTTCCTGCACGCCGTAAGAGATTGCTCTCCTACAGCTTCTTCACTTCTTCGTTGTAGTACTTGCGGTAGAGGATTTCCCACTCCTGGCTGCCTTCCAGAATGGTGCGCTTCTGGCTTTCGATTTTCTGCCGCGCCGCCTGATCCAGTCTTACATCGTGCAAAAGCAAGGCCTCTATGACCTTGCGCGTTTCTTGGCGGATCGTGTTGGGATCCTCGACGAACTCCACCTGTTCGGTCTGTTTGAGTACCTCCATTACGCTTTTGGAGAGTACACCCGCTTTGTCCCGGCTAATTCTCATACTCAGTGATGATACCGCGCCCCGGCGGATTCCGTAAAACGACCGGTTTGAATGTTGAACGCTGCGTCCTGGACGGCATTGATGTAGACTAAGTTTTCGCGCGCTGCGATATATCGCGTTACGATGGAAAATTCTCGGGAAATGGATCGCACGTGAAAGACAAACACTCTGGGCCCTACCTGAGTCAAGCTGCCATCTGCAAGGCTTTTGCTCACCCTACCCGTTTGCAACTTCTGGACGCTCTGAGTCGAGGCGAGCGTGGTGTCTCCTCTCTACAAGAATCCTTGAATGTAACAAAAACGAATCTGTCACAGCATCTGGCCTTGCTCAAAGCAGCGGGCTTGGTGGTTTGCCGGCGAGACGGCAGGCAGGTTCATTGTTCGCTGGCTATGCCGCAGGTAAAACGGGTTACAGCCACAGTCCGCGATATTCTTCGACTGCAGAACAGTAGAAACCGGCGGGCGCAGCGCTAGAATGGTTCGTGAATGAAGCGAACTTCACATGTGGGCGGCGAACAAAGCTAAGAATATCCCTGTGTATGCCGCAATTGTTAGCAGCAAAAGGGATGTAGGAATTGCGAGCAAGGTCACGTACCTTAGACCACCCCAGGAAC
>JANXUC010000053.1 GCA_025352065.1 Acidobacteriaceae bacterium | reverse complement strand
GTTCCTTGATTGATGCCGGTTCCAGCTCCCGGAACGTTGAATTCGGTAATCGTTTGCGTCTGCGCTGGAATGGCGGCGAGTGAAAGAGCGAGAATCGCGAGGGAAAACGCAAGCGTGGTTAATTTTGGATTCATCTGCAATCTCCTGAAAGTTATGCGCGGTGGTGTTTCGCGGTGCGGGTTGGGTCGCCTACCGAACCGTCCCGGCCATGGACTTTAGTAACTTCGAACACGTCGCCACTTTCGCAGCAAACCACGACCCCGTCAAGCCTCCGGCGGTCACGTCTCGAATAAGCCTCGGTCACGCAGTAACTAATGTATTTTGATACAGATACGTAGAACGGTCACGCCATAAAATCACCCCCACGAACGGGCCAGTCTCGTTCTGCAACCCGCGTGCTAGACTGAAGGTCTTCCCCTGGGCCACAAGCCTATGCCACCCCCTGTCTCTCAGGACGCTGTGATTCGCTTCGGAGTATTCGAGGCCGACCTGCGCTCCAGCGAACTACGCAAGTGCGGCGTCAGGGTAAAAATTCAGGAGCTACCGTTTCAGGCGCTCCGGCTGCTGGTTAGCCACCCCAACGAAATCATCAATCGCGACCAACTCCGCAGCGCACTATGGCCCGATGACGTATTCGTGGATTTTGATCGCGGCATCATAAGCGCCATCAACCGCCTCCGCGACGCCCTGGGAGACTCCGCCGAAAATCCCGTCTTCATAGAAACGGTGGGCCGCCGCGGCTATCGCTGGATCGTTCCAACCTACTGCCCAGAACCGGTGAAGCAAAAAACTGCGAGCCTCGAAACGGAAGATTTGCCAGAAACTGCGCCATCTGCGGAGAACACACAGTTTTTTGCTACGCGCTCGAAATGGATTTTAATCTTACCCGTGTTGGCTTTGGTTTCCATGCTGGCCGTTTACGCAAGCCATCGCGCAGCCCACGGAGAAGCGCGCCCCGCCTCGAGTCTCTCTAGTTTGGGGTTGCCGAATTCGGGATCCGCGCGCCATGCTGCCAACCCCGAGGCCGAGGATTTTTACCTTAAGGGCCGTTTTTTCTGGAACCAGCGCACACCTGACAGTTTGAACAAGGCGCTGGACTCGTTCATGCAAGCGATTGTGCATGACCCCGGTTACGCCCCCGCCTATGTGGGCTTAGCGGATTGCTACAACTTGTTGCGTGAGTATTCGGTCATGCCCCCATCCGAGGCTTACCCGCGGGCCTTGGCCGCCGCAAAAAAGGCCGTGGAACTGGACGACCTGTCCTCAGAGGCGCACGCATCGCTGGCGTTTGCTGCCTTCAACGGAATGTGGGACGTCGCCACATCTGATCGCGAATTTCGCCGCGCCCTCGAGCTGGACCCGAAAAACGGCATTGCTCACCATTGGTACGCCACCACTTTGCTTAGTTTGGGCCGTCTCCCAGAAGCGCTTATGGAAATTGAGCGCGCTCAGGCGCTGGACCCTGCCTCAAAATCCATTTTGGCGGACAAAGGTCGAATTCTTTGGGAGGCACGCCGCCAAGACGAGGGCCTGGCTCTCCTCAAGCAAATGGAGGCCGCCGAGCCCGAATTCCGGTCCCCCCACCGGTATCTGGAACTGGCTTACAGGGATAGTGGTGATTATCCCAACTATCTGAAGGAAACCAGGCAGGTCGCTCTTCTTATTCGCGACAATGCGGCACTTGCGGTTGCCGAAGCAGCGGCGCGCGGGTACGCCTCGGGTGGCGCCAGGGGAATGTTTCTCGAACAATTGCGGGAGCAGAAAAAGCTCTACGCCCTTGGGCAGGTTTCTCCCATGTCTCTGGCGGAAACCAGCGCTCTATTAGGCAACAAACAGGAAGCGTTAGGATATCTGCAAGCCGCCTACGCCAAGCATGTCGATGACGTGGGCAATATAAAATTTAACCGCAACTTCGAGAGCCTGCATGGCGACCCAGAATTCCAACAATTGACAGCCAAAATCGGTTCGCCCACGCCTTACTAGTGTAGTGTCTCATTATTAGAGTCTTTTATATATCGAGAGTCATCTTATGATGAGGAGACCTCGATATGCGCGTAGCTCAGCCCATTTTTTTGCAAGAAGATG
>JANXUC010000183.1 GCA_025352065.1 Acidobacteriaceae bacterium | reverse complement strand
AGTTCGCTCTGCAGGCGCCGCTCCTGAAAACTGCTGGCAGCCATTGTGAAAAGATGTGTGGAGCCGTATTTGCTAATGTGTTCGCGCAGGCCCTGCACGAAGTCGCGAGAACGATAGCAGTCTACCGAGTAGCCAGATTTGCGCAGCCTTTCGGCGAAGTGCCGCATGGCGCTTAATAGGAGAATGAGTTTCTTGCGCTGGGAGGGCAGTGGGCCCATGCTTGCAGTGCTCTCCACCAGGACAATCCGTAGGTTCTTCCGGCCAGAAGTAGCCTCAGCGGCGAGGACGGCCGGGTGTCTTACCACAAGCTGGTCACCCAATATCCACACTGAATTTTGTTGGCGATTCATTCTGTTCGCTCTGTCACGGGCTGTCAACGACCCAGTCAGCATATCGGATCAAGAATGGCACATTCTTGAATCGTACCATCCCTTGGTTTGTTAATTTGAAGGAATCCTTCCCAGAGGCGAGCGAACTCTGATCGTTCGAGAACGCCTACCTCCGTGGCCCGAGTGTTACTGGGGCAGGACAACTGCACCGATTACGGGAATGACGCCATTGCTGCATAAGAATATCCGTCTTCACAACGTTTGCGGCGTCGACTGTGACTGCACCGTTGTGAACGGCAATCTTCAAGGCCTCACCATTCACGGTATTTGCCGACTTCAAAGTTACAACATCTGCTGCTGTTACCTTCCCGGGAACAACGTGATAGGTCAGGATGCCGCGCAGCTTCTCGTGGTTCTCGGGCTTAAGCAGGGTCTCGACGGTTCCTGCAGGCAGCTTGGCGAAGGCTTCGTCGGTCGGAGCAAAAACGGTGAAAGGGCCCGCCCCCTTCATTGTGTTTACCAGGCCAGCGGACGTTAGGGCTGTCGCCAAGGTCTTAAAAGAACCGGCAGCGATTGCCGTGTCAACGATATCGGGGGTGGTAAGTGTCTCAATTGCCATATCACTTCTCCCATAAAGCCAATAGATTTTGCTATCTATTTGAATTTACAGAAAGTTAATTGAATAGTACAAAAATCGCGCTCGAATGTACAAGTCGCTTGCACAGGAGTAGGTCAACCGAGTGTTTCCCTGCCTTCCGAGTAAAACCAGCATCCTTAACGAAAAAACTCCCGGCCTGGCATCTGGCGAAATTAAGGATCGTTGGTGTGCGCGATTTGACGCAAGCCCGGCCCGTTGCTCCGTGATTTCGATCAACCCTTACCAGTAACTCGGGCCAAGGCGAGCCGGATCGACCGGCGGACCTTTCGCGTTTCTTGAGAAGCTGGTAGCGCCATTTTATGCCAAGAGCTTGTTCAAACTTTGTTGGCGAAGGGGTTTCCGCCTGCTTCGTAAAATGGTCTGGACTGTTTTACGATCTGCGCGATCGCGCCAAGGCTGTCAGTTTTTTCTAACTGAAACTGGCACGCTTGTGCCTCACAAAAGCACGAAATGTAGATACTCCAAGAGAATGTCACCCCCTAACCGCAACGAGACTTTGTCGCCCTCTCAGGATGGTGACGATGAGTCAGAAAGAGTTCCAACGGGTAAAAGTGATTGAGAATGCAGCAGGCGGGCGGTTGAGCGTCAGCGAAGCCGCCCGTCTGCTGCAACTGAGTGAGCGGCAGGTACAGCGGCTGAAACGCCGTTATGAGCCTGATTCTGTCGCGTGGGTGCAGCACGGCAATCACGGGCGGTCCACGCCTTGTGCCGTTTCTCCTCCCCAGCAGGTGGCACGGCTGAAGCCGTGCCCTTCCCGAGTCGGATGATCGTGGGATTTCTGTTTGGGCGATCGAGGAGCAGATTCCTCGCCTTCGCAAAGGGCGCTCAGGGTTCGGAATGACAATTCCTAGAGAGTGTTGTGTCCTCGGGGCAAAACCTTCCCGCCCGAGGAGGTGTGAACATCCCCACGCAAGCCAACAGCGGGCTTGAATGGGCCACCCGTCTTTTAGCTTGAACCGACGCAGGCTGGGCTAGGTCACGCTATTTTCAGGGTGCCCTCGTTCTAAGCAATGATTCCTTTGAAGGCTGGATTGGAGTGATCATGACCGCCAAACAAGAAGTTGAGCAACTTGTGCACAAGTTGCCTGAAAATTGCTCGCTGGAAGACATCCAGTATCACCTTTATGAATTGGATAAGGTTCGGCGGGGATTGGAGGATGCGCGGAAGCACGGAACGTCAGCCAGCAAGAGGCGGGAGCGCGTCTTGGACCATGGCTCACCGAGTAGGGTAGTCTCGGCGAGCGCTGGAGGATTTGGAATCTATCGCGACCTACATTGCCGCAGACTCTCCGTCCTATGCGAGAGCAGTCGTCAAGAAGATTGTGACCCTTACGCGAAACCTCTCCGCGTTTTCGCAATCGGGACGCCAAGTTCCAGAATTCGAAGATGATAGCATCCTGGAATTGATCGCTTACAGCTACCGGATTGTCTACCAACTCAGTGAAGCTGACGTTACGATTGCTGCCGTTATTCTTGGGAAGCGGATGCTGCTGTAGTGTCGAGACTCCGAAGTCCCAGCCTTGCAAAGTTCGCAAGGCTGGGGCACCTTTGGGTTTATGGTGTTGAGGAGATCAAGAGCGGAAGGGTCGGCCACCCGCCGGGGGCGTTCGAAGGGCAAGCGTTAGTCGGGACAATCGGTTTTCGTCGTGAATCCAGAGCTAAGACCCGGGCATAAAGGTGTCATTTGTGGCGTCTATGTGACTTCGGCGAAGC
Source organism: Acidobacteriaceae bacterium (assembly GCA_025352065.1). GTDB lineage: Bacteria > Acidobacteriota > Terriglobia > Terriglobales > Acidobacteriaceae > JANXUC01. The sequence goes on along the minus strand of JANXUC010000183.1, from coordinate 30,362 downwards.
GCGCCAAGAGAGTTGCCAGCGTATTACTCGCGGACGTCATTGTGGACAAAAAGGAAGCCACCTCAAGCTCGAAAAAGCTGGGGTTGCGCGGTCTCTTATCATCCCGAAGTACGACGAAATCGACCTGGATATCATCACAACGCTCATTCGTACAGCCGGGATCATGAGGGATACATTCCTCGCTCTTTGGCCAAATGCTAAAGGACTACTCTACTTAGGCCAGAGCCATCCAAACGTCCCAGCCGTCAACAGGGCGTAGATCAATCCGTCAATGGTGGAGCGGATCGTCGTGCCCCACGAGCGGCGATACCAGATTGACAGTTGCCATAGACCGAGCGAGTAACTGACGAACGCGATTGTCCCGGCGAAACGGAAAACATGGAGATAGTTTGCGCCGATGGGAAGCGCGCGTCCGGTGACGTAGGCGGCGAAGACTCCGATTACGCAGGAATAGAGAAACCAGGAGAGCAGCTGTTTCCCCATTTTGATCGGGCCGGCGGGGAGGACGGTGAAGATCATGATCGGGCCTTTGTTCCGCTTTTCAACAAACTCCGGGGAGCTTATGTCCTTTGGGCTGGCTGGGCGCGGCATCATGTAGTCGCCGGGTGGGATGTTCATAGGGCGCAGCGCATCCATCACGCGGTCTTCGTTGGGGACTTTCTGGTAGTCGCTTTTGTGCCACGGCGTAAACATGTGAATGACGGAGCTGGCGATGAACACGAGGATGGAAGACAGCAAAATCGGCAGCCACAGCAAGTTCAGGTCGGTCATGGGGCCTCTTGGGGTGCGATTGAAACTCCAATGCGCGAAACGGTGCGATTCTAGATCAAAAGACGTTCAGAGTAAACGAAGCTGTGAAGCTTAGTTTAGACAGGTCGCGGATCTTGACAGAAACTGTGGAAGGTATTGGCAGGGGAATCGGCTTCGAGTTTTGAAAACCAGGAGTTGCTATGAACGCGGTCCGGCGTTGGCTGGCCTTGGCGCAGATGCGGATATCGCGAAGGACTACGAACCTTACCGAACCGCGAGAACATTCGGCATTATCTGGATGAATTCTTCGTCCCGAAGACTCCGACAGCAGGATCGAAGTAGAGGACTTTTCGTAGCCAAGCGAAGTTGGAATGCTACAATTTTGTCTGGCCATCGTTTTTGAGCGGGAGTAGCTCAATGGTAGAGTAGCGGCTTCCCAAGCCGTTGGTTGCGGGTTCGATCCCCGTCTCCCGCTCCATTTCACAGTTTCATTCATCGGAGCTGGCGCGCGGCATCTCGGCAAGTTCGAACAGGCGCAGCGTGGAACCATCTTCCTCGATGAGATCGGCGATATGCCCTTGATGATGCAGGCCAAGCTGCTGCGCGTTCTGGAAGAGTCGGAAGTGGAACGCATTGACGGAGATCATGCAATCAAAGTGGATGTGAGGGTGGTCGTGGCGACGCATCGCGATCTGGAAACGCTCGTGAAGGAAGGGAAGTTTCGGCAGGATTTATATCACCGCGTGTATGTACTCCCCTTGGTGCCTCGCCGCTACGCGAACGTCGCGAAGATATCCCCGTCCTGATCAAGCATTTTGCCGCGCAAGTGAGCAAGCAGAACGGATGGAAGCCGATGGCGTTTACTCCGGAAGCGATTGCTGCATTGTGTGAGCAGCCGTGGCCAGGCAATGTCGGCGAGCTGCGCAACGTTGTCGAACGGCTGATGCTGCTCGCTCTCGACGGAGAGGGGATCGGGAGACCGTGAGTCTGGCTTTACTTTCGCGTGATTGATTGGCAAAAAGACCGACAAGATCAAAGTTAGGTTTGTCTCGGACGAATTTAACGGAATCACTTCCGATCACGACGGGATCGTGCGGCCCGAATAGGAACAAACCTTCACGCTAAAAGAAGGGATCGAACAGAACAAGATCAGTCGCATCTATCTTGGCGTGCATTGGATTTTTGATGCAACCGCGGGAGAGACGGTTGGGAAAGTGATCGCAGCGAAGGCAGTGGCCGCGTTCTAGGTTTCTGTTCGCGCTTCAGAATTGAGTACTCGTGAATTTGGCGGTCAGTCGGCAGCTCAGTGCATCCAGCTGGGGAATTGAAAAAAGGGAACCGATTTCTCGGTTCCCTTTTTCCGTCGGGAGGAGGGGAATCCTGCCCTGCTACAGAATCGTTGTTTGCTGCTTTCTTCTTGGTGCAAGCTCTCCGGGCCAACGGAGAACACGAGTTCAGTGCAGAGGTACTAACCACCCCAGACTGCGCTGCCGGCTTTGGTGCTTGTCTTGATCTTCATTGTGTCCGCTCCTTTATCTAGATGTCTGTATCGAACTGCGGTTGTACTCGCTTCGGTTCGTGTTCCCAACTCTCGGTCGGGAACTTGGCGGACTATCCGCCCCAGACTGCACTGCCGGCCTTCGTGTTCGTTTTGATCTTCATTGGGCCCTCCTTGGGATTTTGTTGCCACATCTTTTTCGAATGACTTTGTTGTCGTTCGTGAACTTCGGAGCCTTAAGTCGTTCGACTCAGGCCGGGGGAGTTAGCCACCCCAAACTGCGCTGCCGGCCTTCGTGTTCGTTTTGATCTTCATTGGGCCCTCCTTGGGATTTTTGTTTCTACCGCAGTTGCTAGAACTGCTCCTGATTTCGGGCCCCAAGCCTTTCAGCTCGGGGCGGGGGATTTAGCCACCCCAAACTGCGCTGCCTGCTTTGGTGTTGGTTTTGATCTTCATTGTGTTTCTCCTTTTTTCGGGGGATCAGACTGGTTGTCTGCGGTACGACTTTAATAAAGCAGGTGGGTTACCAAAGTTCTACGACTACGGTACCTGCGTGCAAGATGCCTGTATATTATTGAATTTAAAAGAAATAACTTGATTTAGAAAGGTTACATGGTTTGTGCGCGAGTACCTGGTGCTGGCGAAAACCTAGCGCGGATGTTGGCCCACCTAACATATTTGCTAGGTGTAGTTAAAGGTATCGAAAGTCATGGGCCGTTGGTATACTCAGCCTGCGATGGGCGAACCGAGTAGCAAGGTTGGTTTCGCAGATCTACGGCTCGAAGTGCTCAAGGGGCCCCGCGAAGGAGAAGTGTTCTCCTTCGTTGACGGCGAAATCACGGTCGGACGCGACCCCTCCAATCACATCCCTCTTCTCGATTCCCTGGTTTCTCGGCACCATTGCGTCCTGCGTTCGGAAGGCGAAACTTTCCGGCTTGTCGACCTCAACAGCCGTAACAGCACTTTCGTGAACGGCGTTGCTGTCACCGAGAAGGTCCTCGCGCCGGGCGACCAGGTTCGCATCGGCAATTCCATGTTCGTGCTGCGAACCGCGGATCGTGGGTCCTCCACTTCAGCTGCTTTGGGTCTTGAGAACTTAGGCGAGAGCGCCACTTTCATTCTCAAAAAGCAGGATGCCCTTTACCTTCGCTCGGATACTGAGATGCCCGCCACAACGCGCACCGTGAAGGATCTTCGGGTTCTGTTGGGCTTCAGTCGCACATTGAATGCCGTGCGCGGTATGGCAGCGCTAGAACATAAGGTGTTGGAAGCTCTACTGGAAGTTGCGCCTGCCGAGCGAGCAGCCCTGGTGCTCCGCCAAAGCGATGACGATCTCGGCGAAGTGCGCGGATGGGATCGACGCCTGGGTCCGAACCAGTCCATGCGGATAAGCGAGACCATTCTGCGCCGTGTGCTGGAAGAAAATATAGCAGTGGTATCGAATGATATTTCTAGCGACGAGGTTTTGCGGGACGCCGAGAGTCTGATTACAGCGCGAGTGCTCTCCGTGCTGGCTGTGCCGCTGGAAGTTCAAGGTAGAGTTTTGGGCGCAATCTATATGGATGCGAACGCCCAGGGCGTCCGCTTCGATGCTGAGCTGCTGGAACTCGTGACCGCGCTGGGCAACGTTGTCGCGCTGGCCATTGAGAATCAATATCAGTTGGAATGGCTTGGCGGCGAGAACGAGCGCCTGCTGCAGGAACTCGATATTGCTCACGACATGATCGGCGAAAGTGACGCCATCAACTCCGTGAAACAATTCATCGGACGCGTCGCAGGGAATGACTCCACGGTACTGGTTTTAGGCGAAAGCGGCACCGGCAAAGAATTAGTGGCGCGCGCCATTCACCGCAACAGCGCCCGAGCGCATAAGCCGTTTATGGCCATTAACTGTGCGGCCATCACGGATACGCTGCTGGAAAGCGAGCTCTTCGGCCACGAAAAAGGTGCGTTTACTGGAGCCATCGCACAGAAGAAAGGCAAGCTCGAGACCGCCGAAGGGGGCACCGTATTCCTCGACGAAATCGGCGAACTCGCTCCCGCACTGCAAGCCAAACTGCTGCGCGTCCTTCAAGAACATGAGTTCGAGCGCGTTGGCGGAATCCGGACAATTCCGCTCGATATCCGCCTGATTGCTGCTACAAATCGCGATCTAAAGGAAGCGTCGGCGAAGAAGGAATTCCGTCCGGATCTCTACTATCGCCTCAATGTAGTTTCCGTCAAGATGCCGCCACTAAAAGATCGCCGGAAAGACATCCCGATTCTTGCGATCTTCTTTGCCAAACGTTATGCGGAGAAGATGAAGCGCACGATCCGAGGCATTTCACCCGAAGCCCGCGGTGCGCTCATGGCTTATGATTGGCCTGGCAATGTACGAGAGCTCGAGAATGCGATCGAGCGTGCAATCGTGCTGGGCTCTACCGAACTTATTCTTCCGGAAGATCTGCCTGAATCGATTTTGGAACACTCGGGTCCAGATGGCCGCGCCGCAACGGCACTGCACGATGGAATTCGCGATGCGAAACGCAAATTGATCGAGCGTGCCATCGACCAGGCTGGCGGAAACTACACCGAAGCTGCCGGCATCCTGGGCGTACACGCCAACCATCTGTTTCGCCTGATCAAGACGCTCGATATGCAACCGAAGCGCAAGCGCGCGTAGCAGAGTGCGTTTGGAAGCGGAGCTTGCTTAGTTGATCTCATTTCTTGGGATTTGATCTACTTTTTCCGGTTTGCGAAGAGCGCCGCTTGGTCATCTTCGTACAGCAATTCCCAGCCAGGGCTCAAACGCAGTAAACTGGCCAGCGCGCTATTTTCTGAAACCAGAACATCCTGCGCCCCAGTTCCAGTCAGATGCTCCTGCCAGTCTTTTTCACCATTCACGATCTCCAGATAGTTCCGCATGTACTCCGATCCATACATGTCATGACGATCATCGACAACCACCGCCAAACCCGGCCACCGGCGGTAAATGATGTATCCGCTCCATGCGTCGGTCGTAAACAGCGGCCCGTCGATTGGATGCTGCGCAAGAAAATCCACCGCGCGCAAAGGGAAGCGCTCAGGATTAAAACCTGCGTGGATCATTCGGTGTCCGAACAAGGAGCCTCCGTTGGCACACGCGGCAATCGTAGCAAGCGTGAAGACAATCGCCCACAGGTGGCCGCGCGCGTTGGACTCCATCGCTCCCATGCGGTCGGAGAAATTGCGGAGGCGGTTTCCCATCTGCGCGTTATTCAGCAGTGGCGCGACGGTTAGCGTAAGCAAGATCACGGCAAGGGGAATGTTTCGTACCGCAACTAGAGCGGCAGCCGAGAAGAAAGTCAAAACAAATACCTGGCTTGGCCGCAGCTTGTCTCGATTTGCTACCGCGACGGACACTGCGAGCAACAGCAAGGCAGCAAAAGCCTTGGCTGCAAAAGAATGAAAATTCGGTGACTGCATTTCCAGAATGTGATGCATGAGAAATGAGTCGCCTAGATACTGATAAATATGAGAATAAAGTCTAATACCGTAGGGATTGCAAAGGCTGGCAAGGAAGGAAACTGCCAGCACTCCACAGAGACGTAGAGAGTTGCGGTCAGAGCTTCCCGGCGAGGTGGGGGCGACCAAAATCTGCCAAACATCTCCCGCCAAAATCAGCCCCATCAAGACAAACGCCACCAAGAATCCGCCGTGAACGTTGACCCAAATCAGCATCAGTAAAGGAATCAACCCAACCCGCCGAGTATTTTTCTCCAACAAATACCAGCACAGCAAAGTGAACAACCAAGTCAGCAAATGAGGTCGAGCCAGGGCGTGAATGGTGGAGGCGAACACAGCCAAGACCACAAAAACCAGCGCAAGGAGAAATGGCGCTCCACGACGCAACGTCCAGCGAAATAGCAACGCAAACGTCAGAGCGAATAAGAAGGAGCCAGAGGCAAGAACTCCATTCAGTCCACTCCAGGCGTGGATTTTGGCGAGGACAGCTTCAAATAACCACTCCCACGCAAACCACGAACGACTGGCGACATTCGAGAAAAGGTCCGTATGCGGAACAGCATGATGCTGCAAAATCCACTCGCCAGTGCGAATGTGCCATCCAATGCCAGGGTCGTTGAGCAGCAGCAAACGCGGCGTGCCATAGGCCAGGGAAATGAGCAACGCGATAAAAAGCATGTCCGCCACGGATGGCAGCAAATAGCAAAGCAGTCGGGGAGCAGCGGCTCCGGGGACTGGCGAATTTGACGATGCTTTCGGAGATGGATTCAACGGCGCAAGGACTCCCATCGGAATGGTACCCGATGAGGTCGAGAAAATCTTTTACCCGCTCGATTTCTTCGCAAGGAAGCTCGCGGTTGGCGCAACACTCCAACCGCGCATCGGACGATCGCTAGAGCTGCTTGGGATGCTCAGGCTTGATGATCGTTGTTTTGGTTTGTCCCAGAATTTCCCGCACCCTCCAGAAGAGAAAGGGCTGTTTTGGGCAGGAGTGCTCCTCCAGTACCAGCGACTGCTGCGGTTGCTGATCGAAGTCGAAACTATCCAGCATGTCGTTAGCGCGCAGATCGCGGTTTCCCAGAGGGAGAAGCCCAAATCTGGTTTCCGCAAACTTAAGAAATGACGAAAACTCATACTGCATGTGGCTGACGTAGCCTTTTTTTGCATACGGAGAAATGATTATCAACGGCACACGCGGCCCCAGCCCATAGGTACTGACGGACGGTGGAGGGACGTGGTCATAGAAACCACCAAAGTCATCCCAGGTAATAAATACCGCGGTCGAACTCCAATCCGGCCCCTGCATCACTGCATTGAGCTGGCGCACGGTCCAGTTTTCGCCTTTGCACACACTACGCGGAGGGTGCTCGTTCGCCTCTCCGGTCACCAGCCAGCTCACCGCTGGCAAGTTCCCGTTCTTCGCGTCCTCCGCAAACTGAGCGTCTGAAACCACATGTTCCCCCCACAACGGCGTGTTCCGAATATGCTGGATCGCGTCTAACGTGGAAAACTGATAGCCATACTGCCCCTTTGGGGGCGCGTAGTATTTCCAGGAGATGTGAGCGCCTTCGAGCGAGTCGGCCAGAGTCGGAAAATCAAAGCAGGGACGTACGCTATCGAATCCCAGTTCGCCCTTTTCGATCGGCACTTCCTGCGAATCGTCCGAATCGCATCCCCAAGCCTTTCCCGTGGGGTGCGGATTGCCAATCACTCCGCCTGCCTGTGCCGAAACCGTGAATAGGTGATTCGGAAAGCTCGCTCCGGCCAGCGAGGAAAACATTCTGTCGGCCAGCACAAAATTCCGGGCATAAGCAAAATAATTCGGAATATCAGTTTCGTTGTATTGCGTGTAGGGCATCAGGAACCCTTGCGTGTCCCCGTCGACCACCAGGTCAAACCGGCTCATGCGTCCGCCAGCCATGGCAATAATGGCGTCGCGCCAGGAATGGCCGAGATCGTGCGGGCCGACGTCGGCAGCATGAGCTAGCAACACTTCGCCTCTCGACGATTTACCTCGGGTCACCCCATCCGCACCCGGAAAGGTTCCGAAATAGTGATCGAACGTTCGATTCTCTTTAATGATGAAGACAATGTGCTGAATCTTTTGAAAGCCCTTGCCCTGCACCGCCGCAGTCGCGCCCCGCGTCTGACTCAACTGGGCCGGATCCTTACTGCAGCCTCCCATACCGGCCAGAACGCAGCCCAGAATGACCACGCCAATTGAGCGAATACCTAAAATCTTCATGTAGAGACCAGTCCAATTCCTTTCAACAAGATTGCGAATCTGAATGTCGATCGTAAAGAGGAGAGCATAAAGTGAGCGGAGCCTATAAGATCGTCGCGAAAAGCCTCAAGTTTTCCACGTCCAAACTCCGGCCACATTTCTTGAGTATGCCTAAAGTTAGGGCATTAGGGTAGCGCACGGAGGTGTTGGTCATGGTGCGGGCTTACGGACCTCCGCAGGTTAGTGCGCAAGAAGTTCCGAGGTCGAGCGATTGATCGGTTGAAGAAATGAAGAACGGACAGCTTGGGTTCTACGCCGGGAATAAGACTCTCAGCTGACAGCCTCGTTTTTCTGGTGCATAATTCTCGCCGGGAGAATCCTGTATGAAATCTTGCTTCGTAACTTCGCTCACATTCGCACTCTTGATCTTGTTAGCCGTTCCTTCACAAGCTGCCTCCGCGCCAACCGCAGCGGAAGCGCAAGAGTTCATGAAAAACGGGGAAGACCGCCTCCGCGAACTGACCATAAAGGCCTCCCGCGCCACTTGGGTGCAGGAAAATTTCATCACCGACGATACGGAAGCGATTGCCGCTGACGCCCAGGACGAGCTTACCGCGGCCTCAACGGAACTGATCGAACAGGCGAAACGCTTTGAAGCGATCAAGCTTCCGCCGGACCTAGCGCGCAAGTTCCTCCTCCTGAAGTTGCAGAATCCCGCTCCCGCTCCCAAGGATCCCAAACTGCGCCGCGAAATGACCGAAATCGCAACCTCGCTCGATGGCGATTACGGCAAAGGCAAGTATTGCCGCAAGCCCAACGACTGCCTCGACATCACAGCCATCGAAAAAATTCTCTCCGATAGCCGCAATCCAGAGGAGTTGAAAGATATCTGGGCGGGATGGCACAAAGTTGGAGCGCCAATGCGCCAGCGCTATGCACGCTTTGTGGAACTCTCCAACCAGGGTGCTCGCGAACAGGGATTCAAAGACACCGGCGTCCTTTGGCGCGCCGGATACGACATGACGCCCGAGCAGTTCGACGCAGAACTGGAGCGCCTGTGGACGCAGGTCCGGCCGCTCTATCTCTCGCTGCATACCTATGTTCGCGCCAGGCTCACGCAGAAGTATGGTCCGCAAATCGTTCCGCCCAACGGACCAATTCCGGCGCACTTGCTGGGGAATCCCTGGGCGCAAACCTGGGGAAACATTTTCCCCCTCCTCGGCCTGCCGGAAAACGGTAGCGGTTACGACCTTACGCAGTTGCTCCAGAACAAGAACCTCGACGCCAAGGGTATGGCCCAATACGGAGAAAATTTCTACAAGTCGCTGGGTTTCGATCCCTTGCCTGGAACCTTCTGGGAGCGTTCACTGCTGACCAAGCCGCGCGACCGCGACGTCGTGTGCCACGCCAACGCCTGGGACATCGACACCAAAGACGATCTGCGCGTGAAGATGTGTATCCAAATTCGCGACGAAGATTTTGTCACCATCCATCACGAAATGGGACACACGTTCTACTACCGCGAATACAAGAATCAGCCATTCCTGTTTGAGAACGGAGCCAACGACGGCTTCCACGAAGCCATTGGCGACACGATGGCGCTCTCCATTACGCCGGAGTATCTGAAACAAATTGGCTTGCTGGAGCAGCTTCCGCCCGCCGAAGCGGATATCCCGATTCTCCTCCGCCGGGCTCTGGAAAAAGTCGCCTTCCTGCCGTTTGGATTGATGATCGACAAGTGGCGTTGGAAGGTCTTCTCCGGCGAAATCAAGCCCGAAAACTACAACCAGGCCTGGTGGGATTTGCGCCTGCAATATCAGGGAGTAACCCCGCCCGTCGCTCGCAGCGAAGCCGATTTCGATCCCGGCGCCAAATACCACATCCCCAGCAACACGCCCTACATGCGCTACTTCCTCGCCGACATTCTGCAGTTCCAGTTTTACCGCTCGCTGTGCAAAGAGTCCGGCTACAAAGGCCCACTGAATCGCTGCACGTTTTTCAACTCCAAAGAAGCGGGAGCAAAATTCAGGAAGATGTTGCAAATGGGCAACAGCCGTCCCTGGCAGGACGAACTGGAAGCCGTAACCGGCCAACGCGAAATGGATGCAACCGCCATCCTCGACTATTTCGCCCCACTACAAAAATGGCTGGACGAGCAGAACAAAGGTCAGAAAGCAGGCTGGTAGAGGGCGCGGTACTCTGGTCTGCGCAAGAAAGCTCAGGACAGGAGCGTTCGCGGCGCCTTTCACCGGGCCTGAAGGCCATGGTTCCACGAATCGGGACGCTGGCCTGAAGGCGCAGCTCTTTCGCGCAGGGCATGCGGTACGAATAATCCGAAGGTGCCCCAGGTTCGCGTCGGCCCTGTGGACGATAACCTGGGCTGCGAGACACTCCAAGGTGACGCGGACACTCTTCAACCGAACAGGAACGGCAGTCCTCAACGCATCGAGACCGACAGTCCTCGACCCATCGAGACCGACAACCCTCGACTCATCGTGAAAGAGCGGCCATTTATGGTCGCGTAGAAGTCCCCAAAATAAAGGGCTTCAGCCCCGGAGGCCCAAGCGCCAGTGTAGGGCGAGCATTCCTGCTCGCCGCTCTTAAACCCAAGCCAAAACAAGCTGAAAAAATTGCATTCCGAAACGTAGTGAGAAATCCGATGTGCGTCCGCCCTCAGAAATCCCAATAATCACCCCCAACGGGAAGGACACGGATTGTGATTCAGAACCATTGTCCTCCAGCCGTCGAGCAGATAGCCGATAGGAATCGAATCCGGTTGGAACGGGAACCGTTCGCTGCGCGGTCATTCCAGCAGCCTGACCCAGTAGCCTGACGTCCAGCGCGGGGAAGAAATCGAATCGAGACTAGCTCTCATGGTTGATTTAGTCTTTCCCGTACCCCCCCTACAGTAAACCGCCTTCCCGGCTACACGACGGACTCGATTGGAAAAGAGAAGCGTCGGAAGCAAGATCACGGTAGTAAAGCAGCATTTCGCTTCAAAAGGAGACAGTTTATGGACACGAAACAGTCGGGACAATATACGTGCGCTACCTGTGGTAAGAAGCTCGCTTCACAATCTGAGCTTTCCGAACACGGCAAAACTTGTGGCGTTGGGAAATCGGACCAAAACCGTTAACGCGGAGACCCGGCACGTGCATTCGAGTGCCGGGTTTTTTACCTCCTCTCGATTCGGAGAAGGATGTGCTGTGAAAAGAGGATTTTGGCATGGACGTACTTGAACAGGACCTAGCATCAACGATCTGTGGATTGTGCGGGAGACCCTTTTCTTCCGAACAAGAGCGTTCCGAACATGAACGTTGTGAGCATCCGAGAGGGACTCCCGAGCTTGTGATGTAGCAAATCGGATAGCGAAAGTTTTACGACCCGGCCCACGACCCACAGCGTAGATAACTAAATTCACTGAATAGCTCGGTGTTGGTGCCGTCGCTGCCCAGGTTGCCATTCGCGTGGTACGTGGCACCGCTCCCCGATGCGCAGTGATTTGTGCGCCCGGTATAGCCTAGATTCCAGGCGAGCCGACCGCTCTTGGTTAAGGTTGCCCAGCGGATCATAGCCAAATGTCTGCGCCCACGGAGGCCGCACTTCACGTTAGCAACGCGGCTCATCCGCGCCTTAGGTGCAGGTAGGGGAGTCTCGGAACAAAAGTATAAGATGTTAGTGTCGAGTCTCTGCTCGCTCCATCGGATTGAGAAGCATGGGATTCCGCCCTTTGCAAAAACCGCAAAGGACGGGGCATCCGATATTCTTGATATAGAATGGAGATCAAGAACTGGAAGGGTCGGCCACCCGCCTCGCGCTGGAGTGCAAAGGATGTCTCGGGACAATGTGTAAAGGATGTCATGGAACTGAACAGTTTTTTGAAGAGTGGGAGTAAACACGCTTCAGCCCATCGTTCTTTGTCTCGGCGGAGCACTCTGATCGACTGAACTTACGCCCCTAGCCCTTTCGCCCCTACCCCTTTCGCCCTTACCCCTTCCGCCCCACCACAAACCCCGACGCCGCCAATATCGCATCCTTCCCATGCAGCATTACCTGCTGCGCCAGATGAATCAGATCTTGCGCCACTTGATCGGTAGCGTGACGGGCCTTGTCTCCCTCGACCAGGTAATCCCCAATCAGGGGGCAGACTCCCATGGAGCACAGGGCATCGAGGTCGGCGACGATCTGGCTCGCCCCCTCCAACGCATAACGAGCTTTCACGTTATGCGAAACAGGCTTCCGGTTGATGAGCGCGAAATCGAAAATCGGCAGTCCGGCGTGTTCATGCAGGGCGCGAATGTGGTCGCCAGCGGTTAGGCCGAGGCTCTCGTTGGCCTGCGTCATCAAATTACAAACAAAAACCTTTATCGCCGGAGACGCCGCCATAGCTTCGGGAATGCCTCGCACCAGCAGATTTGGAACAAGGCTGGTGAAGAGCGATCCCGGACCTACCGTAATCAGATCAGCGCAGGAGATTGCCGCCAGCGTTTGCGGCAGGGGCTGCACATCCGGCGGCACCAGAAACAACTTTACGATGCGCCCGCTACTGGCTGTAATCTTGGTCTCGCCACGGACGTGTGTGCCATCCCGCATCTCGGCTTCGAGTTCGATGTGCGAAGTCGTGGCAGGGTAGATGTGTCCGCGTGTGGCAAGGATTTCGGAAGATTGCCGGACGGCATCGGTGAAGTCTCCAGCCACCGAGGTCAGCGCAGCAAGAAAAAGATTGCCGAAGCTGTGGCCCTCGAGGCCCGAACCTTTTTGGAAGCGATGCTGAAACAGCCGTGAGAGCAGCGCTTCGTCCTCGGAGAGGGCGACGAGGCAACTGCGGATGTCGCCCGGAGGCGGCATGTTGAGTTCTTTGCGAAGACGTCCGCTGGAGCCGCCGTCATCACTGACGGTAACGACAGCGGAAAGCTCAGCAATGCATTCGGTTCCGTTGCGGACTGCCGAGGTTCCGTGCGCTGGCGTGAAGTGCTTCAGCCCGCGCAGGAGGGTGGATAGGCCAGTACCTCCTCCCATTGCGACCACGCGAAGCGGCCGCAACTCTGCCGAAGGAACACGATTGGCCGACATGAGCCGACCTTACTGGCCTTCTTCGACGTCGGCTGCGTGACCCGACAGAACAGCTTCCCCGCCCGGATCCGGATACATCAACTCGGTAAAACGCGGATCCTCCGCCAAGTTCTGGAAGTCGGAGTCGTTGCGAGCCTGGAAACGCAGCTGCGGGTTGGTTGCAATCGCCTCATGCAGACGGCGCAGCGCATCTTCGAGGTGGCCGGTCAGACAATCCAGCGTGGCCAGACCGTACATCACATGGTCCTTGTTCGCCGCCGTTTTGTGCAGCTTGTCCAGATGCTCGCGCGACGAAACGTAGTCCCCCTGATTCATCAGCGAAATCGCGTAGTCGTAATGCTCCTCGGAGGTTTTGAAGTCCAAACCAGCTTTAGCCGCTTGCGCGTTGCAGGCACTGATATGGATGCGGGCGCGGTCGCCCAGTTCGCGAATATTGGCCTCAATTACCTTGTGAAAGGAGACCTTGGCACGGTCGTATTTGCGCTCCTGCATGGCCTTGATTCCGACCTCGTACATTTGCACAGCCTGTGTATATTTAGGGTCGATCACCACAGCCGGTTTGGGAATTGAGGTTGTGGAGGGCTTAGTTGCTTTGGATGTTGATTTTGTAACCATATTTTTTTCAGTGACTTACGTGATTAAAGTGAAGGTACGACCTTTGGTTATTTCCAGTATCCTGAAGTGCCTTGGAACACAGCCAAAAACCTAGCCCAATATCCGGCTGTGGAAAACCTTCCAAGCGGTCTGTCTGATTCCGGACCGGATTCTAGTTCAGCGCCGCCGCGTCTTCCGGTGTGATCTTCTTCCAATCTCCAGCAATTACGCCCTTGCGAATCTGCGCCACAGTCTGGCCTTTCTTCTTCTGCCCATAGACGTAATACAGCTCTTTCAGGCAGATGTCGCATTGCGCGCCGTGCTTGCCTTCAAAACAGCTGCGTAAACTCTTGTGTCCCATACGATCGCAATAGCAGAAACATGGCATCTGATGAATGGTGCCGGAAATCTTCGACGCCAATTCGTAGGCGTGAGTCTGGAAGGGAGACTGAGCATCGTCTCCCCAAAGCTCATCTTTAGTCAAAATGGGGGGTAGTTTCACGCCTTTGGCCGGAGCTGTCTTGTTGTAGGCCGGAACCTCCGCCGCTGGCGTTTTACTAGGATACTGCGCTGACATGGTCATGGTTACGACGAAAAGGAAAATCAGAGCTAGGATTCGTTTCGACATGATTACCTTCCGGATGGGATTTCGTCTTGAGCCAAAGATTATTCTACCGCGAATCGCGGAACCGGGTGGGCAGGGCGGTATTCCGAGAGTACATGGGGGTAAGCCGTTTGCGCAGCACGGCGCTGGACCATAGAATTGCGAAAGAACCTTCAGCGTAAGGCTATTTGAGCATCGAACGAAACATGGACGTAAACGACAACGCCGAAAACAATACGACGCCCGGGCAGCCGACGAGCGGGCAACCACCCTCTCCACCCTCTCCACCCTCCACACAGCCACCGCGCCTGGCAGTAGCGGGAGTCTTGGGTGCGTGGCTCGGCAATCTTGCCATTTCGCTGCTGATCGCCGCCTTCTTCATCGTGTTCCTCTACCAACCGGTCAAGGTCGAAGGCACCAGCATGATGCCCGGCCTGGAGGATCAGGAACGCATCTTCGTAAATAAGTTCGTCTATAGGATCGAGGCTATTTCGCGCGGCGATGTCATCGTCTTCCGCTATCCCCGCGATCCGTCGAAGAGCTTCATCAAGCGTGTGATCGGCGTGGCCGGAGACAAGATTCGCATTGAAGAAGGCGTGGTCTACGTGAACGGTGGACCTATCACAGAGGATTATGTACCTCCGCAATATTCCGATTGGCGCTCGCAGCCGGAGATCAGCGTTCCGGAAGGATCGTACTTTATGATGGGCGACCATCGCAATATGTCGAATGACAGCCGCGATTTTGGGCCGGTGGCGCAGAGCTTCGTGGTTGGTAAGGCGGTCTTCGGATACTGGCCGATGGAGAAAGTTGGAAAAGTGCAATGAAGTTGCGAAGGCAGCTCTCGACGTCCTCGATGATGTCTCTCGGTTTGGTGGTGTTGTCTTCCTTCGCCGTGCTTTCGTTCGCGCAGGGCGGGGAAGTGGCTCTACTCAAAGCGGATCGCAACTTCAACAAAGCAACCCAGGAAAAACGCCTCGACGGCTGGATGCAATTTATGGCCGACGATGTGGTCCTGCTTCGCGCCAAACCGGTCGTCGGCTAAGGAAGCCGCGCGCGCAGAGTTGAAACCAGAGTGGGATGATCCGGCGCACTTCCTAACCTGGGAGCCGAAGCACGCCCAACTCTTCAAGAGCGGCAAGTTTGGATACACCTCCGGACGGTGGATTTACCGCGGCGAGAACGAAAAAGGCGAGAGCATTCAACTCGAAGGGGACTACCTTACCGTGTGGAAGCTGCAAGCCGACGGCACATGGAAAGTCGTCTACGACGGCGGGTCCGCCGATCCAGTGAAGAAGTAATAATTCCATTCCTGCAACAAGTGCCACGCTATTCTGGAGCGTGTTACATAAATGCTTTTGGTTAGGGCACGACTTCAGTCGTGCCGTTAGACCCGCCTGGAACATGGGCTTTAGCCCCTGAGGTAAGACTCGAACCGGTCGGGAAACGTTTATAAACACGCTCTAAGATTGTCATTCCGAGCAACAGCGAGGAATCCCTATCGTCATAGAATTGCCATGTTGTGGAGAGGCGTTCTCCCCGTGCATCTGGCGTCATAACGTTTTCTTGCACGCCGCTGCGAGAATGCCTCTCATCCGAGCGGCCGTATTGGAGGTAAAGGGATTCCTCGTTGTGGCTCGATGAGCTAAACCAGAGTCGCTGTATCAAGGTCCGCGCTGGCTAAAACAGCTCCCGCAATCGGCGACTGCCGAATCCCGTACTCCAGGATGCAACTCGGGCGTAGTCTCAATTTGCCACCGAAGGTCGGGAGAGGCGCCCAGCAGGAACCAGGATTTCCCGTCTCCACTCACGACAACTTGCGCTTGGGATCGCGCTTTTCCCTGAAAAGTCCCCGCCCACACCGCCCGGCAATTAGAACAAGCGCAGTTCCACTGCGGAAATCCGCCGCCTGCCGCTGAGCCTAGAATCTTGATTTGCATTGTCTTCCGTGTTTGGGGGAGTCAGTTGCTGCAAAACCCTACTCTCCAGTGAACAACATTCGTGGAAATCTCACAACTATACGGTCGCACCAGGCGAGCCTAGAGAGCGGCAGCACGGCGCCTGTGTAAACTAGGGGCCGAGGGCGTCGATTTTGCGCAAGAACACTGCAGTCTGGATGGTTCTCTTGTTGGCCGTTGCTGGCTATTTGCGGCTATGGAATCTTGGCGCCAAGAGTCTGTGGGCGGACGAGGCAATCAGCGCAGCTTTGGCGTCGGCCACCAGGGCGGATTTCTGGCGCATTGTTTTACATCGTGAAGCCAACATGGCGTTCTACTATTTACTTCTGCGAATCTGGAATGTGGCGGGCTGCAGCGAGTTCGCGCTCCGTAGCCTTTCCGTCCTGGCTGGCGTTCTAGCAGTGCCTTTGCTGTATGGGCTGGGATGCCAGGTTTTCGACCCACGTACCGGGAGGATCTCCGCTCTGTTTCTCGCCCTCAGTCCGCTGCACATCGCGTATTCCCAGGAAGCACGGAGTTATAGCTTCCTGATTCTCTTTAGTGTTTTGGCGACATCTTTGTTGCTCATGTGCTGCGAAAAACCTGCCAAATCCTGGTATTTGTATATTGTTGCTTCTGTGGTCGGGCTCTATTCGCATGTCATGTTTGGCTTAACCTTGATCGGCCATTCATCCGCAGTGGGGTTTTCATCGGAGCTGAGAACTCGATCTCGAAACTTCTTGGCGGCGCTGGGAGCCGTGGCAGTTCTCGCGCTACCGCTTGCCTACTGGCTATTTGCGCAAGGCTCACATCTCGGATGGATCAAGGAACCGCCAATACAATTGCTGGCGGCGTTCTTCTCCGGGCTGGCCGGGCCCAAAGGAAAGGCGCTCCTGCTGGCTTACGTGCTGTTGATCGCCTGCGGCCTCCTTCTTGCCAAGCCGGGCTTGCCAAACCGCGGTTCGCGCGTTCTGTGGGCATCGTTATGGGCTCCTGTGCTGC
The DNA here is from genome assembly GCA_025352065.1 of Acidobacteriaceae bacterium. Taxonomy (GTDB): domain Bacteria; phylum Acidobacteriota; class Terriglobia; order Terriglobales; family Acidobacteriaceae; genus JANXUC01. The sequence continues at coordinate 13,197 of JANXUC010000183.1, read as the reverse complement.
TGACCTGCGCAATGTCCTGGCGGATTCCGTTCCTAGTGCCGAGGTATCTCAGTGCTTGCCTCCCGCCGTTTCTGCTGCTGGCGGCTCGTGGCGCTGCGCTCTTGCCCAACAGGTGGTGGTTGTTGTCGGGATTGGGCATCATGGTAAGCCTTTCTTTGCAGCAGGACTTCCTTTATCAGCGCCTTCGTGCAGATTCTTTCTACAGCGACGACTGGAGAGGTGCCGTGCATTCCCTGATGCTGCGCACCGAGCCGGGCGATTCGCTGCTGTTCCCGTACGCTTTTGAACGGGTTCCCGCGCAGTATTACCTCAACCGCGAGGCAGCCGCAGGTCGCCAGTACTTAGAAGTCTTATTTCCCGCCGGAAGTGTTCCACAACTTCTCTCAGCGGAGATGCCGGAACTGGGGGCGGAAGGGCTCCAGAGCTTGGCGTCGCGCACGGGGCGTGTCTGGACCCTTTCGGCCATCGCGCCGAACGAGCATCTCCAGCGCGTCGAGCTTGGGCTCCAGCGGCACTGCGTTCGGGAGGTCGAGGAACACTTTGGCTCCGTGCGCTTGGAGCGGAAGCTCTGCAGGCCTGAACTCAGATAGTGAAAACCCAGATGGATCGCCAGCAAGCAACGGCACCCTTAGGGGTGCCGTCTGGTTTTTTGGAGCAGAGTTCCAGTTGCTGTAGTTGACAGCGTTTCGTGAAACGGAGTAATGTGACCGATATCGTAATTAAACGAAGGTATCGAAAGTAATCATAAGTACACCGGTATTTTACGTCACCCTCAGATGGAGAGAGAGAGCATGCGAAACCAAGTTGCTTCCGTCCCCTACTACCGATGCAGCGTCGCCTTGCTGGCGTTGTCCCTTCTCAGTCTCATCACCACGGCTAACGCTCAAACCACAACTACCCTCGTCCCTTCTTCCTACGTGACGACCAGCGGCACAAGCGGTGGCCAACCCGTAGCCAGTTCTATTGATCTTCTGGACGAATCCGGCGCCACCAATACCTGGGCCAAGTACGTCGAGTTCCAAACAACTGCGACCGCCAACTATGCGGGCTACCAGGTATTCACCTTGCCAATCTCCATCGCCCCCAGTTCGGTGACAGCGATCCAGGTCAAGGTGAACTATCAGGGGCCGCTCTCGAGCACGCAGACTTGGACCTGGCAACTCTTGAACTGGAGCACAAACGCGTACGTGACCGTGGGGACGAACTCGGTGGATACATCGGGCTGGGCGGCGTGGCAGATCTTGACGTTCAACGCGACGGGCACGTTGGCCAACTATGTGCGCGCCAGCGACGGCCAGATGCGTGTGCAGTTACTTTCCAACAACCACGCGGACAACGTGGATATCGACTACGAAGCTTTGCTGGTCACGTATGCCACGACGCCGGTCGTCAACATCACGATTTCTCCCACCAGCGCCTCGGTGCAGACCTCCGCCACGCAGCAGTTCACGGCGACTGTCACTGGTTCGACCAACACGGCAGTGACGTGGCAAGTGAATAACGTGACGGGAGGGAACTCGACCACAGGGACGGTATCGACGACGGGCCTGTACACCGCCCCAGCAGCCGTTCCTAGCCCCGCAGCCGTAACCGTCAAGGCGATTGCGCAGGCAGATACCACGAAGACGGCATCAGCTACGGTGACGGTCACGGGAGTGCCGCAGGTTAGCGTTTCGATTTCGCCGACCTCTGCCACTGTCCAAACCAATGCCACGCAGCAGTTCACAGCGACGGTTACTGGTTCGACGAATACTCTGGTGAATTGGCAAGTGAACGGAATCGCGGGAGGGAACTCGACAGTCGGAACCGTGACCTCGGGTGGCCTCTACGCAGCTCCTGCAACGGTGCCAAGTCCGGCTAGTGTGACTGTGACGGCGGTGTCGCAAGCGGATGCCACAAAGTCGGCGTCGGCAGCGGTTACGGTCACAGCGGCATCCGGTGGCGGGTTGAACTATTACGTTGCACCGACGGGCAGTAACACCAACCCAGGCACCGCCGCTCTTCCCTGGAAGACCATTACCTTTGCCATCTCCCAAGCGACCGCTGGAGCCACAATTCACGTACTCGCGGGAACCTACAACGAACTCGTCACGCTGAATAAATCGGGTTCGGCGGCGGGTGGCTACATCACGCTGCTCAGTGATCCACAGGCCGCGGCGATTCTGGATGGCACCGGTCTCGCGATTCCGAATGGACAGAACGGAATGGTCACCATCTCCAGCCAGAGCTACGTAATTGTGAACGGGTTTGAGATCCGCAACTACACTTCCTCCAGCACGGCAAACGTGCCGGTGGGAATCTACGTTCTGGGCGCGGGCAGCAATATCCAGATCCTGAACAACCACATTCACAATATCGTGACTACCGCGTCCGGATGCAATGCCAACGCCCTGGGCATGGCAATTTACGGAAATCAGGCTCCGGCTTCCATCAACAACCTGACCATCAGCGGGAACGAGCTGGACCACCTGAAAACCGGTTGCAGCGAATCCATGTCGCTGAACGGGAACGTGCAGTACTTCACGGTGACCAACAACCTGATCCACGACAACAACAATATCGGTATCGACGCCATCGGTTTTGAAGGCACGTCGCCGAATGCAGCCTACGATCAGGCGCGGGACGGAACGATTAGCGGCAATACGATTTACAACATTACGTCTTATGGGAATCCCGCCTATGGCAATCAATACGCGGCGGACGGAATCTACGTGGACGGCGGAACTCGCATCACCGTAGAGCGCAATCTGATCCACAACGTGGACTTCTCGATTGAGCTGGCGAGCGAACACTCGGGCAAAACTTCCAGCTACGTGATCGCGCGCAGCAATATCATCTACAACGGCAATGCGAGCGGTATCACGATTGGCGGCTATGCCAGCCAGGTTGGAGGCACCGACCACTGCACCATCGTGAACAACACTCTGTACAACGATGACACCAAGGGCACGGGCAGCGGCGAGTTCCAAATTCAATATCACGCCACCAACAACGTGTTTGAAAACAACATCGTCTACGCTAAGGCGAGTGGATTTATGGTCAACAGCTTCGTGAGCCAGACGGCAACCACCGTCGACTACAACCTGTATTTCTCTTCCGTGGCTTCCGCAGGCAGTACCTGGACCTGGAATGGCACTAGCCATACGGGTTTTGCATCGTGGCAGTCGAGCACCGGGAATGACGTGCATTCCTCGTATGCAGATCCAATGTTCGTGAGCCTGGTCACACCCGACCTGCATGTGTCGGCCAGTTCGCCAGCGGTCAATACGGGCAATACCAGCCTAGGGTCGGCCACTTTTGGAACGCTGGACTATGCGGGGAACGCTCGCGTGCAGGGTTCCAACGTGGATAAGGGAGCCTACGAACAGTAGCTCATCGTAGAACCTGTGCAGAAACATCGAGAGGGGAACCGATTCAGGCTTGGCCGCCAGATCGTTTCCCCTCTCGTATGTTTTTACTTGTTTGGAGGGGCCCCGCCAGAAACTGGATGGGCCCGTTCGTTTTTTACTTGGTTAACTTCAGTCCGTACATGCCGAACAGCTCTTTTACGCTGAGTCCGTAAATCGTGGACAGCGAATAGAGGCGATAGACGCTCGGTGTGCTGAGGTCGTTTTCCAGCATGTGTAGGCGGCTGGGGACCATTTCAAATCCCCGGTGCCCGTGTTTGGACGCAATGGTCCGGCTTTCCGCATGCACATCGCGCATGGTTAGCCCGCGACCTTCTCGTATTTCACGCAGCTTGGGACCGGCTCCTGAAGCTTTGGACCCTTTGCTGCTCTTGCTGGCTTTGTGTTTCACAGATTCCCCTCCGTAGATTCACAACGGCAAAGCAGTACAACTTTACAGATGTTACCAATGTAACGTTCTATTAATCGCACAAAAAGGCGTGCCAAGTCTAGAAATTTCGGAATTTTTGTAGCTGATTTTGCTAACGGAGGGAATTCTCCGCGTAAGCGTTAGAATAACTGAGTTAAAACGATTTTGTTTTAGGAATAAGGCGGCTTCGCCAATATCGATTTTTGCAGTGAGATCCTGGAACAACGCTGCGGCCTCGCTCACGCCACAGTCTCGGAATTTGGGCGGTTTTTCAACAGCCTGCGACTAAGTTGTGGAAATCGTGAAGTTCACGGTAATCCGCGCTGCCGTTTCAACCGCTTCACCTTGTTGATAATAAGGCTTGAATCGCCATTGCCGGACCGCTTCCATGGCTGCATTCGCCAGTATCGCAGGGCCACTTACGATCTTCAAATTCTGAATTGTGCCATCTCGTCCAATCAGCGCATCCAGGACAACCGCCCCCTGCACCTTCATCTCGCGGGCTAGCAGCGGGTAGTTCGGATCGACCGGATGTGCGAGAACTTGCAGTGCCTCGGGCGATATCCGCACCCGGTCCGCTGCAACCGTCGATCCTGTGGCGCCAGCCTGCGAGGACGCCGCCCGGCCTTCGGTTCCGTTGCTGGTGTCCACGCGCACAGCATTGGGCACCTTGGGTTGCAGTGGAACCGCCCGTCCGCCCGCATACACCTCAACGTCCAGCGGAGGCAGCGCTCTGCGGCTCACACTGGGCGTATAAGTGTCCGCCTGAGTGGTTTCCGGTCCTGACTTGCGAGCCTTGCTGTTGGGCTTGTTCTTACCATGCAGTGCGTTTGTTGCTGCACCGCTTCCCGCGTCAGTGGGAATTTTCGTGGGGATAACAGGAGGACTTTGCGGCTCAGACGAGACTGCCTGTGCCTGGGGTTCGGCCGGTTCCGTAGGAAGCAGGTACGCGCGATTCTTGATTGCAACCACGCAAATAGCTGCCAGCAGGCACACCAATGCCAGAATCAGTCGCTTCCGTTGGCGCTGCTCAGGACCCGGCTCAGGTCCTTGTGCTGGACTCAGTCCGACACCAGGAGGCACGGGCGTAAGGTCTTGCTTTGAGTTGGTGGAAACTTGCACACATCCTCCGCAGAGGGTCCACTACCGAGCCGCTGTGTTGATAGTATGCCCTGAAATCGGTTTCTGGCCAACGATATAGAACAAACTCATCCGGCACTTCTGTTGTCTGTCTAGGGTCATCCCAGAGATTTTTTCGCGGATTCCCGCCTGTCATTTGTAAAATAGGGGCACTAAAAACAAAGCACCAAAATTTCTGATCCATAGGGCGGAAAGGTAGACTTGCGCCAGTAAGTACCCTTGTAATCTTCAATCGCCTTGACCGAGAAAGAGTTCGTGCGTACTCTTAAGGGTGGAATGTTTTCGTCTCGGAGTTTACGTGTTCATTTGCAATAAGACTGGCTGGAACAGGAAGTTACGAGCACATGTGTGCGGGGCGCTGCTAGTGGTATTTCCGGTCGCCCTTGTAGCTCAGGACACGGCAGGAGCGATGTTGACGGCGCACGGCGACATAGCGGTCAACGGGCGCCCAGTAGCGAATTCCCAGGCGGTTCTGCCTGGCGATTTAACCGTTACGCAAAAAGACGGAGGCGGCAATCTGACGCAAGGCGGCACCAACGCCATGCTGGGGACGGACACAGCTCTTCGTTACGAAACCACCTACGCGGTTCTGGAACGTGGCGGCGTGAGCGTGAATACGCAACGCGGATTTGCGGTTCAAGCAGGTTGCTGGACGGTCAAGCCGCAGCAATGGGATGCCTGGACAGACTTCGCGGTAAGTTACGCGGAGGGGGGACAAGTATTGATTCAAGCGCGCGGAGCCGATGTCCGCGTCTACGGACGCGCGCAGCGCCCCCACGACAAAGACAAAAAATCAGCAGATGTTAGCAAGCTCGTCGATGCGGACCGCGACCGCGACGTAAACGGCGCCCCGTTAGGCAATCTGGGTGGGACGGCGGTGCAGGAGCCGCAGACGGATCGTGGCGAGCTGCTGCGAGCTGGACAAGAGGCGAAGCGGGAAGCGTGTCCATCGGCAGCCGAGCAGGCGCGCCAGAGGCCGACACGCGGCGGCGCAGCGAGCGCGGCCAGCTCTGGTCCCTTGAACTCGCAGACAGCACTGTATGTGGGAGCGGGCGTGGCAGGCGGGGTGACGGTCCTATTTCTGATTCACCACGACGATCCCGTCAGCCCCGCGAAACCCTAGCCTGGAAATTTCAGTTGGAAAGAAACTGCGCCTATTTGGCTCGCTCCCTTGCTGTGCATTCGGAGATCTCTGGTTCCCTTGTCATGCTGTACGAAGTGACCAATCGCTTTCGCTACAGATCTCTCACAGCGAAACGGATCCCTCTCTGCATCGGAATGACAAATCTCAAAGGCCGGCTTACAAATGACGAGCCCCTGACGCGCTACTTGCCTTGGAACTGCGCCGCCCGCTTCTCCAAAAACGCGGTCGTGCCTTCTTTCTTGTCTTCCGTCGAGCAGCAAACGCCAAATAGCGCCGCTTCCAGGAAGAGGCCTTCCGCCAAGGTCATTCCCATGCCTTTGTTGACCGCTTCCAGAGCGTACTGAACCGCCAAAGGCGCGTTGGCAATGATTTTTTGCGCAATGGTCTCGGCGCGCGGAATCAGGTCGTCCGGCGCAGTCACTTCGTTGACCAGACCAACCCGGAGCGCTTCCTGCGCTGTGATCATTTCGCCTGTCAGCACAATCTGCATCGCAATGCCTTTGCCGACCAGACGTGGTAGACGCTGGGAACCGCCGTATCCCGGAATGATGCCGAGCTTGACCTCAGGCTGGCCCAGCTTCGCATTCTCGCTGGCCAGACGGATGGTGCAGGCCAAGGCCAATTCGCAGCCGCCGCCGAGGGCAAAGCCGTTAATGCACGCGATTACGGGCTTACCAAGATTCTCAATCAGATCAAACACGGATTGCCCGCGATGTGCGAAAGCTTTTCCTTGCACGGCATCCTGCTGCGCCAGTTCGTTGATGTCCGCCCCAGCCACAAAAGCCTTTTCTCCAGCGCCCGTCAAAATCGCAGCACGCAGGCTTGCGTCATCGCGAATCTCGGTGAAGGCCGACCGAAGTTCTTCTAGAGTCGCCAGATTCAGCGCATTCAGCGCTTTCGGGCGGTTCACGGTCACGTAGCCGATGGAGTTCTTCTTCTCGAACAGAATATTTTCGTAGGTCATAAGTGTTCCAAATAAAATGGTGTGGTTCCAAGTATGGTGTCGTCAAAAAGGCAAGAATCTACGCCGTCCGACGATTTTGGTCTGCGGGAAGGGCACGACTTCAGTCGTGCCATCCTGATCATCCCGAACCGGGCTTTAGCCCCTGAGGGAATGTCAACTGCACCCTCATCAGCCTGCGTCATAGTGAATCTAACGGCACGGCTGAAGCCATGCCCTTCCCGAGACCGCTGCACAAATTTCTCTCGGTAGCGAGCTTGCTCCACAAATCAATAATTCACAATCGCCGACCACGACTTCGGATCAAGACTGGCACCACCCACCAGTCCACCGTCAATCTCCGGCTCCGCCATCAGCGATTTCACATTGTCCGGCTTCACCGAGCCGCCATAAAGAATGCGCAACTTATCGGCAAACTCCGCACCAAAGGCTTCCACGGCCTCCTCGCGAATGACAAGGTGCGCGCTTGCTGCAATCTGCGGCGTCGCCGTCTTGCCCGTCCCGATGGCCCATACTGGCTCGTAAGCCACGACCAACTTCTCCGCCTTCTTCGCGGAAATTCCACTGAACGCCCGCGTGCATTGTCGGCGCAGAACATCATCCGTCAGCCCCGCTTCACGTTCTTCCAGCACTTCGCCAACGCATACAATCGGCGCCAATCCGGCTTCCAGCGCGGATTCCAGCTTGCGATTGACGGTGTCGTCCGTCTCCGCAAAATATTGGCGACGCTCAGAATGGCCAATAATCACATGCGTAACTCCTAGCGCCACCAGCATAACTCGTGAGACTTCTCCGGTAAATGCGCCTTCTTTTTCCCAATGCAGATTCTGCGCCCCCACGCAAAGCCCAGAGCCCTTCACCGCCTCCAGCGTGGCATGCAAATCCACGTAAGGAGGGCAGAGAACAATTTCGTCCCGCCCAGGATTGGCGATGAGTGGGAGAAAGTCGCGCACAAACGCGCGGCAATCGTCGGGAGTCTTGTACATCTTCCAGTTTGCGGCCAGCAGCTTCTTACGCATGGAATCCTTTTCTTAGAACTGCAAACTTAAATGAACCCGATTGTCATTCCGAGCGCAGCGAGGAATCCCTTTCGTTGTCAACAGTCTTGCGGCAATAGGGATTCTTCGCTTCGCTCAGAATGACAATTTGCTTTTATGAAACACTCTTACGCTTTCTCCGTCAATGCCTCCACGCCAGGCAGCTTCTTGCCTTCCAAAAATTCCAGCGAGGCGCCACCGCCGGTAGAAATATGCGTGATCTTGTCGGCCACGCCAGCCTTATGTACGGCAGCCACAGTATCGCCGCCACCAGCGATTGAAACCGCGCCAATATTTTCCGCCACCGCTTCCGCAATCTTCATTGTGCCATTGGCAAACGCCGGCATTTCGAACACGCCCATCGGTCCGTTCCAGACAATCGTCTCCGCCAAAGAAATTTCTTCGGTAAACAGTTCAATCGTCTTCGGACCGATATCCAGCGCCATCATCTCCGCTGGAATGGCCTCTCCCACGCCGACAGGCTGCGGTTTCGCGGTCGCTTCAAAGCGCTCAGCGACAACGTGATCCACCGGCAACAGAAATTTCACTTTGTTGGTCTGCGCCAGTTGCAGAAGCTGTTTCGCCAGATCAACCTTGTCTTCTTCCACCAAAGACTTGCCAATGGACTGACCCTGCGCCTTCAAAAACGTATAGGCCATGCCGCCGCCAATGATCAGCGCGTTCACTTTAGTCAGCAGGTTTTGAATCACGCCAATCTTGTCGCTAACTTTCGCTCCGCCCAGAATCGCCACGAACGGACGCGCCGGGTTCTGCATCGCCTTGCCCATGTACTCGAGTTCTTTTTCCATCAGCAATCCGGCAGCGGACTTTTTCACAAACTTTGTGATGCCAACGGTCGACGCGTGCGCCCGATGCGCCGTCCCAAACGCGTCATTCACGTAAAAATCGGCCAGCGAGGCTAGCTGCTTCGAAAACGCTTCGTCGTTGGCTTCTTCTTCAGGATGGAAGCGCAAGTTTTCCAGCAGCAGCGCCTGCCCGCGCTCCAGATTCCGCGCCATTTCTTCCGCCTGCTCGCCCACGCAATCGGGACAGTAGCCCACGTTCTGCGTACCCTCCATTTGCTTATCCAGCAATATCCGCAGCCGTTCCGCCACCGGCTTCAAGCTGTACTTGGGATTGACTTTACCCTTAGGGCGTCCCAAATGAGCGGACAAAATCAGCTTCGCGCCGTGACGCAAAGCATATTCAATCGTGGGCAACGTTTCGCGGATGCGCGTGTCATCCGTTACGCGACCATCTTCAATAGGAACGTTGAAGTCCACGCGCATAAAAATGCGGTTGTCGGCTAGCGGAAGATCGCGAATCGAAAGCTTCGACATGGTGAGCCAGTTTCTCCAGAGTGCAGTGTGTCGGAAAGGCGGGAACCGTTGCCGGTTCCCGCTGAGTTGAACCCTTTGAGCTAAGCAACTTACAGCCCTTTGCTGCCGATGTAGTTGATCAAATCCCGCACCCGGCAGGAATAGCCCCATTCGTTGTCGTACCAGGAAATCACTTTCACGCAGTTGCCCGCCACAACGCGCGTCATCGGCGCATCCACGATGGAAGACATCGGATTGCCCTTGAAGTCGCTGGAAACCAGTTCGTTGGTTTCAAATCCCAGATAGCCCTTCAGCGGACCGGCTTCGGAAGCCTTCTTCAGTGCTTCATTGATCTCTTCAACGGTGGTTTTCTTCTCGACGAAAACCACCATGTCGACCACCGAAACGTTCGGCGTCGGCACCCGCATCGAGAAGCCATCCAGCTTGCCCTTCAGCTCTGGAATGACGAGACTTACAGCCTTTGCGGCTCCCGTGGTGGTCGGAATCATGGACAGCGCGGCCGCGCGAGCGCGACGTAAATCCTTGTGCGGAAAGTCCAGAATGACCTGGTCGTTCGTGTAGGAGTGGATGGTCGTCATGGTCCCGCTGACGATCTTGAATTTGTCGTTGATGACCTTGGCGATGGGCGCCAGACAATTCGTAGTACAAGACGCGTTGGAAATAATATTGTGCTTCGCCGCGTCGTAGTTCTCGTGATTTACGCCGAGCACGACCGTGATGTCTTCGCCCTTCGCCGGAGCCGAAATGATGACCTTCTTCACCGTGCCGCGCAAATGCTTCTTGGCGCCTTCCGCATCCGTGAAGTGCCCGGTCGATTCCACCACGACTTGCACGCCGGAGCCTGACCAATCCAGCGCTCCGGGATCTCTTTCTTTGAAAGCCTTAATTTTTTTGTCTTCCACTTGGATAAAGTCATCGCCATGTGTGACGGTGTGGCTCAGGTTGCCCAGAACCGAGTCATACTTGAGCAAATGGGCCAAGGTTTTCGTATCCGTCAAATCGTTGACGGCGACAATGTCGATGTTAGGGTCGTTGAGAGAGGCGCGCAGGACATTGCGTCCGATGCGCCCAAATCCGTTGATACCAACTTTAATTGCCATTGCTAGAACTCCTCCGTTTATGTGAGAACCGCGCATGTGAGACCGATGGAAATGTAGGCGAACTCAAGATGTTAGCAGGGCCGAGGGCAGGGCAGCAATGCGCGGAATCACGTTCGCTTTCGTGAATCGCGCGGATCGCTTTTGTGAATGGCCGTGCCAGCGCAATTCCACGAAGGGAGTCTTCGCAAACGTTTGCTGATGATGATTGTGTATGTTCCCGAACGTGCGCTGGATTGCCCGAAGGTATATGCTTGTGTTACAAGCAAATTTATGCGCAATTGGATGCGTGACCGACTTATGAGACGTAAAAAGAAGAAAGACGGTGACGCCGAACAGCTCCCGTCCGATCAACCGAAACAAGCTCCTCTTCAGCCCGAGCTCTACGACGCGCAACGGACTACCGTGGGACGCGAAGCTGCTCCGCCGATTGGCAATCAAGCCACCCCTGCAAGAACCAGCAGCCACGTAGACATTGACGACGACAATCGTTGGAATCGAGTGGACGGGCCCGGAGTGCCGGCCCCCCGGCGCGCGGCTCCCGCACGCGTAGCGTCGGTAAGACGGGCGAGGGTTGAGCCCGAGCCTGCCGCTCCTGAGATGGCCAGCGCTGACGCTGGGAGCCCCCCTGACGCGTCCGAAGGAGCCGAAGGGCGACCCAGTAGCCCCAACCGCGGACGTCGCCGTCGCAGCCGTCGCGGACGCGGCAGATCGAAACCTTCCGAAGTTTCCCAAATTGGGAATGCCGCGCAGGTGACCAACGGCGTTGATCACGAGCATGGCCAAGAGCCCGAGCACGGCCACGAGCCCAACGGACAGACTCCAGTTCCGCGGCCGGTTGCAGCGGCTGCGGTGGCCCAAGATCCTTCCGCCCCCAAGAAGTACAAAGGCGTGACGGTTCTGGCCATTGGCCTTCCCGGATCGGGAAAGAGTTCGTGGTTCAAGCGCAACAACATCACTCCACTTTCCAGCGATTTGCTCCGCGGCCTGCTTTTCGACGACCCCAACGAGCAGCGTTTTCAGGATCTGGTGTTCTCGAACCTGCGTTCGCTGCTGCGCGCACGAATGGTCGCTCGGCGTCCCATGAACTACGTGGATGCCACCAACCTTTCTCCGCACGAACGCCAGGGCTGGATCAAGCTGGCGCATGACTACGGCTATGAAGTGCACGCCGTATTCTTCGATGTGCCGCTCGAAGTTTGCCTGGAGCGCAATCAAAAGCGCCAGCGCGTAGTCGCCGAAGACGTGATGCGTCGCATGGCGAGCAAACTGCGTCCGCCCACGTTCGAAGAAGGCTTTACGAAAATTACGAACGTCCGCGTGAAGAAGAAAGAAGCTGAAGCAGCGGGAGCAGGCCAGGAATCAGAAGCAGAGGCTCAGGCGGAAGTGGCAGAGCCAGCGGTTGAAGTCGAATAGCCTTTGCTAATGGAATGCGGACAGTTTTGTCCGCAGCATTTGACTTTAAGGTTTTGATTTTGCCCGTATAGGGCGCGCATTCCTGCTCGCCAGCTTTTGACTTTGGTTTCTTCTTTCCACAACGACTAAATTCAAAAGCCGACGAATAGGAAATGTTCGTCCTACACAGGCAGAGGTTGACCGCAAGCAGCACTCCCCATAAGATCAACCAAGCGGCTGACGTTTCTCCCGCCGCAGAAGTTTGCCCCCTCGTTCAACGGTAGGACATCTGCCTCTGGAGCAGAGTATCGGGGTTCGAATCCCTGGGGGGCAGCCAAAACCCGCGGTTTCCGGCTGTGGCTGTCGCTGCTTTGTCCTTTAGGACGAATTTTTTATCCAAGAGTCCCCTCCGAAAGACATTTTGCCACTCTAGGAACAGCTCCATGAGGCGTCCCCGTCGCGTTCTGACGCAGTATCCCTGTTGCCCCTGGATAGCCAGTATTGGCGGGCGCTTGTGCAAGATTATGCGCACCGTTTTTCAGTAGCGACAAAACCCTTCCCTAAGTATATTTACCTAGTCGCCTTTCTTAATCGCTTTACCTGAGGCCATTTCCGGGGGAATCTTTATGAAACGCATTCTCAGTTTTTGTGCCGTAGTGTCGCTGATGGCTTCCGTCGCGGGAGCGCGGGCAAGTTCCAATTCTGCAAGCACTGCTGTTCCACAATTGATGAAGTTCAACGGCGTCGCCAAAGATGGGGCGGGTAAACCGCGGAGCGGCGTGCTCGGGATTACGTTCGCCCTTTACGCGGACGAGCAAGGCGGCGTGCCGTTGTGGATGGAGACACAGAACGTCCATCCAGATGCCGCAGGACGCTACGAAATTTCTCTGGGCGCGGAGAAGCCTCTGCCCATGGGACTGTTCAGTTCCGGCGAAGCGCGCTGGCTGGGCGTGCAGGTGGAGGGGCAGAAGGAACAGAATCGGATTCTGTTGCTGAGCGTGCCGTATGCCATGAAGGCTGCGGATGCGGAGACAGTGGGCGGACTGCCAGCGTCCGCGTTTGTGTTGGCCGCGCCGCCGGTTGTAGCCGATGGAAGCGGTTCAGTTGCAACGTCGCAGTCGCTTCCTCCAGCAACCATTGTCGGCACGGGGACGACGAACTTTCTGCCCCTCTGGACGAATTTTCAACCGGGGGAACAGGCGGGAATTTTGGATTGGTATACCATTCCGGTGGGTCTGGCAGCATTCTGTACACTGGCCGTTCATGG
>JANXUC010000137.1 GCA_025352065.1 Acidobacteriaceae bacterium | reverse complement strand
AAGATTCATATGGTTTCCGCGAATGCTGGAACGGCTATAATTTTCGCGCTGTCGCCCGGCAACGCGCACGATGCGCCTCCTGGACGCGCCTTGCTGGAAGCATTGGGGCCGATGCCGGAGGGGCTGCCGTTGTTGATGGACGGGCCTACGAAGGCAATGAAACCCGGCAATTGGCGCTGGATTTGGGGATGATCCCCGTGGTGCCTCCGAAGTCGAATCAGATCGATCCGTGGGAGTATGATCGTGCTTTATACAAGAAGCGGAATGAGATCGAACGCCTTTTCCGGAGACTCAAAGGCTTCCGCCGCATCTTCTCCCGCTTCGAAAAACTGGATATTGTGTTCCTCGCATTTCTTACTTTCGTTCTTATCGTCGAGGCACTGCGTTAGTATGAACACGCCCTAACTACCACCCAACTAACTCGGCTTTTACTTCCGATGGAGATTTTTTCATTAGTGACGGTTACGGTTCGGCCTTCATCCACCACTTTGACCTTAAAGGAAAGTACATTTCCAGTTTTGGCGGTGGGGGGAAAGCTGACTCAAATCTAAATGAACCGCACGCCGTCTGGATTGACAACCGCTCGGGTAAGCCGTCGGTGTTGGTTTGCGACCGTGGCAATGAAATGCTAAAGTGGTTTTCGCTCTCTGGCGAACTGCAACGTATTGTTCCTGTACCTGGCGCCCGGCCCAGTAACATCGCCCAGTTCCATGGCTCCAAGAGCACTGAAAACCATATCGCCGTTGCAAGCTTGAACGGAATGATCTTAATTCTCGATGGCTCTGATCGCGTAGTTTCCGTAGTAGGTGGGGAACCGGCAACCTACATCGATGGAAAGCTACAGCAATTGCAAGTTTTCAACTACACATTCAATCATCCGCATGACGTGTATGTTGACGCCGCAGGAGCCATGTATGTGCCCCAGTGGTGGTCGAATCAAACCTATCCCATTAAGTTGGAGCCGGCGGACAAAAGCTAGGACTTTACCTTACAAATCCTCCTATCTACCGAGCAGTTCGAAATTCTTCCATGATGCGACGGCGCGCCAACAGCCCACAGACCAGCAGATAAGCAGTGCCTGCAAGAATAGTCGCGGGAACGGGACGAAAATAACGCGACAAAACCAAGAGAAGAGCCCCCATCATGGCTGCGGCGGCCACCACCACATACAACAAAGGGTGACTCCATACCTCCCGCGTCGATCGCGGTGCCTGAAGGTATCCCGAGACCGCAACGGCTAGCTCAGCGCTTACAAACGCCAGGCATGCGCCGTGGAGGCCCAGCAGAGGAACCAGCGTGAAATACATCAAGAGCGCCACCACAGCACCTGTGGCCGTCGAAATCAAGTAAGCCCTGTAGTTACCCAAAGCATACAACACGGTACCCGAAAACAGAACAGCAGCTGGGGCAAAAATGACATAGGGCGCCAGCCAAGGCAACAACCGCGCACTTTCCAGATATTGTGTCCCAAGAACCAAGGGCACAATCACACTGGCGGTACCCAACAGACCAATCGCCATCGGAAGCCCAAGTAACCACTGCGTAACGAGAGCAAACCGAACAAGGCGCCTTAGCGCCTCTGCCGAAGTAGCTGCCTTGGCAACGCGCGGCATAATCACCGACTGCGAAACCACCAGCATTTGCCTGAGGAAATCTACTAACCGCGTTGCCGCCGCATACACGCCCAGAGCATGCTCGCCCAACGTCCAGCGAATAATAATATGACCGGAGCGGTGATAGACGCTCGACATCCAGGAAGCACCCGCGTAATGCCCCGCCGGGACGAGAATAGCCCACCATCTCTCCCTATGAATCCCGAGCGAGAGCCGCAACCCAGCCCGATGGAGAAGCACCCAGCCATAAAGGTTCGTAAAACATGCGGAAAATAGGATGCTGGCGGGAACCCACATCACATCTTTCGGCGAACGCACGAGGGTAAGGATTCCCACAGCGTAAAGAGCCTGCTGTGTAAGCGTCAGAGCCGCACGCGCATGGAACAGTTCCATCGCAGCGAGTAGAGACTGGGACGAGGCAAGATTGGTAAATGCTACCAGGATGCCGAAAAAACGTAACAACCGGGCTACGTCGGGGCGTGTTTCGAAAATAGATATTCCAAGGATGACGCAAATCACGAGAAGGATAAAGAAGAACCGGAGCACCAATGTGTCGGATACCACGTCAGAGGCTTCCCCGCGACGGGCTGCGACTTGCTGTTCGGCGTGGGTCGTCAACCCGGGATTCGCGACGCTCTCAAGTAGCGCCACTACGGCAACAACATAGCTCCACAATCCGTACATTTCCACGCCAAGGCGGCGTAGCAAGAACGGAAATGTCACGGCTGTGATCATGGCGCCAGCGACCTGGGCTCCGCCCGTTGAGATAACGTAGGAGCCGTATCGCACCCAAGTTGCGCGCGAAGGACTCACCGGATATCTCTCGAGTGGATATCTATCTTAGGCAATCCATACCCACTTTCTGTCGATTCGCTTAGGATGCCGTGAACTGCTGCCAATAGAGGATTGCCTCCGAGTCGCTCTATAATAGCTTCTTCCGCTGCATCGCGGATTCTAGCGGCACGAACGCGCCTTCAACTCATGAAAATACTCCTCTTGCACCCGAAGGATCGCGTTGAAGGCGGCCCGTGGCACCACACTCGTTGGGATTGGATCGTAGATTTGGGCTGGGCTGGTCATCGCGCATATTCCGAGAGGGAGGACCGCCTAAGCTGCAAAGCTTTTAGCATCAGAAACGTCCCGGATCATCAGCTGCACCTCTCGCACCTGCGTGATTCGTGGGAACCCGGCCTTGGCAAGTTGGTCGATGAGGAAGGAGTAGATTGGTGGGACGTCTTCTTTCCGTCCTCGTATGACCGAATCGAGGAGATTCTGCTCGCGTCCGCGTTGGCGGGACAAATCCCCGCCGATGCAGAAATTGTTGCAACCCGTCGGCACTCCCAAGTACGAACCTTATCAAAACTGCTTCGTCGTCAAATTAAGACCTTGACCTCTGAGGGTGGCGGATTCCTTTCCCGATATGCCAAAGCCGCTGCCACATTTCGTCCTCTGCAGATCGTGGAGATTGCACTGGACAAGTGGGATAGCGATTATCGGTTGCGCCGCCGCATCCGCACCGCTCCAACAAAGCTGACTGAACCCACTATCCTGCTCCCCTCCAGTTACGTCAATGTCTCCCGTGCACAAGTTGACTATGCGCGGATGCTTCCGCGGCAAGAGTTTCTTTTGGTGGCTACGCGCCGCAATGGTGGCCTTCTCGATCTCCCCGCCAACGTCGAGTTGCGCTCTCTGACTTCCTATGCACCTACCCCCTTTCTCGCTGCAACCGAGGTCGAATATACACGTCTAGTAGAACAGTGGCGCAAATTCCAGATCGAGCTGCGCAATGCGAGCAGCGTACTCAACCTCGCGAACGAACTCGGAGCCTTCGACGGTTTCCCGGTTTTTTTGCAAAAAGGGCTTCGCATTCGCGATGCCTGGCGCGCAGTGTTATCCAGGGAGCCGATCCAGTCCGTACTCGCCGGCGATGAGAATAATGCCTTGACCCGACTGCCAACGTTACTGGCACGCGCCAAGGGGATCCATACCGTGGTCTGCGAACACGGTGCCCTGAACGTTGGTTTCGCTTTGCGCCCCGCCGTTTCCGCAATCTGTCTTGCGCGAGGTGAAATGGGCCGCGATTACTGGACGGAATTCTGCGGCGTCCGGCATAGTCGCATGCTGGTTGGCAGTGCTGCACCGCCGCCAGCCTTACGAACTTCCGGCCATAAGCTCGACTGGATCGTCTTCTTCTCCGAACCCTACGAACTGAACTCTGGTCGCACGGAAGACTTTTACAAGGAGCTCTTGCCGCGACTCGCATCCCTTGCCAGGAAGACTAACCGAGCGGTAGTCATCAAACTCCATCCCTTTGAGAGCCTGCGCGAGAGAACGCGCCTCGTGAAAAAAGTGCTGCCCCCCGATCTTCAGCCGTTGGTCGAATTGCGGGAAGGACCTCTCACCTCGGATCTTTTCGCCCGCGCTTGGTGCACCCTGACCCTGGAGTCCAGCGTCGCCGTGGAGTCCACGCTGAAAGGCGTCCCTTGCTTTCTTTGCTCTTGGTTTGACGGCGCTTGGTACGAATATGGGGCTCAGTTTGCCAAATTTTCTGCCGGCCGCGCTTTGAAATCGCCCGACGAGATCTCTAGCATTCCAAGCCTGTTGGAAGGTTTTGAGATCACGCCAGCCCAGCAGCAGCGCCTATCGACGCAAATTCGCCCAGATCAGCTTCAGGCAGCTCTGTCCGGCCATTTCCAGGGCTAGTTGGCCGCGCAGTCCGGCAGCGGTTGACGCACGAAAAGCCTGCCGAATATACGTTGCCGCCGGCAATCCTTCGTGGAAACGCGGTAGGATTGCCCAGAACTTGATGCGGGGTCTCCTAATATCGCTCGTAGCGGTTTTTTTGAATAGCCTCGGCTCCCGTTAGGCGAGTCCTGGAATTGAAAAGGATCTTCCATTCGGGCGAGAGCAGCCGAAGATGCGCTTCACTGGTTCGAGCCCGAATCTGTTCCGTCTATCTATTGAGATAAAGCGAAATTGGCGGGTAGTTTGGCTCAACTGGCGCGAAACATTTTGGGGATTCTCATCAGCAACGGCTTTAAATCGCACTTTTGACGACTCATGCAGCTCTTCGGGCACGTCGCTGAGCAGAATGCAGGCACTTGCATTCCATCCGGGCCGATTTACGGGCAGCGGTCGGAAAAGTCAAGGAATTGCTTAACCGACCCAAACGGGATTGAGGTTAATTGGTCGGGGAGAGAGGATTTGAACCTCCGACCCCCTGGTCCCGAAACAACAAACGAAATGCTATCTCATTGATTCGCTTAGCTTGGCTCTGCGTCACAGACCATGATTTTACCCCGTTTTCGGTGTTTAATTGACCCAAATTGACCCAAGTTCCTTACTTACAATTTTTTCGCTTCTTGCGACCAAGCAGTGTCCCAACCCCGGATTGCCATTCATCCATCGTTTCAAACTGCTCCTAACCTTCCCGTCGGCGCACTATAATTTCTAGCGATTAGCGATGAAAAATAAAAG
>JANXUC010000113.1 GCA_025352065.1 Acidobacteriaceae bacterium | reverse complement strand
GCTTGCATCGTTTTGCCTCGAGCATGGGCCTATCTTGCGGCCGCGCTGGGCTTTATCGCTTATGGTACGGTGCTGGAGCTTTGCTACTTCGAAGTTCTGCCTTCTTATTCGTCCAGCCACCCGAGCCCGCGTGCTCTGCTGGCCATCATTCTGATTAACCTATTCGCCGATCTTACGATCGCCTATCTGGCAGCTTCTTTAGCGCACCGATTACGCCAATCAGATGCCCGTCTGCGGGAAGCCAGTGGAGAACTCGAGAACCTGCAAGCGTTGCACGAAAACATTATCCAGTCGATCAGTGGTGGCCTCATCACTACCGGACTCGAGGGTCGAGTCCAAGTGGTGAACACCGCTGCCTGCCGCCTCCTGGGCCGCGAAACGGCAGAACTGGTGAAGCAGCCGGTGCAGTCTTTATTCCTCGAACCTCTGCCTTACGCGCTGGGTGGTCCAGCCCATGGCGAAGTGCGGGTTTGTACCCCTTCCGGAAAAGAACTTGTTCTGGACGTGCGTGCTTCAGCCTTGACAGCGCCGGGCCGCAGCATCTTCGGATACGTCTACGCACTCGACGATCTTACTGAGGTGCGTGGCCTGGAGCGAGAAATTCGGGTACGCGAGCAGCAGGCGGCCATCGGGCGCCTGGCGGCGGCTATTGCGCACGAGATTCGCAATCCCCTGGCTTCCATTGGTGGTTCTGTAAAGTTTCTTCATGGTCTGGCGGCGTTGAACGATGAGCAACGCCTGCTCACCGAAATCGTGATGCGGGAATCGGACCGCCTCAACGCCATTGTCACCGACTTTCTGAGCTATTCCCGCGGCCGCCAGTTCGAGTTCGCTCCGGTGGACTTCTTGCCCAGTCTCGAAGCGGTACTGGACGAAATCGAACTGCGTATGACGCGCGCACATTGCCCTTTTACATTGCGTCGCTTTCTCCGGGCGCGCAGTGCGTGGACAACGGGAGACGCGGAACGGTTGCAGCAAGCTTTCCGCAACCTGTGCGAGAACGCCTTGGCTGCCATGCCGGAAGGCGGAACACTTACCGTCAGTCTGGACGAGCGGGAGGACAGATGGGAGATTAGCTTCAGCGATACGGGAGCCACTCTCACGCAGCAACAGGTATTGCGAATCTTTGAACCATTTCAGAATCAAACGGACGGCGGTACGGGGCTGGCACTCGCGATTGTGTATCAAATCGTGCAGGCGCATGACGGAAGAATTACTGCGGGAGACGGCAAGGGTGGCGGCACCCGCTTCCTGATGCAACTGCCGCGTATTGAAGCGCGAGTGGATTTGGCTGAAAAGCTCGAGAAAATCACCATATCAGCACGGGCTGCAGCGGCTGGTACGGCGGAAGGAGGCGTTCATGGGTAACATTCTTGTTGCCGACGACGAACGCTCCATCTGCGAATTGTTAGATATCACGCTGCGTCGCGAAGGTCATCGTGTGGAGACGGTCAACTCCGGAGAAGCGGCAAAAGCTAAAATCGAATCCGCCATCTTCGATGTGATCGTAACCGACATTCGCATGCCAAAAGCGAGCGGCATTGAAGTTTTGAAGTATGCACACCAGATTTCTCCTGATTCCGCAGTTATCTTGATCACCGCGGTCGATGACTATGAAGCTGCCATTGAAGCCGTCAAGGCCGGTGGCGCTACCGACTACATCCGCAAAGGGCCAGGTCTGGTAGACGATGTCCGGTTGTCGGTCGGCCGCGCTATGCAGAAGCAAAGCCTGAGCCGCCAAAACTTTGCCCTCAAGCGCGATGCCGCGACGCACAACTCCCTGGACAACATTGTCAGCACGAGCCCCGCGATGGAGAAACTGAAACAGACGATCCGCGCGGTGTCTTCCACTGGCAGCACGATCTTGATTCAGGGCGAGAGCGGAACCGGTAAAGAATTAGCCGCGCGCGCGGTTCATCAATGCTCTCCGCGCTCCGGCGAAGCATTCGTTTCCATCAACTGCGGAGCCTTTCCCGAGACCCTGCTGGAAAGCGAACTGTTTGGCTACGTCAAAGGAGCCTTCACCGGCGCAAATCAGAACAAGCGCGGCCTGTTTGAAATGGCCGATGGCGGAACCATCTTCCTGGATGAAATCGGCGAAACCAGCTTGCCTATGCAGGTCAAGCTTCTGCGAGTTCTACAGGAACGCGTCGTGCGGCCCATTGGGGGGACCAGTGAAATCGCTATCGATGTCCGCGTGATCGCCGCTACCAACCGCAACTTAGACCAGATGGTCGACGAAGGCCTGTTCCGCGAAGATCTCTATTACCGCCTGAACGTCATTCCCATCCGCGTTCCGGCTTTGCGCGAGCGGCCCGAAGACATTGCTTTACTGGTGAATCATTTCCTCAAGAAATACGCCCCTCCGGCGGGAAAACAGATTCGCCAGATTCATGCTCCCTGCTTAAAGGTGTTATGCAGTTATCAATGGCCGGGTAATGTGCGCCAACTGGAAAATACAGTCGAGCGCGCGGTTGCCCTAGAGACGACGGACGAACTGCACACCGAACTACCGGTAGAACGCTCGAAAGCGCGAGCGGCAGCTGCTGGTGCGGGTTCGCCAGGTCCCAGCATCTCTGTGGGCAATATTCCACCCCAAGGCCTCGATTTGGAGAACCACGTCGCCCAAATCGAGAAGACCCTTCTGCTCTCAGCCCTCGAGCAGGCAGGTGGCGTGCAAACCAAGGCCGCTGATCTCCTGAAGATTTCCTACCGCTCGTACCGCCACTTGGCGAAGAAATACGATTTGTAGGCTCTTCTACTAAACGACTGGTTCTGTGCTGGGAAGCTCGTCCGCGAACCACTTTGATCTTTTGCTGGATTGATCTGCGGCTGAGCTAACGTCTATCTAGATTATCGGAGTGGAACTGTCTTAACACAAGAACAAACTCGACGGGCTGAAGAGCAATTCCAGCCGGCTCTAAACTGTTGAAACATAAATATTTAGAGGCTCTTGCTCTTCAACTGCTGCTTCCATCCCAGCACCCGAGCCTTGGCGCCTTGCGCCTCGGCTTCCGCAATCATGCCTTTTTCCTGGTACAAAACCGAAAGGCTGGTATAGGCCATCACATCGTCGGGATCGATCTCTGTGATGCGCTGCGCCACTACGATGGCTTCGTCCACGCGGTGGAGGTCCTGCAGAGCGCGCGCCAGGCCGTGCATTGCATCGGTGAAGGTAGGGTCTGCAGCGACTGAAGCCTGGTACTCGGCAAGCGCTTTCTCCTGCAGTCGGTCCGCCATGGCGTCCAGCGCTGCAAAATAGTGGTCTTCCGCGATCTTGCGAGGCTCTTCAGGCATGTTGGAGAATCAAATTCTAGCACGCGATTTCCGAAGCCTTCCTGGCGGCGGAGCCACAATCCTAACCATAGCGGCGCTATACTAAGAGTCACCATGCTCTCCATCCTGCGTTTTTTACTCAACTCGACTAAGGGCCATCGCCTCGCCCCCTGGCGCAGCCCTTATCTCTTGTGGCGGATTGAGACCTATTGCGGCGTCAAAATGCAGAACATTGGGTTCCTGGAGTTCTGGGGGTTCCTCTGGCGCGAAAGGGTGCATCTGTGGCGCTTCCTGGCGTGGACGCGAGAGATGGAGCACTACACGCGTACGGCCAAGCCGGGTCGCACGGAACCCGTTTGATTCCTGCCAAGTGCTGCGAAGGCTACACTTAGCGGGCTGGAGAGCCTGCTGCTGCGGCGCCTTCCATTCGAATCGATACTTCGGCGCCCTTGCCTACGCCCAGCAATTTCGCAGCTGATCCGCGATTCGAGCAAATCTCCAGGCAGCCAGCGCTGCCCATAATTCCAAAGAGTTTTTCGGGTGCACCCTGCGCGTAATGGCGCAGGATATCGGTGATTTCGTGCTGCCCGATAGCGATGCGGAACGGCGATGCGTTGTCGCCGAGGATGTGTGGCGCGTGTTCGGCTCGTATGTTCGTCAGCAAGTTCCCGAAACGGTCGATTTTTAGGACGATGCCTTGTAACGACCCGTCGGGCGCTGTTCTTGGCTTCGGCGCTGCAAAGGCCGCGTAGTCCATGATTTCTTCGCCAAACTTGGCTGGATCAACGCCCTTTGCTAGATTTGCAGCGACAGGCGCGAAGATGTCGCGTCCATGAAATGTTGAGCTTACAGGCTGGCGGAAGTAGTGGCTCGATGTAATTTCGCGCACCGAAATGCGCTCTGCGCTTTCGTAGACCAACGACAGCACCCCGTTGTCGGGAGCCACAAAGTAGTGCTCCCCAACCGTGGCGAGAATCGGTCGGCGGTCGCTGCCCACACCAGGATCCACAACCACCATATGCACGGTGCCAGCCGGGAAATAGCTGTACGCCTCCGAGATTATAAGCGCGCCATCCAGCGCGTCGAAGGCCTGGACGGCATGCGAAATGTCCACGATGTTGATTTCAGGAAGTACGTCCAGCAGAACGCCCTTCATGGTGCCAACGAAATGGTCGGCCAATCCGAAATCCGTGGTCAAAGTTACGACGTGCGGGCGCGCCAAGGGAATCCTTTGTGGACAGGTCTTGAGCCAAGCTGATGCGAACGTCTGGCTCAACCAATGTTCAAGCTCAATGTTCAAGCTGGAACGGTCCTGCCGTCAAGGTACCGGGGTAACGGAAGTTGGCGTAATAATTTCGTGTGCGCCGGTGGTTCTAGGTGGCTTCAGGTGCCCACGACATCCCTATGTCGGGCGACTGCCCGGGCCAGTCTTCTTTCGGCACAACTGGGCCAAGAGTGACCAGAGTTTCAGAGGCAAGTTGATCCGGGGCCACGTTGGAGCCCGCGTCGAGGCCGGCTGGTAGCATCCCAATCGCTCTGTTCCTTCCGGATTGCTTAGCTTGGTACAGAGCCTGATCGGCGAAGCCGAGAACTTGCTCGTAGCTCAATGCGCCGGGTTGGGAAGCATGCCAGGGAAAAGCCGCCCATCCGACGGAACAGGTGCGATGGACACTGGTTCCTGCAGGTTGCAGCAAAAAGGGCTCACTCCCAACGGCATCCAGCACGCGTTGAGCTAGAGCGGCGGCCTCCTCGCGGTTCGTATAGCGGGAGACCACGAGGAATTCTTCTCCACCCCAACGGATGAGCGCGTCGGAATGGCGGATCGCTGTGCTGATCCGGCGCGTAATTTCGACCAAGACCTGGTCGCCAACGTCGTGGCCGAAGCGGTCGTTCACTTCTTTGAAGCGGTCGGCATCCACAAAGTAGAAAAGTAAGTCACGATTGCGCGCACCGACGGGAGCATTCGGAGAGTACGACCGCAAGGCTTGCTGCACATCGCTGGCGATCGAGTTGGTAAAGAATCTACGATTGTGTACGCCGGTCAGCGAGTCGGTGAGAGAGGCTTCCAGCAGTTCCTGATTGGCACGGGCCAGTTCCTTATCGAGGCGCAATTGCTTGGTAGTCGCAACGAGGCCGAGGATGACCAGTGCCGCCAGTGTCAACAGAACGCGGTAAGCACGGACTGGTTCCGGCACATGGGTATCGAGGAATGCCCAGCCAGCGAGCAGAGGCAACGTTAAGCGCACAGGGGCTGCCAGACGCGACGACCACATCCAATATCTTTCTTTGGCCGGATCGCGGTGCTCATGCGACGGACCCAGATCATAGCCCACTACCGCGATGACAGCCCAACCCGCCAGTCCAATCGCGGTGGGCATGTCGTACCAGCTTCCCGTGAAATAGGTGTGCTGATCGATGGCAGCGTTCAGAATGTAGTTGCTGCCGACGTTCACAACACTGACGATACAAGCGGTGGCATAGACTTGCCGCCATCGGCCGGAACTTTGCAGCCCCGCCAGGGCAAAGCCGCCTGACAGGATGGTTCCCGCGACCAGAGTCAGGAAGTTGTAAGGCGGTCCGTACTTGGCCTCGTCAAAGGAAACGTATTGCCAGGGGATCACCATGAACAGGTAGAGATAAAGCCACCAAAGTAGCAACAGAGTAAAATCAAGCGTGCCGAGGTGCTTGTCCTGCTCACTTGGCTCCAGATGTGGGCGCAGAATGACTCCTGCCATGGCGGGAACCACAGCCACGAAGAAAAGAATATCCCCCACGAATGGATTGAGAACGCTTTTTGCCAGGATTGCTTCGAAATACAGCCAGAGGGCTTGGCCACCCAGTTGCAGAACTTGCATGGCGGCGAAGAGTGACCAAGCTGCCCGAGTTCTCCCAGTGCTGTGAATCGCATTTCTTAAACAAGCGATTCCGGCAACAACGATAATGAGCAGACTGATGAAGTCGGACGAAAAGGTCAGGGCATAGGAACGGGGCAGCAGCGCTGAGGCCAAGCCCAGCGACACTACCAGCACAATAACGCTGCCTAACAGCGCCTTCGAGCTGTTCTCCAGACGCACTTTTACCCCTACTCTGCAGACCTCTTTCAGTATGAGTTACGCAACGTAGTATCGAAAGTGACTGAAGTAACGGGCGATTTTACAAGACCGGCGAGCAATCTCTATCGCAGTTTCGGTATTGAAGGGACTTTTTGCTGGGATCAGCGCCTGCTATTCATAGCGGAGAGCTTCAACTGGGTCGAGCCGGGAGGCTTTGAGGGCAGGGAAGAAGCCTGAAACGATCCCCACAATGGCGAGAATCGTGAAGGAAACGAGCATGACACTATTGGAGGCGCGCAGGAAGATGTCGCCTTCATGGTTGGCACTCTTTGCCATCTCGCCGTAAAGGGGCATGGGCGGAATGATCCACGCGAGAAACACAGCCACTGCCATGCCGGTGACGCCTCCGACAAACGTGAGCACCAACGCTTCGAGGAGGAACTGGACCAGAATTTGGCTGCGTCGAGCGCCGAGAGCTTTTCGTAAGCCTATTTCACGTGTTCGCTCGGTGACGGAAACCAGCATGATGTTCATAACACCGACGCCGCCGACTCCCAGCGTGACCATGCCGATTAAGCCGAGCAGAACCTGTAAGCCGACGGAGAAGGCGTTAATCATTTCCGCGCCTTCGACCGTGTCCCAGTTGGGAGTTGCCTTATCGTCCTTCGGATCAAAATGATGGCGGCGAGCTAAGACCTCGCGGACGGCAGCCAAGGCTTTCTTGTTCAAGTTTGCCGATGTGGGCTGAAAAACGATTTCATCCGGATCCTTCAAGTCCTTCAAATCCCGCATCACGTGGAACGGGATAAAGGCCTGTTCGTTGTCGGGGCCGTTGTACATGGAATCCTGAATTTTCTTGCGCAACACACCAATGACTTCAAACTCCAAGCCGCCAATATTGACGCTTTGACCCGCGGCGGGCGCTCCCTGGAACACGCGTTTGGCCGCTTGGCTGCCCATGATTACAACTCGGCGACGGTCCCCGAAGTCGCCCTCGTTGAAGTAACGCCCTTCTTCGATGTCGAGGCGGCGCATTTGGCCATACGGCATCTCGATTCCGCGAGTTGAGATGGAGACTACGCGAGTGCCTACTTTGTAGCCAAAATCCCGATCAATTTCTGCGCTAACGGATTTTACGATCGGCACTTCGTCGCGAATCGCCTGCACATCTTCATACTCGTACGAGATGTTCTTGCCAGCGCGCTGCCCCCCGGCCTGCAAACTCGTCTGTCCTGGAAATAGAACGATGACCTCATGGCCAACGCTACTGAACGCCATGGCCACCGTGCCGCCGAGCCCTTGCCCGTAGGCTAGCAAGAGCACGACCGATGCCAATCCCCAAACAATGCCGAGCATTGTGAGGACGGACCGCAGCCGGTTGCGCATCAGCGATTGCCAGCCTTGCGAGATGAGTTCTTTCAGCAGCATGAGTGGTTTCGTGTCAAAAAATAGAGGACGTTTTAGTCGATATCAACGTTGCCCGATCCCGTGTGAACTTCTACAGGGACACCGCCGCCGCCAACCTTACCGCGAAGATCGTGCCGTCCCATTGTGCCCTGTACAGTCACCGGATGATTGGTGTTGATGTGTCCCGATCCTGTATGCGCATCGAGTTCAAAATTGGATTGTTGTGGCAACCGCAGTCGTACCGAGCCGGATCCGGTGTGTACGATCCATGGACCTTCGGGGGCACCCTCGGCTTCAATGTTGCCGCTGCCAGTTTGTGCATTGAGTGATCCGGAAACGCCATGCAGCTCTACGCTACCGGAACCCGCTTCGGCGCGAACTGCGCCTGGGCCAGTGGCTCGCAGTTGAATGCCGCCACTGCCGGTTTCGCCATCGAAACCGGCGGAAATCTTTTCAGCGCGAATGGAGCCGCTGCCGGTATGCACCTTCGCACTACCGTGAATATCGTCCAGGACGACATCGCCCGATCCGGTATGCGCACGGACGCTAGCGCCGATGCGGCGGATGTCCAGCGATCCAGAACCGGACTCAGCGTTGAGTTCGCCCCGCGTTCCCTCTGCGCGTACGTTGCCAGAGCCCGTATTGGAGCGCACTTCGGTGTCTGCCGGGACAACGAGTTCGTAACTGATGGAAATGTTTCGGCGGAGTTCGGAGTTTTCAATGTGTCCAACTCGAATAGTGTTGCCAATTTGAACGATAGGCGGATTCTGTTCCAATTGGCGTACGCGAGATTCGGTGCCCGAATCCGACCCATGACTGGCGCGGATGTGGCCGGAGATATGCACCTGGCCGGAACTGCCCGTGGTGATCGTGATGTTGCCAGATCCCGTTGTAACATCCAGATTCACAGCGCCGCTTATTTGCAGGTCACGCTGGAAGGAGCCTTCGACAGCTGCCATGGCAGCCGGAAGTGCAGCGGTCAGGAGAAGCGCGGCCGTGGCAGTGCCACAAAGAACTCGTTTGCGTATTGCGTTCATCATTTTCTCCCTATTCGTATCGAAGTGATTCCACCGGCTCCATTTCAGCCGCCCGGCGCGCCGGGTACATGCCCGCGGTGAAGGTGATAAGAGACAACGTAAGGATCGAGGCGACAACGGCGACCGTCGATATCGCTGGTTTGGGTATGAAGTCGGGCAGGGGCGCTAACGCCATCAGCAAGCACAGCCCTACGCCGAATCCAAGCCCGATGCCGCCGCTCACAATGGTTAAGATCGCTGATTCCGCAAAAAACTGTTTCAGGATGTCCGCCTTGGTGGCGCCCATGGCTTTGCGGACGCCAATTTCCCGCGTACGTTCGGTTACTGAAACGAGCATGATGTTCATAACGCCAATACCACCGAGGCATAGCGTCATAATGGCGACACAGGCAAAGAAGAGGGTGATCCCGTCAAAAATTCGCTTGAGTTGTTTGGCACCATCCATGGTGTCCCAGACAAAGAGCGCGTCCTTATCGATGGGATCGAAGTGATGTACACGACCGAGAACGCGGCGGACTTGCAGAACGGCGTCCTCGTGCTCTTCGGGTGAGCCGACTTCGAATACGATATTTTCTAGCCAGCCGCGAGTCACACCCGGTTTCTCTGGGGGAGGGAAGTCGCGCGCCACGGACGAATACGGCGCAAATAGTAGGTCGTTGTCGGGGCCGTTATAATTTGAATTCTGATTCTTTTTTGCCAGCGTTCCAATTACGGTGTAGGGAACACCTTTGATGGAAACCATAGCGCCGATTGCTGGCTGCCCACTAAAGAGCTGGTCCCGCGCCGCCGAGCCGAGTACAACCACACGGAGCGCCTGCCGGTCGTCTTCTTCCGAAATCAGGCGTCCTTCGGAAAGCTTTAACGACCGAAAATTTTGATACGGAGGCCAAATGCCTGAAACCGACCGGCTCGCCTGGTTGAACGCGCTGACTTCCGGTACAGTGCGGCGGAGCTCGGGGCTGACATTCTTAATCAGGTAACACTCGGAACGGATGAGCTTGGCATCGTCAATGCTGAGTTGGATCTCGCGCCCTGCGGCGCGCCCACCTACTTGCGTGCTGGTTCGTCCGCCCCAAATAATGACAAGGTCTTGGCCCAGAGTCTTCATGCGCTCATGCTGGTCCGTGCTGAAGCCCTTGCCGAGCCCGACCAGGATGATGACGGACGCAATTCCCCACACGATCCCAAACATGGTGAGGAAGCTGCGCATTTTGTGGGTCCGAAAGGTAGAGAAGGTCTGGCGCAGCGTTTCTGTGAAGTTCATGGCCAGCCCTCCTCAAGCGTTTCTTGCTCGACTTCGAGTTTCTACTGCAAGACCACTTGATCGTTTTCTTTCAAACTGCTTTCAAGCAATTCAGTCTTCGCGCCATTGGAAATGCCAATCTTCACCGCGACCTTGCGTTTGCCATCCTTACCCTTGGGGTCGGGTATCTCGACCGACGCCTTCTTATCTTTGTCGTAGATGATGGCGCCTTCTGGAACTTGCAGTACGCCCTTGTGTTCTTCCAGAATCACCTCGGCGTTGGCGGTCATGTTGGCTTTAAGCTCTCCGCCGGGATTGTTGATGGAGGCGCGCACCTCAAACGTGGTCACGTTATCTTTTTCGACGCCCATGGGAGAAATCTTCGTTACTTTGCCGGTAAAGGTCTTGTCCTTGAAGGATTCCACCTTAATACGGGCGGGTTGGCCGAGATAAACTTTGCCAATATCACTTTCGTCCACTTTGCCCTTTACGTAGACTTCGCTGGTGTCTCCCAGCGTCATCACCAGTGTGGCGGAGGAACCGAGTACGAGGATTGAACTGACCGCATCGCCAACTTCGACATCGCGGGAAAGCACAATGCCATCAATCGGGGAAACAATCGTGGTGTAAGCAAGCTGCTCGGTGAGCTGTTTCAAATTCGCACGATCCTGTTCCACTTGCGCCTGAGCCTGCCCAACCTTGGCATTCCCGACGATGAGTTGAGCCTTGGAGACATTTTGTTTATTGAGGGCCAATTCATAATTTTTTTGCGCTTCGTCCAGTGCGGAGATGGAAACCACGCCTTCCTTCGCCATGTTCTGGGCGCGGTCGTACGCGCGCTTGAGTAAAGGAACATCCGGTCCCTCGGCGTCAACTTTGGCGCGCTGCAAGTCCGCCGCTGCCGCTTTCATGTTGGCTGCGGAAGCCTGCAACTGCGCTTGCGCCTGCGAAACGCGGGCGAGGATTTCTTCGCGGTCAAGTTCCGCCAAGACTTGTCCAATTTTCACTTTGTCGCCAGCGTCCACGCGCAGCTTTTTTACAATGCCGCTGGCTTTGGACTTCAACTCAACCTTAGTGATGGGCTGTACCTTGCCAGTGGCGACGACACTCTTGGCGAGATCCTGGCGTTCCACTTTCGCGAGTTTAGATGGGTCAATCTTGGTGCTGCCACTCGATGCGTAGAGAGCCAAGGCGGCCCCGATGACCGCAACTGCGGCCAAAATGCCAATAATCAACCACTTGCGGCTCTTCTTCTTCCCGTTACCGTTGCTCACTGGAATTCTCCTCTTGCTTTCAGTCGCCGTGCTTCTGGGGATAGGTACGAGAACGTGCTCAAAATAGTTCCGCCGGATGTTGCAATGTTTCGTGCCTTGGCCGTGATCTGCAAACTCGTGGTCTGCAAGACTTGAGACCGAGAAAATCCAAAAAGAGTAGCAATCGGCTTTGGAATGATAAAATCATTTCTTCATGGTCACCTTTGCGCTGCTGCGGGTGTTCCTTATTTTACTGCTCGTGGCGGCGAACGCGTTCTTCGCGGCAGCCGAGTTTTCGCTGGTCAGCATTCGCGAGACCCGCATTCTCCAATTGATTGAGGCGCGCCGCATTGGCGCTCGCACGGTTCTCCGTCTACACCAGAACCTTGACGGCGTAGTGAATGGCGTGCAATTCGGCATCACCCTGACCAGCTTGACGCTGGGCTGGGTCGGGGAGCCCATCCTGGCGCATATGGTCGAGGCTGCGCTCGCAAGAGTGCCCCACTCGGTGGTTAGCGTCCATGCCATTGCCGTGGGAGTTGCCTTCGCGCTCATTACCTATCTTCATGTGTTGCTGGGCGAGTTGGTGCCCAAAACTGTTGCCCTGCAGCAGGCGGAACGCGTCGCGCTCGCGGTTGCTGCTCCCATGGAAGTTTTCTTGACGCTGGCTAGCCCCTTCCTTTTCTTTATGCGGCGGTCGGCGAATGTGGTTTTGCGGCTGTTCGGGTCGCGCGAGATTGGGAAGGGCGCGGTTCACTCTTCGGATGAGCTGAAGCTGATTGTTACCGCAAGCCGCCGTTTTGGGCAGATTCCGGAATTCCAAGAAGAAATGATCCACCGCACGCTGGAGCTGGACACTCTTACCGCGCGCGAGGTCATGGTGCCGCGGCCGGACATTTTCTCGCTGCCCGCGGATCAGTTGCTTGACGACGCTCTAAAACGTGTAAGTGAGGAGCATCATTCGCGGATCCCGGTTTACGATCCGCAACGGGGAACCGAGCATATCGTGGGAGTTCTCTATGCCCGCGATCTGATGCGATGGATGCGGCTGAAGGTTAGCCTGCCGCCCGGCCACTCCGCTGCAGCGCGCCTGAGCCAGATGACTGTCAGCCGCCTGATGCGTAACGTCCTGGTCGTGCCAGAGACGAAAATTCTTGCCGAACTCTTGATGGAATTCCAGGAGCGAAAGCGGCACTTGGCCGTCGTCGTCGACGAATTCGGCTCCACCGCTGGCGTGATTACGGTAGAAGATATTGTCGCTCAGCTCGTAGGGCACATTCAGGATGAATTCGATACTCTGGCGGAAGAGCCCGAAATCGAAGATAGTGGATCGTTGATACTCGAAGGCGCGACGAGCATACGTGAGTTGGAATCGGAATATGAGGTCCGGCTGCCGCGCGACGCCGGTTTCGAAACGCTAGCTGGTTTTGTGATGGCGCGGATGCAGCGCATCCCGCGAAGAGGCGATTACTTCGACTTTGAAGGGCGCCGTTTTACCGTTGAGCAAATGGAAGCCTATCGCATTGAGAAAGTAAAGATTGAAAAGCAAGATGCCGCCGAGATGCAGCAGGCGGGAGACTAGTTCGTCTAGGACGAGCATTCTTGCTCGTCGCTTTTGACCTTCAAATTTTGATCTCAAATATGCTTCGCTACCTCCTTCAACGTGTTCTCTACACCCTCCCGGTCATCTGGCTGGTGGTCTCGGTCGTCTTTCTCCTGATCCACCTCGTCCCGGGAGACCCCATTCAACAAATGTTGGGCGAGGGCGTCGCAGGCGCCGACCTCGCCGCAGCTCGCCATACTTACGGGCTCGACGTTCCATTAGGCCAGCAATATTGGAACTACTGGAAAGGCGTGCTGCACGGGGATCTTGGCCATTCCATTCGCTATGGGCAGAGTGTCGGTTCGCTGATTGCGATGCGCTATCCCTATACGTTGCAACTAACGCTGGCAGCTCTTGCGATTGCGATTCTGCTCGCTGTTCCTGCAGGTGTGCGCTCGGCCCAGCGCCGCAATCGGTGGGATGATCGCTTGCTCAGCGTGATTAGCCTGTTTGGGTTGTCGTTCCCTGGCTTCGCTCTCGGCCCTATCTTGATCATTGTTTTTTCCATCTGGTTGGGGTGGCTGCCGGTTTCCGGATCGGGAACATTTGCGCATATCGTGCTGCCCGCCGTCACCATGGGAGGAGCATTAGCCGCGATCTTAACGCGTATGGTGCGTACGTCGATGCTGGAAGAACTGAGCCAAGATTACATTCGGACCGCCCGGGCCAAGGGCCTTTCGGAAAGTGCCGTCGTCTATCGTCACGCCCTGCGCAATGCCATGATTCCCGTGATTACGGTCCTCGGTCTCCAATTTGGAGCGCTACTGGCTGGCGCAATCGTCACGGAGACCATTTTCTCCTGGCCGGGCGTAGGCCGACTCGCGATTCAGGCCATCTCCAGCCGCGATTACTACCTGGTGCAGGGCTGTGTGCTCGCGATTGGCACGACTTACGTGGCCGTGAATTTCTTGACCGACCTCCTTTGTTCGGCCCTGAATCCGAGGATTCGACAGTAATTCTTGCTGGCAAGGTATAATCCATGTCTTAAATTTGCGGTGAGTATTACACGCCTCGGGGGATCTATGAAGATTGTTGCGTTGATTGCTCGGATTCTGTTGGGCCTCGTATTTTTCATCTCTGGGGCGGCGATCTTGCTGAAGCTTATGCCGATGCAGGCCATGCCTGGCGTTGAGGGAGTCTTTGTTGGCGTATTGATTTCCACGAAGTACATCTATGTCATCAAGTGTATCGAAGCATTGGGCGGCGCGTTACTGCTCTTGAACCGGTACGTCACGCTGGGGCTAGTGCTCCTCGGCCCGATCATCGTGAACATCTTCCTGTTCCACGCGCTGATTGTTCCCAGTGGTTTACCGATGGCGATCGTCCTCGTCTTGTTGTGGGGTATCTTGTTCTGGACCCGGAAGGCGTCTTTCGCGGGAGTGCTGGCTTCCAAGGGATAGCCGCCTGATCCTTCTTCCTTCATGACCGCATCCAGTTCCACATTCCGTCTGGCCCGCCGCAATCCGCTCGCTGCGGCGGGTGTAACGTTGGTTGCAGTGTTCGTTGTGTTCGCGATCTTCGCGCCCTGGATCGCGCCGCGAAGCCCATCGCATATCGACCTAGCGGGTCGTCTGGCGTCTTCGTCCTCCGAGCACTGGTTTGGTACCGACGAACTTGGCCGCGACATCCTTTCCCGCATCATCTTTGGCGCACGTATCTCCTTGATCGTCGGCTCCAGCGTCGTCTCCCTGTCGTTGCTGCTGGGGCTCATCGTCGGTTCCATCGCTGGGTTTTATGGAGGTATCGCCGACCGCATCATCAACATCGTGGTGATGAACGCGTTTCTTTCTTTTCCTGGGATATTGCTGGCGATCGCCTTCGTGGCATTTCGGGGGCCGGGAATTTTCAATCTGGTGCTCGCACTTTCTCTCGGTGGGTGGATTGGCTATGCGCGCCTTGTCCGCGCCCAGGTGCTGGCGGTTCGAGAGCGAGAATTCGTCGAGGCGGCGAGCGCGCTCGGGGGAAGTGACTTCCGCATTCTTGTCCGCCATATCCTGCCGAACATTCTTCAGCCTGTGATTGTTCAAACGGCAATCGGAATGGCGGGTGCAATTCTGGCCGAAGCTACGATGAGCTTTCTCGGACTCGGCGTGCCACCTCCAACCGCGAGTTGGGGATCGATGCTCAACGATGCGCGTTCGCATTTGTTCGACGCTCCGCACCTGGTTTTCTTTCCTGCCGCGGCGGTGATGCTCGCGGTTCTCTCGTTTAATTTCATTGGCGATGGGTTGCGCGACGTGCTTGATCCGAGGTCGCGCATCGAAGCTGGACTCTAGGAAAACCACGTAGGCACAGGCGCCTCGCCTGTGCGTCCCCTAACTCGTTGATTCCAAGTTCTATCCTCTAGAAAGTCTGGGTGGGCCTTGAAAGACCTGTCCAGCAACGCGTGCGTCTCGTCCGTCATGTGCGGACGCTTGCCGAGAAACTAGACAAGGTGGATAATCTTCTGGCGGAAATTTAGGCGCGACGGGCTTTGCCGAATAGAACTAAAACGCGTTTGTCATTCTGAGAGCCTGTGACTTTATTGTTTGTTCCAAAAACTAACGCTGAAAACAAACAACTTACGCGCCTAAAAACCGCGTAATTTGAATAAAGTCACAGCCTCTGAGCGCAGCGAAGAATCCCTGCAACCTGGCTAAATTCGAGCGGCTGAGAGGCATTCTCACAGCGCCGCAAATAAGACGTTGTTGTTCCGAGCAGCCTTGCGAGAATGCCTCTCGATGGCATCGCCACATAAGCTTTGCAGGGGATTCTTCGCTGGCGCTC
Organism: Acidobacteriaceae bacterium; assembly: GCA_025352065.1. Taxonomy (GTDB): domain Bacteria; phylum Acidobacteriota; class Terriglobia; order Terriglobales; family Acidobacteriaceae; genus JANXUC01. The sequence continues at coordinate 4,622 of JANXUC010000113.1, read as the reverse complement.
AGAATGACATTCTTATTTCCCAAGTAAGGGGCTCCCACTATGGCAACTGAAAATGAAGAGAGCGAAGCAGTAAAACTGGAAAAGGACATTCGCAGCGGAGAGCGCTGGCTCATTGGGATCAACGCGACTAGCGTAATCCTAAGTGCAGTAATCGCGCTCATTTATTTCGGACAATTGAACGAGATGCGAAAGGCCACAGAAGCCTCCGTCAAGGCCGCCAATGCTGCTACTAGCGCGGCCAAAACGTCCGCCAGCCAACTGGAATTGACTGAGCGTCCATGGCTAAGCGCGGACATAACCCTCAATGGGCCGCTCTCCTACAATGTCAATGGAGCCAACATTCCCGTTATTATCAGCCTGAAAATAGCGGGAATTCTCCAGCGCTGTCCACCTCTATATCCCCCCGCGTACTTGTCGGTTCTCAGCCGACCGCAAATGCAGCGGACTATCGCGAACAGCTTTGCCAAGATTCGACGCAGGCGATCCTTAAGAATCCTCAGTTTGGACAGACTGTTTTCCCAGGCACCGGCCAATATGTGCAGTCCTTTGATGTGGGTCTGAGTAAAGACCAAATAGACAGCCATTCGGCGTTGAACGAGTTCCCCGGCTCCAAATTCCCTAAAGACGTACTTCTCGCGGCTTCGATAGTGGTCTGTGTTACTTATCGACCTAGTTTCAATGCTACTTTCGTCTATCACACCTCTTACATCGCCGTCATTCGCAAGAGAAGAGGCAGCCCCCTATTTAAGATCGGAGAGGATGTTAATTAAGGGGAACTGATGCTCGTTTTTCGCCCGCTGGATGCAATCAGAGCTGACGAGCTGTCCTGTCACGGAGATCAGTAGCTAAAGAAAAGTAACGTGTGTCCCGGATATAGACACTCTATTTGAGCTATGAATACCAGTTTCCGATACTTACTCGCCCCAATCCCGCTCCAACGTCCGCGCTGTCGTGTCGATCGGCTCCAGTTCGACAATGTCTTCGGTGATCGGCGCACCCAACTCGCTGAACCTGCGAGCGCTGACCATCACGCGGCCTTCTAGCGATCCCACAGCCTTGTTGTAGGCTTCGACGGCGCGGTCGAGGCCTTTGCCGACGGCTTCGAAGTGGTTTGCGAGGGTCCGTAGGCGGTCATGCAGGTCCTTCCCGAGATCACTAATCTGCTGCGCATTGCGAGCAATCGTCTCTTGCCGCCATCCGTAAGCGACGGCCCGCAGCAGCGCAATCAGAGTAGTCGGAGACGCCACAATTACGTTTGTATTTACGCCTTGCTCGATCAGTCCCGGATCATGTTCTAAGGCCGCGCTAAAAAACGACTCGCCCGGTAGAAACATCACAACAAATTCAGGCGTGTTCTCAAACTGCTCCCAATAGCCTTTTGAGCTGAGCTGATCCATGTGCTTGCGCACCTGCGCCGCATGTAACTCAAGTTTGCTGCGCCGCGCCTCTTCGGTCGGGGCTTCCAGCGCGTCCAGATAGGCTTGCAGCGGCGTCTTGGCGTCCACGACGACGACTTTGCCGCCCGGAAGCTTGACGACCACATCCGGCCGCAAACGTCGGTCGTCGACGGTGACAGTTTGCTGCTCCATGAAGTCGCAGTAGGAGAGCATTCCGGCCATCTCCACCACGCGGCGCAGCTGAATTTCACCCCAACGTCCGCGAACGGCCGGAGCGCGCAATGCTTTCACCAGATTCCCTGTCTCACTGCGTAGACGTTCCTGTGTGTCTACTAGAGAAGCAACCTGCTGCTTAAGCTCGCCATACGCCTGATTGCGGGCCTCTTCCAACAATCGAACTTGCTGATCCACCTTGCCCAGCGATTCGCTGATGGGCGCGACAAGCTGCTCGACAGCCTGCTTCCGCAATTCGAGTTCGCCCTTGGCGTCGGACTGAAACTTTCCCAGCGTCGATTTTGCTTGTTCGAGAAAAGAAGAATTGTTGTTCCGTAGCGCATCCGCTGCGAGCGCTCCAAAAGCTTCGCGAAATTCCTGCTTCGCCTGTGCGACCACGGCAAGATTCTTCTCCTGCGCGGCGCGTTCAAGCTCCAATGCCGTTTCTAAAGAGGCAATCCTGGCTTCTGCCGTCGACTTTTCATCGCTGACAGCCTTGAGCTCCTGGCGCACAGCCACCAGCTCGCGCTCCCGAGATTGCACCAGGTTTTCAAAAACCCGCGACCGCGAGCGGTAGGCCAGGAAGGCGACCAGGAATCCGAGCAGGCAGCCAAGGGCTAGCGGGAGAAGGGTATTGATCATGGGGAATGGACTTGATTTTAGCAGGCGCACTTAGGGCGGATGGGGGTAATCTCCGGCTTTTTTGAGGCCCATGCAGGCCAAGGGCCAATTATTTCATTGCAGCCGCCTACTTTCTGCGGAGACTGCCCGATCTCTTCTAACCCCATTGTTTTCATCTGATTAAAAGTAACCAGCGGTGTGGTGTCGGTCGTAACATGCAGCCTCGGTTAACCCGACATATGCTGCATGTACTAACAGAACCGAATTCGGGTATGGCACGGATGGGGTACAGAACAAGAGACGCTATTTCATGCGAGTCCTGACTGCGATTTTCGCGCTCGTCCTGGCTGGTGTCCCCGCCCTTGCTTGTGACCGGGTGAAAGCGTTTCCGACCTCCTCAAGCCAGTCTTTTCAGTCATCTGACACCTACGCAACCAGCCAGTTTGACGCCAGTGCGGCACAAGAGATTCTGCGCTTGGTCAACGAAGCGCGTGCGCAAGCCAGCCAGCCAGCGCTTGCGATGGTTGGCATCCTGAATCTGGCAGCGCAAGCGCACGCCATGGAGTTAAAGCAGCATGGTTCGCTTTCTCATCAATTTCCAGGAGAGCTAGCTCTGTCGTCGCGGTTAGCGAAAAGCGACCTGCACTTTGATCAGGCTGGCGAGAATGTGGCGCTCGATTATTCCGCGCCTCACGCGCACCAGACTTTGATGGGATCCGACGAGCATCGCCAGAATTTGCTGAATGCAGATTTCAACGTGGTGGGAATTGCCGTCGTGTGGGATCGCTGCCAGATGTATGTAGTTCAGGATTTTGCGCGCCAGGTGCCTTCGTACGACGCGCGCCGAGTGGAAGATATTGTTGCCGAGAGAGTTGCGGCTCTTCGCAATCAGACACAGTTGCCTCATCTGACCCGCCTGCAAGCTGCCAGCCTGACCGACGCGGCCTGCGATATGGCCAAAGCCGGAGACTTACGGGGTGGCGCTGTGCCAGCTCCGAATGTACGCTACGTCGTGAACTACTCCAACAGCCAACCGACAGCTCTGCCGGTAAGCGCGAGCAAAGTGATCGGCAACGGGCAGATGCGGAATTTTTCCGTAGGCGCCTGCTACGGGCGTTCGGAAAAACATCCTAGCGGCACCTATTTCGTCACCATGATGTTTTACTAGATGGCGTTTTACCCGCGTCTTCTGTCGTCCGTCTTCCGGATATGCTTCGAACACCGCGCCAATCCTCAATCTGCTGTGTTAGATTGCCGTAGGTCCCAACCTGCAAGTGGAATTTTCCCCTAGAGTTCGTGTCGGTGTCGCTGGCTGGTCTTACAAAGACTGGGAAGGCGTGGTGTATCCGCACGGAATGCCGCGCCGGAAACAGCATCCGCTGGAGATTCTGGCGCAGTGCTTTGATCTGGTGGAGATCAACACTTCGTTTTACGGGCACATTCGCCCCGAGTTGGCCAAGCTTTGGTGCCACAAGGTAGCGGCAGTGAATCCGGACTTTCGTTTCACGGCCAAGCTCAACCGCGCGTTCACGCATTCGCCTCTACCGGATTCCGAACCTATGTCGGCCGCCAATTTGCGTGCGACCGACGAAGACGAAGCCCACGCCAAAGATGGCCTCGACGTGATCGCCGAGAAGGGATTGCTCGGCGCTCTGCTGATCCAGTTTCCGTTCTCTTTCAAAAATACTCCTTTGAATCGCGAGTATCTGGAATGGCTTCTGCGGGAGTTTATTGAATATCCGCGAGCTGTGGAGGTTCGCCACGAGAGTTGGGATAATCCCGAAACGCTGGCCATGTTTACCGAGCACAACGTGGCGTTTTGCAATATCGATCAGCCATTGATTGGGCGGTCTCTGGGGCCGACCGAACACGTAACCTCGGGAATCGGCTACGTGCGATTGCACGGGCGCAACTACAAAGAGTGGTTTACCGCCGAGAACGTTGAAGACCGCTACAACTATCTCTACCGGGAAGCGGAGTTGGTGGAGTGGAAAGACAAGATTGAAACGCTGAGCCGTTCGGCGGAGACGGTCTATGTCGTGACCAACAATCACTTTGAAGGTCGCGCGGCGGTGAATGCGCTGCAGCTGAAGAATCTGCTGACTGGGGTAAGGGTGAAAGCGCCGGAGACCTTGCTGGATCACTATCCGGGGCTTCGCAAGATCGCGGAGCCGCTGGAAGAAGAAGAGGAAGGCCGCCTCTTCGCTGGCTAGGTCCAGCCTCGAACCACTCCAGCACGCTTGTCATTCCGAGCGTAGCGAGAAATCCCTTTCGTGGTAAGCGAACTGGTTTCGAAAGGGATTCTTCGCTACGCTCAGAGGCTGTGACTTTATTCAAATTACGCGGTTTTTAGGCGCGTAAGTTGTTTGTTTTCAGCGTTAGTTTTTGGAA
>JANXUC010000109.1 GCA_025352065.1 Acidobacteriaceae bacterium | reverse complement strand
GTTGATTACCCTCGGGGCACCCACAGCCAAGAGTATGCAGGTTTACAGGTGGGATACGGGAGGGCCGCCAGCGCCAGCACCTGTCCAGATCAGCACTCTTGATCTGCCATCGGACATCGCTTTCCAAACTATTAGTGGCATCCCCAATTCTCCGTTGACTGTACCGGACGGGTTTGGGACCGGCATTACTGCGATCGACTTTGACCAAGGGGTGGGCCCTGGCGGAGGAAATCTGGTGATGTTCATGCCCGACGGATCTGCTCATGACCTTTTGGGGAACTTCAACAATGGAGTTCTGTATCTGGCCCGCAACGGCGATGTGAACAGCTCAAAGGCAATCACGCTCTACGGCAATACCGGTCGAATTCGAGGCTGGCGGCTAATAAGGCTTGGGGGAGTAGCAACATGGAAGCAGCAATAGTGAAAACCGCGGATCTGGATGTGCATCATGGACTCGCAGTGATTCGGCGCAAAGGCACAGAAGGCGGATTCTCGCTCCTGGAAGTGCTCATTGCTGGCGCCATTCTCACCATCGGGTTGGTTGCGCTCCTGGGATTGTTTACGACGGCTCTGTCGTCCACGCAGTCCTCCCAGATGGATCAGATTGCCAAAGAGAGAGCCACGCAGATGCTGGAAAGCATCTATACGGCCCGGCAAACAAATCAGCTCACGTTTGGCGCCATTAACAATGTTGGAACCGGCGCGGGGGTATTTCTGCCAAACATGATTCAGCTGAGCGATCCCGGGCCGGACGGACTTGATGCAACCGCGGACGACATCACACCGCCTGCTCCTTACGTGCTGCCTGGGCCGGACGGTCTTTTGGGCACAGGCGATGACGTAACGCTTTCGCTTTCCAATTTTAAGCGTCAGGTCCAGATCACGAACGCTCTTAATCCGGATGGTACCGCTAACCCAAACTTGAAACAGATTGTGGTGACCGTGCAATATCCTGGCCCAACCGGAAACTTGCGTCAGTACAGTGTACAGGCTCTGGTTTCATCGTTCCGATAAAGGGGTATGAGATGAACTTCAGAAGAATGACGAAACGAACAAGTGGCTTTAGCCTTCTTGAGCTGATGGTTGCCATGGCGCTGGGACTTGTTGTCCTGGGCGCGGCAACGCAGCTTTTCAAGCTGAGTATGACCACGAGTTCCCTGGTTTCCAACCGCACTGAAATGCAGCAAAACGTGCGGGCAGCCCTCACGATGATCTCAAACGATGTCAGCCTGGCCGGGGCAGGATTACCTCCTGGGGGAATCCAGCTGCCCAATGGCGCCGGTAATGCCGGGTTATCCCGGTTTGCATGCGATCAGACTTCTAAGTGCTATCTAAACAATAATAGTTACGCCAATGGAACGGTTGGCACGGCTCCGCCCGTTCCAGTCTGGAACTATATGTACGGTCTGATGTCGGGGTCGGCGAACGGAATGGAAAAGGGCGGCCCTGCAACGATTCCGGCTACGGGCGGCATTCCAGATGCCGTTACGGTTGTTTACGTCGACGGAAGCTATGCTCTAGACCAATTCATCGGCGCCTATCCCGATGCAACAGGAACAAGAATCACGTTGACTGCTCCCGTCCCTATGCCTGCAACGCTGCTGCCAGCCACCGATCCTGGGGTTGGAATCAAGGTTGGAGACTTGCTTATGGTAACCACGAGCAAGGGTTCGGCCGTGGGTGAAGTGTCAATCGTCAGTCCGCTTGCAACGACGGGTGCAACCGTGACGTTTTCCAACGGCGACACACTCAATGTCAATCAATCTGGAGCCGCCTCCAACACTCTACTGACCATCCTTACGGGCGCGGGTACACCGGTGACGGTTCGTCGCCTTCTCGCAATATCGTACTTTATCGAAGTACCAACGACCGGCCAGCTCCCGCGGCTGATGCGGCAGGTGAACGGAAACATCCCGCAACCTGTGGCGGACAATATGATCGATTTGCAAATCGACTACGACCTTTGTGATACAGGAAACACCACAGCCACCTGCGCCAATACCGTAGACCCGCTGGCGGTGAATTTGTCCCCGAACGAAATTCACAAAGTCAGCATCGCCCTAATGGGGCAGAGCCTGACCTCGAACGGCAAGGACTCTCAAAGCATGCGGCTCACTACCGCGGTCAGCGCACGTAACCTGACGTTCAGGGACCGGTACCAGTGAAATCGAGATTGTTAGAGGGAGATGAACTCATGGCTACACACTCTTCACGCTCGCAAGGCTTTGTGCTGATTGCAGCACTGATCTTATTGTTCCTGCTGTCGGGGATCGCCGTCGGCCTGCTGATGCTGACAACCAGCGAGACTCGCATTTCCGGCAATGATAAGGAAAGCAACCGCGCTTACTACGCGGCTGAATCCGGCATGGAAAAGCTGACGTCCGACCTGGCCGCCCTGTATCAAACCAAACAGTCTCCGACCACAGCCGATTTCAACGCCTTGGCGGCCGTTCCTCCCACCACCGCCATGGTAGGGCCAGCAACCTACACAGAATCGATCACTCGTCCTCTCGATGCTGGGGGCAACCCAATTTCCACCTGGCGCGTTATCAGTTCGGGCTCAAATCAGGGGCTCACGGCTCTTATTGTGCCCTTGACACTGCAAGTAAACGCGGTTCGGCCGTCCACCGCTGACGCCAACATGACGCGCAACGTAGAAGTTGCGCTGATCCCCGTGTTTCAGTTCGGCGTGTTTTCTGACAGCGATCTCAGTTACTTCAACGGCCCGCCTTTCCAGTTTGCAGGCCGTGTTCACACTAACTCCAACTTCTTTCCGACCCCTGGCGGCATCCTGACGTTCGGCGATAAGGTCACTGTCGCTGGCGAAATCATTCGAGACCGCCTTGCGAACGGATTTGATTCTTCAGGAAGCTACAGCAACAATGTCTACATTCCTAACGCTTCCGGCGGGTGCAACGCCTACATCGGCGGCGGTGCCCTTGGAAGCAACTGCATTTTTTTTGACAAGCCGCAAGCAAGTTGGATTGGCGGTATTCCAGCCGCTGGCGGAAACAACGCTCCCAACTGGACACCCTACTACAGTTATGTAGGAAATGGGCGATTGAGCGGCGTGAAAAAATTGGTGCTGCCCTTCGTAGCCGGTGGAGGCGATCAAATTGAAATCGTCCGTAAGCCCCTCCAATCGGAGTCGGCGACCTCTGCACTAGGTTCATCCCGTCTCTACAATAAGGCGAACATTCGAATTCTATTGGCGGATCAAATCCAGTTTCTTCATCCTGAACGCAGCTTGGCCACCTTGGACGCCCAAGACGTGAACCTGGGCACACTCGCGACAGCCGGAACGCAGATTGCTGTTACTGGAGCACCCGGCCCTACGGCTCTTGCCTTTGCAAACCCTACTTGGGACGCTAACTGGCAAGCACCGACAAGCGTGGGTGTCGCAACTACCAACTTTCCGTTGATCACCGGCTACCTCCGCGTGGAATTTAAGAATGCGGCTGGGAATTGGATCGGCGTCACGAACGAATGGTTGGGACTCGGATTTGCCCGCGACACGGGAGCTGCGCCAACCGTACCAGGCACCGACCTCGTGCATCCCAACGCCCTTATGCGCTTGCAGGAAGTAGCCGATCGTACCTGCGCCCTGCCGAGTACTTGTTTGCCCCAAAAACTTATTGGCATCAACGACCTAGGCAACGACCGCAGTGCGGCGGGCATCGCACAAGGAAAAGATTTCTATCCCATCAACTTCTACGATCCTCGCGAAGGCGAGCGTCGAGACACCGTGGTTGGCGCTGCGGCTTGCAAAGTCAACGGCATCATGAATGCCATTGAGCTCGATGCCGGCAACCTACAGAGGTGGCTGGCGGGTACCATCGGCGCGACCGGCAACCAGGTTGAAAATACGGCCCAAAACGGATACCTGCTCTATTTTTCTGATCGACGCGGAATGCTGCAAGACCCCAACTCGCTGCCGACGCCGAACATATTGACCGGAGAATACGGCTTCGAAGACGTCGTGAACATACCGACTGACGCAGTAGGTACCCCAAACGGTGGTTTGCCGGAGCAAGGAGAAGACCTGGACCAGAACGGCTTGTTGGACGCTTGGGGTGCGGCCAACGTGGGGGACGGGTTCCGCCAAGCTACAGTTGGAAACCCCTATGCCCAGATCGATTGTATGGCCCAGGGACGCATGAACAAGGTCACCGGAGCACGCCACGTTCTTCGTCTCACAGATAGCGGTCTGGGCAAGCTTCCGTTTAAGGTCAACGCTGACGGCACTATCGGCGGCTTCACGGTCGCGTCTGAAAATCCGGTCTACGTCTGGGGAGACTATAACGCGAACACGGCAGACGGCGCTTTCGTCGACGCGGGCCATGCCCCAGCGGCTGTGATCGCCGATTCGGTAACATTGCTCTCTAGAAACTGGGACGACGAAAGAGGCATGAACAACGCTACCTCGGTTGGTGGGCGTCCACCTACAGAAACCTACTATCGTCTGGCGATCGCGGCTGGCAAGAGCCTAACCTTCTCGAATCCGACTGGCGCGATTAGCAAAGACTGGGGAACGGATGGTGGTTTACACAACTTCCTGCGCTACATCGAAAACTGGGGCGGCATCCCTCTCCACTACAATGGATCGCTGGTCAGCCTCTACTATTCGCAGTATGCGACTGGAACCTTTAAATGCTGCAAAACCGTTTATGGCGCGCCGAACCGGAAGTATGCATTCGACACGCTGTTCTTGAACCCAAGCAACCTGCCTCCGGGCACGCCGATGTTCCAGGACATCGTGAACCTGACGTACCGGCAGGACTTCACACCGTACTAGACTTGCAAGCAGTGCCCCGAATCCGCTAGCGGGTTCGGGGCTTTTTTTGTCATTCTGAGTGCAGCGAAGAATCACAACGTCCAGGTTGAACAACCCTCGCATGAGGAAACGGAGCCTGCCTGCTAGAATCGTGCGATCACCGCTTTGCGGCAATCTTTCTTCGGAGACGCGCCCCACATGATTCGTACTCTATTCTGGGATATCGGTGGAGTTCTCCTCACCAACGCCTGGGACCGCACGCAGCGCGACCTGGCCATGGCAAAGTTTCAGCTTGATCCGATCGAGTTTCAGGACCGTCACGAAATGGTGGTGTCCTCCTTCGAACGGGGCAAGATTTCTCTCGACGAGTATCTCGACCGCACGGTGTTTTACCGCGCGCGCTCCTTCACCCGCGACGCTATGAAGATGTACATGTATTCCCTGTCGCAGCCGTTATCTGAAACGCTGGATTTGGCGCGGCAACTCGCGGCTTCCGGGAAATATCAGATGGCCACCATCAACAATGAATCGAGGGATCTGAATCTCTATCGCATCGAGACCTACCGCCTGCGTGAGGTTTTCCAGTTCTTCGTGAGCTCCTGCTTTGTGGGACTGCGGAAACCGGAAAAGGATATTTACCGTCTGGCTTTAGAAATCTCCCAGCGCAAGCCCGAAGAGTGCTGCTTCCTGGACGACCGCGCGTTGAATCTGGAAGGCGTTCAGCATCTGGGTATGCACACGATCCAAGTACAGAACGCAAGGCAAGTGATCGAGGAGTTGGGGAATCTAGGGGTACAGGTTTCACATTCGAAACCGTAGTGCGGCGGACAGAAAAAGCGGCGGAGCAAGCGCTCCGCCGCTATCGGATATTGCTACACCTTTTCTAGCTCTTATCGTCGCGGCGCTTCAGGGTTGGACGATCATCTTCCGGCTTGCTGCCTTTGTCCTTGCTCTTGTCGGTGGACGCGCGACGCAACGTTGGCTTGTTGGTGTCCTTGTCGTCCGTGACCTTACGGCGATTCTCTAGAGCCGCCAAGCGTGCTTTCACATCATCGAATTCAGATGTGGTGACTGTGTACTGGGCGCGGGCAGGCAGGATTTTTGCGATTTCTTCCTGCGACTTCCCAATGCGATCCGGTGTCTGAGGGTGCGTGGAAAAGGCGCGGGAAAGCGTACCCGGCTTTTTCTTCTCCTTGGCTTGCAGCTTCTCAAACATGGTCACAAAAGCTTGCGGATCGTACCCTGTCTTATACATGTACTGAACGCCCAGATAGTCCGCTTCAGCTTCAAAGGCGCGAGAAAAACTGACATAAGTGAGCGGCAGAGCCAGCGAAGCTAGCGATTGCAGGCCATAGCCGAGACCGCCACCCACAAAGATTAGGGGGATACTTCCAATATTCAGCCAGTTTCCGCGAGTCTGTTGGCGCGCGCCATGGTGTGCGGCCACGTGGGCAATTTCGTGTGCCATTACCCCTGCCAGCTCTGCTTCTTCGTCCGCAGCAAGAATGAGGCCCGAATTTACGTAGAAAAAGCCGCCGGGGAGCGCGAAAGCATTCACTTCATCGGAGTCGACGACCTTGATGGTAAACGGCACCTTGGCGTCGGAGTTGCGCACCAGATTTTGCCCAATCCGGTTCACATATTCGTTGATGACGGGATCCTGCACCAGCTTGGCCGTCGCCTCAACCTGCTGGGCCAACTGCTTACCAATACCGATTTCGCCTTCCAGCGAGTACCAGTTTCCAAAGCCCCGTTTGCCAATTTCTCGGTTGCCGATCGCTTCGACGTCGTCCCGGCTACCAGTCTTCACGTCCACGCTGTCCTTCATGGGAACGGCATCCGGAATAGCCTCAGTTTGGGTTGGAGTGGTGTCGGCAGCCTTGCCAGAGACCGCTTTCGAGTCACTGGTCTTCGAGTCGCTAGCTTTGGGGCTCGCTGGCATCGAATCTGCTGGCTTTACATCCGCGGGAGGGACGCTATCTTGCGCCAGAACAAAAGGCACTGTAAACAGGCCCAAACCGAAAACCAGCGTTGCGACGGTAATGCGTACCTTCATAGTGCACCCCGATCTTTCCAGAACTCTTGTTGGCAAACCATGTTGGCAAACCATGCCGTGACTCTTCGATGAGATTATACGCCGATGCTGCGCGGAGCTATCTCTGGAAGTTATGCTGCTGGTTGGACGCAAAAAGTGGGACTCGGGTTATCTGGGCATCGAACCCGTCTAGATATTGGGAATGCGTAACCAGATGGTTTTTAGCAGGGGACAACGCTGGATTCTCTCGTCCTTGGTAACTATCGTCAGCCCTTCCGCTCGCGCGGTCGCGCCAATCAAGCGATCCGCAGGATCCCTAGGATAGTCTGAAGAGAACTGGGCGCTCAGCGCCGCGATCTCGGGCGTAATGGGCAGAATATTGAACCCCGCCTCCAGTACACTTCGGACTGCGCATTCCACGGTTCCTGGTGCGCGGACGCGGCCGCTTTGAAACAACAGCGCCATTTCCCATAGGCTGATTGAAGATAAGCCAAAGCCCCGTTCAGGCGAGACCCACGGATCGCGGAGGCGGCAGGTCCAGAGAGGCGTTTTGAATCCAAAACTAACCAAACCGCCACATGAGTATCGAGAAGGATCACTTCAGGGCTTCCCAGTCCTCAAGCTGGGGACGCGGCGCGCGTCCCCTTCTCGACGGTTCGAACGCTCAGTCGTAGTATTCCAGCCCTAAATGGGTGATCAGTTCTTCGCCGCGCAGGTGGCGCAGAGTGTTCTTTAGCTTCATGAGCTGTATAAACAGATCGTGCTCCGGATAGAGCCCGGGAGCCGTCATGGGCGACTTGAGGTAGAAGCTGAGCCACTCCTGGACGCCCAGACCTTGCAGTTCGGAGCAGCGCTTGGCTAAGTCTAGGAAAAGAATGAGGTCGAGGACGATCGGGGCGGCCAGAATGGAGTCGCGGCAGAGGAAATCGACTTTGATTTGCATGGGATAACCGAGCCATCCGAAGATGTCGATGTTGTCCCAACCTTCTTTATTATCACCACGAGGAGGGTAATAGTTAATGGTAACTTTGTGGTAAATGTCACCATAGAGCTCAGGATAAAGGTCCGGCTGCAGAATATGCTCCAAAACGCTGAGCTTGGACTCTTCCTTGGTCTTAAACGACCCAGGATCGTCCAGGACCTCGCCGTCACGGTTGCCGAGGATATTGGTCGAGTACCAGCCCTTCACGCCAAGGAGGCGGGCTTTAAAGCCCGGGGCGAGGATGGTCTTCATCAGGGTCTGGCCAGTCTTGAAGTCCTTGCCGCAGATGGGCGCGTTGTTCTTCTTGGAGAGGTAGTGCATCACCGGGAGGTCGACCGTGAGGTTCGGGGCGCCGTTGGCGAACGGCACGCCTTCCATGAGCGATGCGTAGGCGTAAATCATTGAGGGCGCTATGTTTTTGTCGTTATCTCGGAGACCCTTTTCAAAGGATTCCAAGGTTTGGTGTACTTTGCTTGGTTTGAGGAAGATTTCGGTTGATCCGCACCAGATAGTAACTAAACGACTTGCGCCCGACTTCTTCTTGAAATTGCGAATGTCCTCGCGCAGCTGTTCGGCGAGATCCATCTTGTTCTTGCCCTTTTTGACATTGGGGCCATCGAGTCTCTTGACGTAGTTTTGGTCAAAAACAGCCTTTTGCGGCTTAATCTTCGACAGGAACGGCTTGATCTTGTCGAGCAGGTTCTGGTCTAGGACGCCGGCCTTGCTGGCAGCGGTGTACATGTCGTCTTCAAAAATATCCCAGCCGGTGAAGACGAGGTCGTTGAGTTCCGCGAGGGGTACGAAGTCCTTGATTCTGGGCGAACGCTTATCTGTGCGTTTGCCGAGACGTATGGTGCCCATTTGCGTGAGCGAGCCGATAGGGGCGGAAAGACCTTTGCGGATGGCCTCAACGCCCGCCACGAACGTGGTGGCTACGGCACCCATACCAACAATCATGACGCCGAGTTTGCCCTTGGCAGGCTGCATGGTTCCGGCGTCGCCGGAGTGCCCTGCTGACTGGATGACTTCTGCCAGCGCTGCCTGAGATTTTTTCGTGATGGTGCGAGTGGACTTCGAACGTGTCGGCATTTAGGGGAATTCCTTATTGGACCGCGATCTAGTTGGGCCAGTGAGATTTAAGCAAACCGATATCTTCTCGCATCGGCGAGAGGAATTGCAAACGCAGGTTAGGTGAAACGTCGAATGTGTGAGGTCAACGCGGTTGAATCTTCAGCGAATGGAAACGCGTTCGCCGATCCATGTTCTATTTCGCGGTTCTATTTCGCACTCAGATCTACGCTCTTGATCGGTACATCCCAGTGCGAGATCAGAATCTCGAACCGACGTTGCTCTTCCTTCTGATAGGTTTCCTGATCCGGATAAAGCTGGTGCTTGATTCCCTCTTCGTCGAATGGGTCGTTGGCGGAGGAGGAGTTCTTGAAGACGATCGTGACACGATAGTCCCAGCGACCGTCTTCGGTGGAGTGGTAACGCGGCATATCCATCCAAACTTTTAGCATGCGTCCCATCTCTACCTGCTTCTTGAGGAGCGGGTAGTGATTCTTTTTGAAGAGGCGGAGGAATTCGTCAGCGGAGCCCCATTTGGCCCTGTAGTAATACTCGACGGTGAAAGGCTGGTCGGAGGCGGATTGCGCGTGAAGAGTAGTGAGAGAAGCGATAGTTAACAGGAGCGCGAGAAATATCCGCTTCATAAATTCCTCCGTCGTTGATAGGGCGAGCATACATCAGCGAAGTCAAAAGCGGCGAGCAAGAATGCTCGCCCTACACGGGCAAAACTTCAGCGGAGCAAGCTCCACTGCCACACTAGCCTGCTCACAAGGTTACTGCAAGTTTACCGTTTTTTTCAGGGGCAGATCTCGGGACGACGCTCCGACCATGAAGGTGTAGTCGCCGGAAACCTTTTGCCAGGCATCTTTTTCGGCGTTGAAGATGGAGAGATAGAGGGGATCGATATCGACGGTCACCTCTTTGATCTCGCCAGCATTGAGCTTAACTTTGCTCCAGCCTACAAGACGTTTCGGCGGCTCCCCTGCGCTGGCTGGAAGTGCGGCATAGACCTGTGCGACTTCCGCTCCGGCGCGCTGGCCGCTATTCGTCACGGTGAAGCTGACGCTGACCTTGCCTCCGGGCGTAACCTTGAGGCCGGAATAGGCATAGGTGGTGTAGGAAAGACCGTATCCAAACGGGAATAGAGGCTGCTTTCCTTCCGCGTCGTACCACTTGTAGCCGACCTTCAGACCTTCGTCGTAGGTGGTTTCAAACGGGGGTAGACCGGCGGCAATCTTCTTCCAAGCGTCGGTATCGCCATCTTTAGTGGTGGATGTAACTGGCGGCTTCACGATGTTGGCGTGCGGCAGGTCGGCGTCACTCTTGGGGAAGGTGATGGGCAGCTTGGCGCTGGGATTGGCGTCTCCGAAAATCAGGTTTGCCAAGGCTTGCGCACCGCGACTGCCCGCGTACCAGGCTTCGAAAATGCCTTGCACTTGATCGGCCCACGGCATGGTCACGGCACTTCCAGTTTCCACGACAACGATGGTGTGTGGGTTTGAAGCGGCCACTTTGGCGATCAGGTCGTCTTGTTTTCCAGTGAGAGAGAGACTTTCGAGGTCCATGCCTTCACTTTCCCAAACGTAGGCGAAGACGATCGCTACATCGGAATTCTTGGCCAAGGCGGCAGCGATGGATGGGTCCGTGCCGGCATCGTAGCGCACCTTTACATTGGGAGCCTTTGCGCTAATGGCCTTCAGCGGCGATGTGCGAAACCAAATTTCTTCCGCCCAGTGGGTTGCGCCCTTGCCGGGAGGCATAATTGCGTTACCGCCTGCGGGATCTACTTGCGCTGAACCGCCGCCAGAAATCATTCCAACATCAGAATGCGCGCCAATGATCGCGATGGAATGAAGTTTTGAGGCGTCCAGAGGGAGGATTCCGTGGTCGTTTTTCAGCAGCACAATGGTCTGCTCCGCAATTTTCTGCGAAATCTCAAGGTTCTCCTCAACATCCACCACGCCCTTCTGTGGCGGATCATCGACTACGCCGGAAGCGAACATGGAACGCAGGATGCGCTGGACGTGATCGTTGAGTTCAGATTCAGGGACTTTGTGCGATTGGACGGCTTTCTTCATGGCCTCGCCGTAAAAGATTTCTCCTGGCTGTTCATGATCCATTCCGGCGGCGGAAGCTTTCACCGTTGAATGCGTCCCTTGCCAGTCGGAGAGAACGAAACCCGGGAAGTGCCAATCTTTTTTGAGGAGATCGTTGAGCAAGTACTTGTTTTCGCACGCATAGTCGCCGTTGATGCGGTTGTAAGAGCACATGACAGCGGCGGCGTGCGAGTCGCGCAGTCCGATTTCGAAAGCCAGCAGATCCGTTTCGCGCATGGAACGTTTGTCAATATGCACATTGACGGCGTTGCGACCGCTCTCCTGATCGTTGAGGGCGTAGTGCTTAATGTCTCCGATGACGTGTTGGGCCTGCTCCCCCTTCATCAGTTGGCCGACCATGGTGCCAGCAAGGATGGGGTCTTCTCCCATATATTCGAAGTTACGACCGTTGCGGAGTTCACGGGCAATGTTCACGCCGCCGCCCAACGTCATGTTGTAACCTTGCGCGCGCAACTCGCGACCAATGAGCGCCCCGTAGGCGTAGGCAGCTTCAGAATCCCAGCTGGCCGCGCCAGCAATGTTCGCCGGCAAGGCTGTTGAATAGCGGCCATTGTCTCCGCTGACGCGAACACCGTAGGCTGCGTCGGACATCTGAATGTCTGGAATCCCCAACCGCGGGACGCCAACCACGTAACCAGCTCCACCGTTCGAATGAACAGCTAGCGGGCTCATCGGGCTCAATCCCACCATACCTGTGCCGTGCAACAGCGAGATCTTCTCGTCCAGCGTCATCTGCTTCAGCACCAGAGCAGCGCGTTCGTCGGGCGAAAGGCTCTGGTTGCTCCAAGCCTTGGGACTCGCCTGAGCCCACAATTGAGGCAGAGCGGCACATGCGACAGTGAGAACGAGAAAGAACAGGCTATTCCGCAGGGTCCGGCCGGGAGAATGCATCGTTTATCCTCTAGAAAATTGATATTCTAACGATCAATATCATACACGTTTTTTGGATTTACAACTCGGCAATCTCTGCCAACTGGCTAGCCAGCTCTACGAATGCGGTGTTGCCAGTGTGAATAGATGAAGTAGGCGAGGCCTGCGAGGAGCAGGACGCCAATCACAGCATCGAAACGGTGGAAGTATTGGCTGAGGTTGCGCCAATTCTCTCCAAGCTTCATGCCCAAGTAGCCCAGGCCGAAACACCACGGCCACGATCCCAGAAATGTGTAGAAGTGGAATTTTCCGCGCGGCATGCGCGCGATTCCGGCTGGTAGTGCGATGAAGGTGCGAATGACGGGCAGCAGTCGCCCGATAAAGACTGCGGCTTGGCCCCAACGCAGAAAGAATTTGTCGGCCCAGTCGAGTTCGCGACGGCCCATGAGAATATACGCACCGAATTTCTCGACCAGCGGACGTCCGCCATAACAGCCAATTTCGTAGGCAAGCAGCGAGCCGAGGTTGCAGCCTAGCGCGCCAGCGGTTGCGGCCCAGAAGAGACTCAGCTTGCCCTGGAAAACGAGATACCCTGCGAACGGCATAATCAGCTCGGAGGGCAGCGGGATGCAGGCCGATTCGATGGCCATGAGCAGCGCGATTCCCGCATAACTTGTGGTGGCAATGACAGAACTGATGAACACGAAGAGGACAGCGAGTATTTTTTCAGTCATGAATGGGCAACGTGAATTGGGATACGCCTGCGAACGCTATTCGTTCTGCGTAAAAGTATATCCGGGGAGCGCGCAGCCGTCGCCGTCTTTGACCACTTTCACCTTGACCGTGGGTGAGTCGGGGGCGCTGAGTTCGGCGACACGCAGAATGGCGAACTGAGAGAAAACTTCGTTGTAGACGCGCGTGATGAGATAGTTCTGCCCATCCTCATCTTTGCGCCAGACCTGTCCGAGACGTAAAGTTTTGACTGCCATAGTTTCTCCAAGAGTACGGCGCGACCCGAGGCACCGTCAATGACGAGGCAGGCACGGATGAGCTTTGTTAGGATGGCAGTCTCGCTACAAGAGCTACCCGAACGATTGAGGAAAGAACATGGCGCGCGGTAAGAGCACAAGGCAACCATCCAAGAGTGGCAAGCAGGCAGGCGTGCGCGGCACAAAGATATTGGCGCTGGCTGCAAAGAAGCCGGACGCAGGGGCCAAGGCTACCGCATCCAAGAAATCCACGAAAGCGAAGGCGACCGCGATTTCTGCTCCGAAACCGCCGTTCTCCGCGACCAAAGGCTACAACCCCTTGGCGCCGAAGAGAGTTGGTGAAATCCTGGCGCGGCTAAACACGCTCTATCCGAACGTTACCTGCGCACTGCATCATAAGAGCGCGTGGGAGCTGGTTGTGGCAACGATTCTTTCCGCTCAATGTACCGACGTGCGGGTAAACATGGTGACTCCGGGGTTGTTTGCGAAGTATCCGACGCCGCAAGCCCTTGCCGCAATTGAGCCGGAAGAACTCGAGCCGGAGATTCGGTCAACGGGATTCTTTCGGAACAAGGCAAAGTCAGTTGTGGGTGCGGCGCGGAAGCTGATTCAGGATTTTGGCGGCCTTGTCCCGGACGAAATGGACAAGCTGCTCACTCTGCCCGGCGTGGCGCGAAAGACGGCAAACGTGGTTCTGGGAAGCTGGTTCGGCAAGGGTGTCGGTGTCGTTGTCGATACGCATGTTCATCGCATCTCGCGGCGGCTGGAATTCACCACCAACGACGAACCCGTAAAGATCGAGCAAAACCTGATGACAGTCATTCCGCAAGAGAAATGGATTTTGTTCTCCCATCAAATTATCTGGCACGGACGGAGTTTGTGTGTGGCGCGGAATCCAAAATGCGCGGAGTGCCCGCTAGAAAATATTTGTCACGCTGGCGATAAGACTTGGTCGACTGTCGAAATGCATGAGGACGCGAAGTTGTAAGCGCGCTCCCCTACGTTACACTGCTGTTTCATTCAACCTTGGCAAGAGGCAATCATGCGAGCAACCATCCCATCCCTGTTTGTTACGGTGATCCTTATGAGTTCTTTTTCTTCCTCGCAAACACTCCCCCTACCCCAGTACGTTACTGATCCCAAACTGATTGCTGGGAAATCAAATCTGAATGTCGGCAAGCTCTCGATTGAAAAGCTGTATATGACGCGCACGATTGGCGGAAGCTCGTGGTCGCCCGACGAAAAAGCGATTGCATTTATTTCCAACATCAGCGGGCGTAACAATCTTTGGACTGTGCCTTCCGAAGGCGGATGGCCGGTGCAGCTTACTGTCAGCGAGCAGCGGCAAACCTCGCCGACGTGGTCTCCGGATGGCAAGTGGATCGCTTACATGTCGGACTACGACGGCGACGAGCAGTGGGACATCTTCATGGTGAACGCGGCCAGTGGAGAGACCGTCAATCTGACGAAAACTCGGGAGATTGCGGAGATCGCTCCGCATTGGTCGCCCGACGGCAAGAAGCTGGCCTATGAAGTGAAACCCCAAACGTCTTCCACCTGGGAAATCGACATCTTTGACATGACTTACCGCAAGGCGACTCATCTCACAATGAACACGCCGCCGGAGCTGAGTAACTTCGGGATTATTTGGTCGCACGACGGGAAGTCGATTGCGTACTCGCAGCATCACGCGGCGGGTAAAGATTCGAACATCTTTGTGGCGGATGTGGAGACTGGGAAATCAGTAAAGCTAAGCGACCATACAGGCGAGCAGCACTACTCCGCAACGGCATTTTCGCCCGACGACAAGCACTTGCTCATTGCATCCGATGCGGCAAACGGATATCAGAACGCTGGCTTGCTGGAGATTGCGTCGCAGAAGATCACGTGGCTCACGAAAGATACGTGGGAGATTGACGCTGGCCAGTTTACTCCCGATGGGAAGTCGGTTACGTGGGTGGCGAATGTCGACGGCAATTCCGATATTTTCTTTCACGATCTTGCGACTGGGAAGACGCGTTCGCTCCCTTTGCCGAAAGGCGTAAATTCTATGGGAGGCGCGCAATCGGCGTTCACGAACGACGGCGCGCGGATGCTTTATTACCACAACGGTCCGAATGCACCGAATGATTTGTGGATTTACAGCACCGCTTCCGGAAAGTCGCAGCAGGTGACGCATTCGCTGGTAGCAGGCATGCAGAGCGACGACTTGATTGAGCCGCAACTGGTGCGCTATCCGAGTCGCGATGGCAAGTGGCAGATTTCTGCATTTGTGTATGTGCCGTTCAATACGCCCCGCGACGCAAAGAATCCGGCCATCGTATACGTACATGGCGGCCCGACTTCGCAGACGGTGAATTCGTTCAATCGGTTCGTGCAATACATGGTGAATCAAGGGTATCTCGTGATCGCGCCGAACTATCGCGGATCGACTGGGTATGGCAAAGAATTCCAAGAAGCAAACTTCAAAGATATGGGCGGTGGCGACCTGCAGGACACGCTGGCGGCGGCGGATTGGATTCAGAAGACGGGCTATGTCGATCCGAAGAAGCTGATCGTCATGGGTGCAAGCTACGGCGG
>JANXUC010000089.1 GCA_025352065.1 Acidobacteriaceae bacterium | reverse complement strand
CTGACCTCCAAAGATATGGAAGAAACGCGTGGCATCTTCGGTGCATTCGCGGGGAACCTGTCCATTGCTACCGACAACCTGAAGCGTGCTTACGCTCACGGTGTCACGCTCGTGACTGGCAGTGACGCAGGAAACACTATGGTGATTCACGGACCCACCGTGCAGCACGAAATGGCGCTTTGGGTAAAGGCTGGCATTCCTCCGGCGGTCGCGTTGCAAGCCGCGACCTACAACGCCGCGCGCCTGCTCAAAGCCGACAACCACATCGGCAGCATCCGTGTCGGCAACGATGCTGATCTGATCATCGTCGATGGCAACCCGCTGGAAGACATCAGCGTGACCGAGCGCATCTCGACGGTTATCCTCAAGGGCGAACGGGTTGATCGGGCCGAACTGTTGAATCAAAACTAGCATTTGTAGCGCGGCAGCCGCGAGGGCATCTTGCCCTCGCAGCTCTGGCTGAGATGCTCTGTCAAGCAGGAATCCCCGCCACTACCTCAAATCCGCCGCTGCCGATGCTAAACTGCTCTCGTGCGCGTCCTCGGAATCGATTGCGGCTCTCAACACACCGGCTACGGAGTCGTCGAACTTGACACCGCAGGCAAGCTGCGATGCATCGCCGTAGGAGCCATCCACGCCAAGTCCGGACTCGCGATGGCTGATAAGCTCAACAAGATATTTAACGGTCTTCAGCAAGTCATTGAAAAAGAACGGCCTGAAGAGGTAGCGATCGAAGATATCTTCTACGCGGTGAACGTGAAGTCTGCACTAAAACTAGGGCACGTTCGCGGAGTAGCCATGCTGGCGGCCTCCAGCGCCGGGCTTACGGTTGCCGAATATTCGCCACTCTCGATCAAGTCGGCGGTGGTGGGCTACGGCCGAGCCGAGAAGCAGCAAGTCCAGCACATGATAACCCTGCTCCTGAACCTGGATGCCCCGCCAGAGTCCCCAGATGCCGCTGACGCGCTCGCCATCGCAATCTGTCACCTGCACACGTCGGCCTCCCACCGACGGCAGCAGGCGGACCCTGCGGGCCGCTGAAGCGGGATATGCCATTTCGCCGCACTTCTGCCCAGACGATTCTCTTAGCGTTGATTTTGCTGGTTAGTGCCGGTAGTTCGGCACAGAATCAGAACAGTTCCTCGATTGTTGTCCCTACAATTCCCACCGTCACGTTCACCCTGGACTTTCCCATTTCGGTACCGGAGCACTACTCGCTGCGGGTCACGCAGGATGGCAAGGCCAGCTACGAATCCATGGGCAAGCTCACGCCCGAGGCTGACGGCGATCCGTTCTCTTACGACTTCACCATGTCGGAAGAGAACCGCGCGCGCATTTTCGAACTGGCGGCCCAAGCCAAATATTTCGAAAGCGATGTCGATTATAAGAAAGGCCATCTGGCGAATACGGGTAAGAAGGTGCTGGCGTATCAGGATGGCCAGATTCAGCACGAAACGGCGTACAACTACTCAACCAATTCCGCGGTGCAGCAACTGACAAAGATTTTTCAGAACATTTCCGCGACGCTGGAGTTTGCGCGACGGCTGCAATATTTCCACCGCTACCAGCGGCTGGCGCTGGAAGAAGAACTCAAGCGGATGGAAGAGATGGCCAAGAGCGATAGCGTGGATGAGATTCAGGCGGTTGCGCCGATGCTGCAGGAGATCGCGGACGATAAAGCGATCTTGAATGTGACGCGATCGCGCGCGGTTCGTCTGCTGGCGAAGTAGATTTGCGGAGCGCCCACCTACATCGACTTACTTCTTCCTCTCCGCCGGATTCTCCTGCGTCTTTTCGCGGAAGCCGCTTTTCAAGCCCGACGCCATGCCTACCGCTCCCTCTCCGAATTTGTCACGCAGTTTATCGGCGGTCGAAAGCGCCTGCTTCCACTTATCGTGCTTTGTGTTATCGAGCAGGTTCATTTGGCCTTCGCCTTCTTCGAAAGATGATGTTTGTACGCCGAGCAGACGGACTTTCGTGCCGGGCTTCCAGTTCTTACGAAAGAGCGTGCGGATGGCTTCGTAGATTTCGGCGTCGATTTGCGTTGGCGCCGCTAGCGTGTGGGCGCGGGTGATGGTGTTGAACTTCTCATCGCGCAGTTTGAGCTGTACAGTTCGTGCGTACAGGTGATGTTCGCGCAAACGACGACACACCATTTCCGACAGCTTCATCAGCGTCGCTTCGAGCTGTTCTGAATTCGCAGTGTCTTCGTTGTAAGTGTGTTCGTGGCTGATCGATTTGGGATCGGTTTCTTCGCCGACGCTGGTATCGAACCATCCGCCGGCGTCTTCGCCGCGAGATTTTCCGGCCAGCGCCAATCCCCATTTCCCAAATCGCTCTTCGAGAAAACGTTCGTCCAATTTCGCCAGATCCCCCACGCATTCGATGCCCAACGCGTGAAGATTTTTCTCCATTACTTTGCCGACGCCGGGGATCGCGCCCACCTTCAGCGGGGCCAGCAGGGAAGCTTCCATTCCAGGAACAACCCACAGTACGCCGTTCGGCTTGGCTTGCGCCGAAGCGACTTTCGCGACCAGTCGCGAGGTTCCAATTCCTACGGAACAGTTCAGTTGCGTTTGGTCTTTCATGGCAGCGTGGAGGGCATGCGCGGCTTTTAGCGGCGGCCCGTGCAGGCGCTCGGTCCCGGTTAAGTCGAGATAGGCCTCGTCGATGGAAGCCATCTCCACCAACGGCGAGAAGTTGCGCAGCACGGCATGAGCCTTCTGCGAATAGTCCCGGTAGCGGTCCATGTGTCCGTTGACAAAGATAGCCTGCGGACACAGCTTGGCCGCGGTCCGCAGCGGCATCGCCGAATGCACGCCAAACTTCCGCGCCGCATACGAAGCCGCCGAAACCACGCCGCGCTCATCGCGCTGACCGCCCACGACTACGGGTTTGCCTTTCAGGGATGGGTCGTAGAGTTCCTCGACGGAGACGAAGAAGGCATCCATGTCGACGTGGAAGATGGTGCGGAGCGGGGTGGAGGGTTCAGCCATTTCAAAATCTCTTGGCGAAGGATTGGCGAAAGTATAGCAGCTCGGGTACAATTCCGGCCATGGGATATCTGCACAGCTTTTCTGGGTGGGTGGCCGCGGTCCTTGAACATTGGCATGGCTGGGTTAGCGGAGGAGTTCTCGCTTTCGGTCTTGAGATCGTGGAGAAAGTTTGGGAATGGAAGATTCCAAAGAAGGCGTTTCTGTTGATTTTGGCTGTGGGTCTGCTGTGGTCTGTGTTCGCCGCATGGCGAGATGAGAACCACAATTCAGAGGAACTGATCAGCCAAAAAGCCGAATGTTATTCGAGCTATAACAGGTGCGACAAGGGAATGGCAGTCGAGAAGACGTTGGCAGATAGCTGCACAAGCAACCTTGTGTATCAGCAAAGCAGGAACGACGGCCAGCAAGATGTATTCAATAAATGCATTCTTGCGCTGGGACTCAAAAATTCTCCAGAGAGAGTAAGAATCATTACCAGAATGTTCAGAATGCTTAGTGCAAAGTGGTCAAGCGGCTCAACTAGTCAACCTTCTGATAGGAGTCTGTCAATTGTTTTAGCTGAAACCAACAAAATTATTCAGCCCGTACGGGTTAGGTTGGAGTGTGAGAGGCCCTTTGAGATTTTCCAAATAAGTATTGCCACGGCGTCCGGAAGTCCAATGCTGTTGACTTCCAATTCCAAACGCATTTCTCCAGCTGCGGTTGACGTCTATATGGACAATACCTGGGCATCTTCATCATTATTGGCTTTAAGTATTGTCAGTATTGATGATCCAGGGATATGCCAAGTGAGAGAACAGTAGCACGGTGCCCCAGGTTCGCGTTCGTTTTTGGAACGCTAACCTGGGTTGAGGAACACTCGCGGACACGATCGACAAGAGGTTTCGACGAAGGGGAATTCAACCGTCGAGATACACAAAGACCAGTTGCAGAAGACCGTTGTGCCGAGACTGATTCTTCGTGTGTACAGCCGCCCAGGTTAGCGTTCAAAAAACGAACGCGAACCTGGGGCACCGAGCGTCAGAATGACAGTTTTAAGAATGAACGGGAAGGGGTTCAAACGAAAGGTATATGACCCACACCCAAAAGTAGCCTTGCCCACGCTGAGCCTCGGCGTAGCATTGGGGATCAAATGCCGATGACCAGCCGTGATCCTCGCCTCCAGCTTCTGCGTTCCGCTCCCTTAGACTCATGGATTGCTCTGTCTGAGGATGAGAGCAGGATTGTCGCGGTTGGCGCAACGTATGCCGAGGCTGTGGAGAATAGCGAAAATGCAGGGGTCTCCGACCCGCTTCTGATCAAGACTCCCAAGGTCTGGATGACTGTTTCTGTGTGAGTCTGAAATTTCCTAGCGGCTTACGCTCGGAATTCCCTCAGGGGCTAAATCCCAGAGTTAGTTTGTAGTGGATGGCACGACTGAAGTCGAGCCCTTCCCGCATTTCTTCTCTTACCGCACCGCCCGAAACGCGGGGTTCTTCTTCCAGCGTTCTGGGAAGCTTTTCTCGTATCCCACCAGTCCCGGACACAGCATGTGATGCACGGCGCTGTAGCCGAAAGAGTGCATTTCCTCCATGGCTTGTTCCGCGGTCCAATGCTGGACGCTCATGCGATAGGCGGCGATCATCATTCCAGTCCGGTCGGTGCCCAGGCGGCAATGCACAAAAATCTTCTTGTTCGGATTGTCCTTGATCAGCTTCAGGAAGCGCGCGAACGCACCGTCCTTCGGAAAGGGACAGTGCCAGGGAATGGAGACGTAGCGCATTCCTAAGTGCCGAACCTGTTGCTCGTCGGGCTTTGATCGGCCAGTGTCAACGATAACGTCGAATCCCTTTTTGGCGAGTCGTTGGAAACCCTCGTGGGTGGGT
>JANXUC010000069.1 GCA_025352065.1 Acidobacteriaceae bacterium | reverse complement strand
TACGAGCTCCATCCGTTTTTTGCGATCACCGCTTTCAGCATCTCTTTGTCCAGACTCAGGTCCACCACCAGCTTCTTCAGCTTCGTGTTCTCATCCCGCAATTGCTTGGCTTCCTGCGCCTCGCTCACGTCCATCCCGCCGTACTTCGCTTTCCAGGCGTAAATCGTGTGCTTCGACACTCCCACTTCCCGCGCCACGTCTTCCGCTTTCCGCCCCGCCTCCAACTGCTTCAGCGCCCCGATCATCTGCGCTTCCGTGTGCTTGCTTCTCGACATGCCCTTTCCCCTTTCCGCAATCTGAAATCATACTCACTCGTGCGCGGTTTCCGGGGGGCACGTCACAACGGGCGGGTGTATGGGATGATTCCACCCACTACAATCTCCAACCAATAAAGCTTGTCATCCTGACCCTGAGCGTTTTTTGCGAAGGGGAAGGATCTCCTACATCGGATGCTACGGTTCCGCCGAAAGCCATTCTCACCGCACACCAGCACGAGGACAAAGGACGCGACGAAACTCTCGACGCAATAAGTTTTGTTTATGAAACACGACAAGAAATTGCGGTTTTCGAAACAAAGCCTAAAAGACCGCTGAGGGGGCTGGCTCTCAAATTACCAAATTACACATTACAAAATTACACATGCTCTAAGCCAGCGGCGAGTCGCTCATGCGAAAGCGCGTGCGAAAATGTTCGGAGAGAAATTCCACAGCAGGACGGTTCGCCACCGGGTCGGATTGCGCCAGATACTTCATCGCTTCCACAATCATGCGCTGCCCTTCCACGTAGCGTGTGTCACCAACCGCCACGCGGCGGCGACGGAGGGCGAGCGGTACAACTGGGATGGTAAAGACTTTCGCCATATTGAACCTACTGAGAAATTAATCCCGCCCAGCCTTCTTCCGCCAGTGCGTCCGTTCCACAAAAACCAAACGCTCGTCTCACCAAACGTTCGTCCAAAAAAACGCTCCACAGGGATGGCACGACTTCTGTCGTGCCATCCCACGCCAACATCCTGCGGGCTTTAGCCCTGAGGGACGCTGTGAAAATCCGGCACCGAAACAGGAGTATAGCGCCCTTCCCCCAAATCGCACCCCATTAATTTTTCAGGAAGAAGTACATTGTCATTATAGTTACCTGGTACCACCACCTGATGTTGTCCACCTGCGCCGTGCGGGTCGCGAGATCCTCAACCCTGCGGCGACACGTATGTCGTCTTCGCGGTCGTCTTCAGTTTGAAGACTCCCTCTGGAAGCTTCTGATTCAAATGGACTTCCGAGTACTTTGCCAAGCGAAAATCCCCCGCTGGCTGAAATAATTGCTGTTGCACGGAAATGCCTTCTTTTGGATCGATCCACAGAATAATTTTCGAAAACCTGCCGCGCATCTTTTCAGATTTCGGTAAAAGTTCGAGTTTTGCCGTTTCTATGCCGCCCACTGCTTCCGGCCCTAAGTACTTAACATCATAGGACTTAGTCAGATCGTGCCCGCGACCTCCAAAACCCAGCACCAGAAAACTCTCAACCTCCGCACGATTCTTTCCAGCCTTATACAAAGTCACCTGATCGATCTTTGGATTCAACATCTTAACTTCGCCGTCGCTGAAAACAACATACTTCGGCGAGGGCTCAGCAAAATCCGCCGCCATTGTCATCTGGCCACCTTCGCGCTTGAAGTAGATCTTCCCCTTGCTCGTGTCCGTCTCGTCGACCACCTTGGTGTACTGATCCCAGACGAAACTAGCTTCCAGCGAGCGAAAGTCTCTCGCAGCAGAGTCCATCTGTGTAAGAACCTTCTCCAGAGCGGAGCTGTCGGCCTGCGCTGTGGCCCTAAGGGATAGCGAAAAAGGGGCGATCAAAATATAGGCAAGGACAACTCTACGAATGCGTAAGTTCATGATTTTAATTGCTTTCTAGTCCAGCGACCTGAGGTCGACAACCTACTTTCAGCAGCCTAGCGTTCGACCCAGACCCTGTAGCTTTGGATGCGTCCGGAGGCGTCGCGGACGGGCTCGTATTTGGTAATGCTCACCTCGCCAGCAATGGGCTCAATCACACGAAGCAAAGCACTCCGTATATCCGCATCCTTGCCCCCTGGCACGGCCGCAGACGCGATCTGGTAGACCAAGCCACCCTGACCATCCGGAGTTACCGTCACGCCCACAGCGTGCGGGTTGCGCTCGGTAGGCTTGTCATTAAAATTCAACACATACGGAGACAGAAAAACAAACACAAGTATGAAGGTGACCATGATGTCGTAGTGCAGGCTGCCCCGCTCATACGTCCACCAAATATAACCTCGGGTTGTGCGCCAAACATTCATTGGCTGCGCGGGAGCGCTGGGCAGAGTCGTAACGTTCTCAATGCATTCTAAGTGTATGCCGCCGTCCCTTTGCTTGCAATGATGTAGCTTTGAACGGCTGCGTTCGAAGCCTTAGCGGAGCGAGCCCGCATCGACATGGGCTAAAACTTCTTGGGCGTGATGCGGTCGGTGCCCATATATGGGCGCAGCGCTTCTGGAAGCATAACCGTTCCGTCGGCTTGTTGATAGTTTTCGAGGACCGCGAGCCAGGTACGTCCGACCGCCAGAGCGCTGCCGTTGAGTGTGTGGACGAACTCCGTCTTGCCCTTGCCTTCGGGCTTGAAGCGGATGTTGGCGCGGCGAGCCTGGAATGATTCGAAGTTGGAACAGGAAGAAATCTCCCGGAAGACTTGTTGGCCGGGGAGCCAGACTTCAATGTCGTAGGTCTTGGCGGAAGAAAATCCCATGTCGCCAGCGCAGAGGGCCATCACGCGATAATGCAATCCGAGTTTTTGCAGAACCATTTCGGCGTTGCGCGTGAGTGCTTCAAGCTCTTCGTAAGAGTGGTCGGGGTGCGCGAATTTGACCAGTTCCACTTTCTGGAATTGGTGCTGGCGGATGATGCCGCGCACATCTTTGCCATAGGACCCGGCTTCGCTGCGGAAACAGGGCGTGTAGGCTGTGAGGCTAACTGGAAGGCGTGAGATATCCAGCACTTCATCGCGGTAGAGATTCGTGACCGGAACTTCGGCCGTGGGAATCAGCCACAAATCTTTTTCGCCGTGCGGGACTCTGAACAGATCCGCAGCGAATTTCGGTAGCTGGCCTGTGCCATACATGGAATCGGAATTCACGAGATAGGGCGGCAGGACTTCTGTGTAGCCGTGCTCGCCGGTATGCAGATCGAGCATGAAGTTGGCGAGAGCGCGTTCGAGCTTGGCGCCGAGATCCCAATAGACGGCAAAACGCGCGCCGGTGAGCTTGGTGGCTCGTTCCAAATCCAGTATGCCCAACTGCTCGCCCAGTTCCCAATGCGGCTTGGCGGTGAAATCAAATGTGGGAGGCGTGCCCCAGCGACGAACTTCAACGTTGTCGTCGGCGGACTTTCCGGCAGGCACGGAGGCATGCGGCAAGTTCGGAATGCCGGTCAGAAGCTGACGCAGGCGGCCGTCCTGTTCTTCGACAGCCTTTTCGAGTTCCTGCAATTTCTCGCGCCCAGCTTTCGTTTGCTCCACTTGCGCGGAAGCATCCTGCCCAGATTTCTTCAGGTGAGCGATTTCCTCGGTGGCGCGGTTGCGCTCGGCTTTCAAAGTCTCCATCTGAGTGATGGCCGAACGGCGCTGAGTATCGATCTCGCGGAAGTCTTTCAGGACCTCAGCGGGGTCCATGCCGCGGAGGCGCAGCTTCTCTTCCAAAAGGGGCAGGTTGTCTCGTACGAAGCCTAGATCAAGCATAGGAATCTTTGAGTTTACCGGAAAGGCGCGGACTGGCGCATCTACGATCCCCAGTGAGATGCTCCTATTTGCTGCTGTGCTATTCTTATAGCACCTTTTTAGGTGCTTTATAGGAGCGGGCGGTCCATGCTTGACATCACCAAAGATATCCAGTCGCTGACGACTTTTCGCCGTCGTTCGTCGGACTTCATGAAACATCTCCGAAAGAGTAAACGTCCCGTCGTGCTCACGGTCAAGGGGAAGGCAGCGGCTGTCGTGCAAGACGCCGAGGCCTATCAACGTTTGCTTGACATCGCCGCCCGCGCCGAAGCTAGCGAGGGTATTCGCCAAGGGCTGGAGAACGTAAAGGAAGGAAAGGTCTGGTCGGCGAGAGAGTTCTTCGACGAATTCGAAGCAACGCATGGCTTATCTCGTTAACATCACAGTTCGCGCCGAGCGCGACTTGGCCAATCTGTATCAGGAAATCAACGCCGGGAATTCCGGTGCGGCTTGGGCATGGTATCGGGGTCTCAAGAAGAGCGTTCTCAGCCTGGAAGAGAACCCCAACCGCTGTCCAGTGATTCGCGCCAAAAGCAAGCTGAGACACCTGCTCTACGGGCACAAACCTCACATCTATCATGTGATCTATCGCGTTGTGGAGAAGCAAAAGCAGGTTGAAGTCTTGCACATCCGACATGGAGCAAGGCGGAAGCCCGAGGCGTCGGAGCTTACGTAGGTTCGGACACCTAATCCCCAAGCGAGTCAACTTCCGAGGTCTACGCGAAGCCTTGCGGCGGGCGTAGGTTCAGGAACGTCTCCCATCAGAGTCGAAACCAACCGGCGCGGAACAAGTTTCGTCTGCAAAGACGAACGGCCCGGTTGATTGGAAACCGGGCCGATCCCCAATGATGGGAGGTGATGAGCATGGACCGTCACAAGTCCTGGCTCCGCGTTGCTGTGCAAGTCGATTACCGGCTTGTACTCGCGGGCTTGACTAGTTAAAAGCCGGGCTAATCATCGTTGTGCCACTGCTTCTGCGGTAGTACTCGCGCCGCCTGGTGGGCATCGAACCATCAGGCGGTTTTCACATTTCTAAGTCTCTACCTGCGAGGTGGATGTGTCAACAAAAAGGCTTCCGATGGGCCACACCAAGGGCGTAGCGTTTTGGTGCGCGAGGAAATGGCCCTGCGCTCGCTTACCTTAATCTACGGGACAGTCAAAGCTTTTTTGCGGCCCGACGTACGGCTTCTTCGCTGACCTTACCTGTTTCTTTTCTCATCGTGCTCAGTTTCGCGTTCGGCGAAAATTGAGAAATAGGTTTTGAAAGGTTCTTGTTGAGCGTGTCACCGCGCTTTTGCTGAATCTCGCCAGCCTTTGGCGGAGTCTTGTCGCGATGTCGGCCATCCAGTCCTGGTTCTTTCATAACGTTCACCTTCTGCTGCCAACAATAGCACGAGGTCGAATACAGCGAGCTCCGAAAAAATCCTCGTGTCTGATGGTCAGCACGCATTTGAAATTCAATGCTGGCTTTGTCTGAACGATTCTGGGACTTTATAGTGCGGAGATCCCGAGCAATCCGTTCATCTCACGCTCAAAATCCGCCTGAAGTTGGTTGGCCAGCAACGAGAAACTAATGGCAATTGATTGGCAGTCAAGCGGATCTACGTCAATCTGGTCGCCGATCTTCCATTCACGGACGTGGCGTTCGAAGTCAACATCTGCCTTAGCATCCTTCGTGGAGGAATACGGAAGCTGTACTTCCTGTCCGTTCACGGAAACGCGAAGCCGTAGCCAAACCGCTCTCAGACGGTCATCGTCCTTCGTTTGGTTGAGCGGGGCGCCTGACGATTTGACATCAATAATCTGGACTCTGCCAAGTCGATGGGCGAGGCAATTTCGAACGCGGTACAACCCGTCGAGCCATTCCATTCTTTCCTTCAGAGCTGCAGAGGCTTGGGTGACTACCACCCCATTGCACATTTTCACCGGTCCCAATCTGCTCTCCCGTTGGACCTGAGTCAGTATTCTCCAAAGGTTTTGACTGTCCATTTTCCTTCCCGGGCCCCTCAAGAACTCAAGGACACGTCGCTGAAGTAGTAGATTATGCGCGTGAATTTCAAAGCGGCTAACCATCGAGATCAGAGAAAACCGAGAAAAAAGGATGGGCGCCTCGCGTCGTACAGCTGCGTCCTCCTCGAGTCCTCCGCATCTGATTGGAACAGCAAAATCAGGCGAGCCCTGCGGCGGAGGAATCTTTGAAAGAGCAAGCCCTGCCACAGCGACAGCTGCGTCGTAAGCTAACCCGCTCAAGAGAGAAGCTAGCTCCTTTCTCGCATCTTCCGGGTATATCAGATCGCGAATCATACCTGTTAAGATACGCTGGCTAGCGCTCGCATATGGCGTTGTCCGCTTTTTGGTTCTTCCCGAAGTGAAGAAATCCGCCTCGGTGTCAACGGCATCTCCGTGCCAGGTTTCTGCGGATGCCTTGTTGCAGGCCAACACCCCGCCCCGCTATCATCCCTGCACCATGAAACCAACAGTTTTCCTCTTCCTAGCGATCCTGACCACCTCCACCTGGGCGCAAACTCCGTCTGCGTCAATGCCCTCCGCCTCCAAAGAAGTCGACGCCGTCTATTCCGACGCGCACACGCTCTACATCGACTTACACCAGAATCCAGAACTCTCTTCGCATGAAACACAGACAGCGACTAAGTTGGCGAAACAGTTGCGAGGGCTCGGCTATGCGGTTACGGAACATGTGGGAGGTACTGGAATTGTCGCCCTCCTGAAGAACGGCGCTGGCCCGGTGATTATGCTGCGCACCGAGCTGGATGCGCTTCCGGTGGAAGAAAAGACTGGCCTGCCTTACGCCAGTAAGGTTCACGCGCAAGACGATTCCGGTCACGACGTTTCCGTGATGCATGCCTGCGGGCACGACGTGCATATAGCCTCTCTGGTGGCGACGGCGGCGATCATGGCGCATACGAAAGACACTTGGCACGGAACTCTTATGCTGATTGGACAGCCTGCCGAGGAAACCATCTCTGGCGCTCCGAAAATGATTGCGGACGGACTCTTCACGCGTTTTCCGAAACCGGCATTTGGCGTGGCGCTGCACGTTGCGAATGATTTTCCGGCAGGAAAGGTTGGCATTGTCGCGGGAACCTACGACGCGAATGCCGACTCTTTGCGCATTACGATTTACGGCAGGGGCGGGCACGGCTCCGCGCCCCACACCACGGTCGATCCGGTTGTACTGGCTGCGAAGATAATTCTGTCGTTGCAGACCATTGTTTCCCGCGAGGTGAAGCCGGGCGAAATGGCTGTGGTCACGGTGGGCTACGTTCAGGCGGGGACCAAGAACAACATTATTTCCGATCATGCCGAATTGGGGCTGTCGGTACGAAGCTACAAGGCTGAGGTTCGCAAGCAGGTTCTGGCAGCCATCACGCGAATTACGAACGCGGAAGCTGTGGCGGCGGGGTCTCCGAAAGAGCCTTTGATCGAGCGCACCGGAGGAACGGACTCGGTCTACAACGATCCCGCGCTGGAGCAACGCCTGCGAGGGCCGCTGGAATCGGCATTGGGAAAAGACAACGTGGTCAGCGACGAACCCATTACGGCGTCGGAAGACTATTCGTATTTCATTGCGCAGGGGATTCCGTCGCTCTACTTCGACCTTGGCGGAGCTGATCCGGAAAAATACGCCGCAGCCAAGGCTGCGGGAGAGAATCTACCCTCGAACCACTCTCCGTTTTTTGCGCCCGATGCGGAACCTGCGATTCGTACGGGGATTGCGGCGGAAGTGGCCGTGTTGCGGAATCTGCTGCAGTGAACAATTGCTGGACGAGTGACGTACTCATAGAGAACGTCTAAATGCGCTGTTATTTTTCTTTAAGGAGTTTCCATGCAAAACCGCATCGTTGGCACGACTATGCCGGTTCTGGAATTCACGCTGGAGCCGAACGAATCCGTTATTTCTGAGGCGGGAGAGCTCTCCTGGATGTCGAGTTCTATTCAGCTCACCACCCACACGCAGTTTGGCGGGGGTGGAGGGCTGTTTGGCGTGTTGCGTCGCGTAGCTGGCGGAGGGACCATATTTATGACGGAGTATCGCGCCATGGGCAGCCCGGGTGAGATTGCGTTTGCCACAAAAGTTCCGGGACACATTTTGCCGGTGGAAATTGGGCCGGGTCACGAATTCATGGTGCATCGGCATGGCTTTCTTTACGCCACGCCGCAAGTGCAGATTGGGGTTGGATTCCAGCAGTCGCTGGGGGCGGGAATTTTTGGCGGAGACGGATTTCTACTGCAAAAAATTCATGGCTTGGGAATTGCCTGGCTGGAACTATCCGGCGAACTCATTCTCAAAGACTTACGGCCGGGAGAGACTTTGCGTGTACATCCTGGACATGTGGGTGCGTTTCAGTCCAGCGTCTCGTTCCAGATCACGACTGTGCCGGGAATCAAGAACATGATTTTTGGCGGGGACGGGCTGTTTCTGGCTTCGCTGACCGGGCCGGGCAAAGTGTGGCTGCAAACGCTGCCGATCTCGAAGCTGGCACACCAGTTGATGGAGTATATGCCGTCGCAAACGCGTGAGACGACGCAGGGTGGTGTGGTCGGAGGGATTGTGGGGTCGATCTTGGAGGGGATGAAGTAGTTTCTGCGATTTATTTGTTCTGTGGACGTTCGTCGGTTAGAATTTGATCGCCTGGAGGGCTCATGAGAAGCTTGGCTGTTCTTCGGACGATTGTCATTTTTGGTTTGCTGACTGGCATTGTTTTGGGACAAACCGCGACGACGCAGGATCCGGCCAAGGAAACACCTGCCTCAGCGACCACTTCAGCTAACACTCCTGCCAATGCCGCGTCGGCTGTGAGCACTCCAGTGGCAGGTTCCATGCCATCCGCTCCCCCGCGATCCCACTTTGTTCCAGTGTTGATCTCGGCAACCGACTCCGCTGGAAACCCGGCGCTAGGTCTGACAAAAGAACAGCTCACGATCATGGACGCGAACCATGCGGTGGAGCCGTTAAAGATTTTTAAAGCAGCGGATATTCCCTTGCACTTGGCAGTCGTTCTCCTGGCAGCGCCTGGCACATTCTCACAGCAACAGGCGGCGGCGATCGAACTCGTGCAAAAGGTGATTCGGCCCAAGGTGGACGAAGCCTTCGTAGTGACTGCGCGCGGGAAAAAGCCCTGGCCCGGGGAACGGCTGGAATGGAAACAGGACCCGAAAGAACTAGTAAAGGCCATCCAAGATTTGGACCGGAGCGCTGGACTTGCGGATGCTTTTAATTTTGATCTGCAAACGACGGAAACCACTCTGAACGGAGGTAGAGCCTCAGTACAGACCTTTGCCGGGAGCGGGCCGAGCGTTTTCGATGCTGTCTACGCGATGATGAATTCCGATCCGCGTCCGGCGCGCCGTGTTGTCGTTATTTTTCGTGAGGCGTGGCCGCACAGCCCGGGATTTGGACAGCAACTGAATACGATAGTTGAGAGTAAGTTGACCGATGTTATTGGGGTTGCCCAGGAACTTCACATCGCGACGTTTGTTATCGGCCTGGAAGATCCCAAGTTCAACGGAATTACAGACAACAATTTAGGGAAAATTTATGTCTCTCTTAGTGCAGGAGCTGAGGGCGGAGGCGGAGCCGGGGCGCGTGCATACGACGAACGCCTGGAAAGGGCGAAGCTGCGAGCGTACGAAGCTGGCAAAACGAACGTACAACGCCTCGCCGCTGAAACCGGCGGAGAAGCATTCTGGAGCGTGAAAAAGAACTTCCCCGATGCAGTTAACTCCATCGCAAACATGATTGCGGGTCAATATATTGTGACGTTTACGCCTAACGAGGCCCCGAGTCCGGTGCATACGCTGAAGGTGACGAGCAGCGCAGCTCGCGTCTCCGCGCAAACCACATTTTTCTACGGACCGCCACCGGCAAAATAGCTACCGCAGTTTCGCTTCCACCGCCGCGAGCCGTTTAGCTAAGACCCGCGCTCTGCGTCATTGCGGGCCAGACTGAGGGCGTGACGGTAAGCGTCTGCCGCATCTGGTCGGCGTTCCAGCCGCCGCGAATATTCTTGTCCGCCATTCCCACTGACTGATGAAAGTGGGCAACTGCCCTTGTATACTACCGATTCATGCGATCCACGCTCCGGCATGCTTTTGCGGCCCTGCTCATCACGCTAATTTTAGGCGCTAATCTGTTTGCGGCGGCACCTGCTGGTTCCGCCTACAGCGGCCATCCCAAGCTGGTTGTCATTGTCGTAATCGACCAGTTTCGCGGCGACTATCTGGACCGCTATCGCGACGAATTTCGCGAAGATGGCTTTCGCATGTTTCTCGACCATGGCGCCGTCTTCTCCAATTGCGACTACAACTATGCCAATACTCGGACGGCTCCCGGACATGCCACGCTGTTGACGGGTGCGTACAGCAACGGCCACGGAATCATAGCCAATGAGTGGTATGACCCGGATCGCAAGACCTCGAAAGGCGCGCTCGAACCGGGTGCCGTGACGTCGGTTTGGGATGCGAACACCAAATTTGTGGGTACGACTGACAAGGGTGAAGGCGCGGCTTCTCCGCACAACTTGCGCGCCTCCACGCTGGGCGACGAACTCAAGCTGGCGACCCAGGGCAAGTCGCGAGTGTTTGCAATTTCGTTAAAAGATCGGGCCGCCATTCTGCCGGGAGGATTCTCCGCCAACGGTGCATTCTGGATTGAGAAGAATAGCGGCGCTTGGATTACATCCGACTATTACGAAGCGCAGCTTCCTGGCTGGGTGCAGGACTTCAACGGCAGTAAGCGCAAAGACAAATACTGGGACGTACAGTGGAAAGATGCCGCAGGGCATGTGCTGGGGACGACCGCTTCCAAGAAGAAGGACGGCAAGCCGACAGCATTTTACGATGCCGTGGGTTCGACGCCGTTTGCGAATGACTATGAATTTGAGTTCGCTCGCGATCTGATTACGCAGGAGAAACTGGGCGCAGGTCCGGCGACGGATTTACTGGTGATCAGCCTTTCCGCCAATGACATTCTGGGCCATCAAGCCGGCCCGGATTCGCCTGAAATGCACGCCATGGCCTTGGCGCTGGACGCCCAGATCTCGGGTTTCTTCGGCTTTCTTGGCCAGCAAATCGGTCTGGCGAATGTTTGGGTTGCGCTCTCCGCGGATCACGGCGTTGCGCCGGTGCCCTCGGTCGCGAAGGAGTTGCGAATCCCGGCGGCGGGTTTCGATTCCGAGAAGCTCAAAGACAAGATCAATGCACTGCTTTCGGCGAAGCTTGCGGCGGGCAAAACCACTGCGTTCCTGAAAAGTCTCGACTACCCCACCGCCTGGCTCGACGACCGGGCGTTTACGACTCTTCACCTAAAAGAAGCCGACGCCGAGCACGCCGTTGGCGAGGCGCTCGTGCAAATTGGTATGCAGGGCTATTTCACGAAATCGCAGTTGGCGGCGGGTGCGGTTCCAAATGACGAGACCGGAATCCGGTACTTGCACAGCTATTCGCCCTTGGGTGGATGGTACGTTCTGGGCGTGCCCGCGCCGTATACGATTGGCGGCACTTCGGGCACCGATCACGCTTCGCCCTACCACTACGACAGGCACGTGCCGATGGCATTTTATGGGCTCGCTTTCCGGACAGGCGTTTATCGCACACAAGCCGAGCCAGTCGATCTCGCGGTCACGCTGGCTTCCTTGCTGGGAATCAACGCGCCTTCGCATGCAGTGGGACGTGTGTTGACGGAAGCGCTGGCGTCGTCGAATGCCTCGAATCCGGCCAATGTTTCACATGGAGAGCATCCTTGAGCGTACCCGCACCGAAACCTGCGACTGACCTGAGCGTCCGCTTCTGCGGGATTGAATTGAAGAATCCTCTGATCGCCGCCAGCGGTACGTTCGGCTATGGCATTGAATTTGAGGATGTCGTTCAACTCGACAAGCTGGGCGGCTTCGTGGTGAAAGGCCTTTCACGCGAACCCATGACGGGTAATCCTCCGCCACGGCTGTTTGAGACGGCTGCGGGAATGCTGAACGCCATCGGCCTGCAAAACATCGGCGCCCGCGCCTTTGTGGATGACAAACTTCCCAAGCTGCGAGAGAAGAAGAACATCGCGGTCTTTGCCAACGTCTTCGGCTACACCCGCGAAGACTACGAATACACGATCCAGATTCTGAATGAAGGCGAAGGCATTGCCGCCTACGAGCTGAACGTTTCCTGCCCCAACACTCAACACGGAGGCATACAGTTTGGCAGCGATCCGCATCTACTGGAAGAAGTTGTTCGTAAAGCGAAACGCGTCGCCAAGCGGCCTCTAATTGTAAAGCTCTCTCCCAATGTGACCAGCATACCGCTCATGGCGCATATCGCCGAAGAAGCAGGAGCGGACGCAATTTCGCTGGTCAACACATTTCTCGCCATGGCCATTGACGCGGAAACCCGCCGCCCGCGCATCGCCAACATCACCGCCGGACTCTCCGGCCCCGCCATCAAGCCAATTGCCCTGCGCATGGTTTACGAGGCGTCGAAAGCCGTCAAGATTCCCGTCATCGGCATGGGCGGAGTCAGTACAGGAGAAGATGTGGTCGAATTCATGCTGGCCGGAGCGACTGCCGTCCAGATCGGCACCGCCAGTTATTGGGACCCCTGCGGCACCGAAAAAGTCGTCGACGAACTTACCAGATGGTGCAACGACCGCAAGATTCCGAAACTCGCCGAACTCACCGGTGGCCTCCAAACCGACCCTGCTCACTAGGCCCGTGACGCGGGACTGGGGCGATGGAGGCACGGGGGTCCTCGCCCGTGCGGGTAGATATCTCTTTCCTACGGGCGAAAACGCCCTTAGCTCCGTCGAATTCTCTATATTCTTGCCCGTTTGCCACTTTCCGGCATTCTCTACATCTAACCAACAGCGACCAGAAAGGGACCATATTTATGGCGAAAGCGACATTTGCAGCAGGATGTTTTTGGGGCGTCGAGGCGGCCTTCCGGCGAATTCCAGGAGTCCTGGGAACACGGGTAGGCTACCTTGGCGGCAAGACGGAAAATCCTACCTATCAGCAAGTCTGCACCGATACGACCGGCCACGCTGAGGCGGTGGAGGTTGAATTCGATCCGGCCAAGACTCCGTATGCGAGCTTGCTCAACGTGTTCTGGGAGAACCACAATCCCACGCAAGTGAATCGGCAGGGGCCGGACGTAGGCGCACAATATCGTTCCGCGATCTTCTTCCATTCTCCCGAGCAAGAGGCGGAAGCGCGCGCCTCGAAGGAAACGTTAGACAAATCCGGAAAATATAAAGCCAAAATTGCAACGCAGATTGTGCCGGAAGCGACATTCTATCCGGCTGAGGACTATCACCAGCAGTATTTGGAGAAGCGCGGGCTGGCGACCTGCCATATCTAACCGGTTTTTATGGGCGTTGCGGCCCGAATGCCAGCATACCGACGATTGCTACGACGAAAAAAGGGATCGTCTGCGCGGGCGTGGCGCCCATGAACCTTAGCATCAGTCCGTAAAGTGCTACGGATTCGCACATTGCGTAGAAGATGATATTACCTGCGCTCCACCGCTTCCACGCCGCGACATCATCGGGGTGCGATCGCAATATCTCATTCGCCTTACGAACAAATCGTTGCCGAAGCCGAAATCCTCCACTCAGAGCCCATATGGAAAGCGCTATGCTTACGTAGATCAGAGTTGAGGACACATCTCTCGGGTTCATGAGATTTAAGCCAAATCCGATGAACGCGAAGATGGCCAGAGAAGCCCCTAAGGCCGCGCGAATGATGTTTACAAAGCGCAAATTTGCATCCATGCTGCACAACTCTATCCGGAACGCCTGAATCGCAGAAGTTGGAAACAAGGTGCGCTGGAGACAGCGCCTTTTACTTACTACTCTTGCCAGCTATCCCGCGATCCGCGCCTTCAACTCTTCCGGAATTCTCTCCAGCACATTGGGAGGCAGACGCTCCGCCACGTGTCGCGCGCCGAGTTTGGCGGCGTCCAGCATGACGACTGGCGCAGGGGTCGCGAGAACCACCACAATCCAGACCAGCGCGGAGAGCGCAAATCCGAACAGCGCGGCAATTTCCAGCAAGAGCGCATGGCGCGGCGCAAAGTGGAAAGTAATGCCAAAGGCCAGCAGAAACATCAACGCCGAGGCCATGGTCAGCCCCAACAGTGAGAAGTCAATGATGCGATGCAGGCGGCGGCGGCTCCGACAGTGGGCGCAGCTGGCGAAGTGGCTCTCGTAGTCGCCGCGCATCTCCGGAGCAATGCCAGAAATGTCATAGCGCCAGCTGGCAAGGATGCTGCCCACGAATTTATCGCTGCATTGCGAACTCATGTTGTCCGTTAGAGCGCCTCGGTTTGTTGGATGCCTAAAGAATCCCGACGCCTACAGCCGGATCGGTTCTAGCGCTTCCGACTGGCTGGCCAGCAACACGCGATTCTGGAGCAGGCTGCCATAGCGGCTCAAAGCCTGTTCGGCGGCGCCGCGCGCCAGCTCCGGATGATTGTTCTGCTCGGAGAGGTGCGCCAAAATCACGTAAGCCGCTCCTCCATCATAATCCGAGGTTAGAAATTGCGCGAGTGCATCATTGGAGAGATGCCCCACCCGGCTCATCACACGCTGCTTCACCACCCAGGGATAGGGGCCGCCACGCAGCATTTCAAGATCGTGATTCGCTTCCATTAACAAAACATCTGACTTGCGTAGATGATGC
Organism: Acidobacteriaceae bacterium; assembly: GCA_025352065.1. Lineage (GTDB taxonomy): Bacteria > Acidobacteriota > Terriglobia > Terriglobales > Acidobacteriaceae > JANXUC01. The sequence continues at coordinate 15,632 of JANXUC010000069.1, read as the reverse complement.
TTGATGCTGGAAGGAACATAACCCAAATCCGTGGCAAACGATACTTTTACGCCCTCGGTAACCAGCGTAAATCCAACCGGATCGACCGCATCGTGAGGAATCGTAAACGGCGTTACCGAAATATCGCCGATCTGAAAACTACTGCCCGCCGAAAACGTTTCCAGCTTGGCGAGGCTGCAAGGTTGACCTTTGGAATCCCGCGCCTCCCGCTGCCAAGCCTGATGGGTCGCTGCCGTCATGTAAACCGGAATCTGAAATTTGTTCGCCAGCACACGCAGCCCAGCTACGTGGTCGCTGTGCTCATGGGTGATCAGGATGGCGGACAACGCCCGCGGGTCTTCTCCCGAAGCCTGCAGCCGCCGCGCGATTTCACGGCACGAGACTCCTGCATCGATGAGAATACGAGTCTTGGCACTGGCAATCAGTGCGCTATTGCCGCGGCTGCCACTGGCCAGCACGGTGACGGAGGCTCCCATGGCGCAAGGATACCCGTAAACCCCTGTGGATTACAGTAGCTTTCTCGGTTATTGCCACGCGAAGGTAGGAGGCGATGTGGAATGTGAAATTTTGTAATGTGTAATTTGAAGACCCATATCCTAGAGGGTTCTTTTGGCGTAGGCACTCACATTACAAAATTACACATTACAAAATTTTACATCCGCCCTTATTTCCTGGGCCATAACTCGCGAACCACCATCCGCAAGGCTGCGCCCCCGTAGGCGCCTGCGTTCGCCGGGAGAAAGGCCAGAATTGCCTCGGAGATTCCTGCGCGATTGAGTTTCTGACCGGCAATCTTAAAAGCCACAACTTCTCCAATGGGAATCAACGCCGTCACCAACAATGCCGACCGCCACGGCCTATCCGGACGGATAAATGCCACCAGCATAGCGAACGCGGTCACCATGACCGCTGTCAGCATCAAATCCTCAACCCGAATATTCACATAACCGGTGGCCGCCCCCAGCACGATGCCGAGAAGGTAATAAATTGCTATAGTTCGTTTCGTGGACGGCACGGACTGAGTCTGCTCAAGCGTTGACGGCGCAGATGCGGACTTCCCGGATTCCACTTGCGCCGGAGCGGATTGCGAGGATGCGTCAACGGGCAAGGGCAATTTGTAATCCTGCAATTCGTGGTTTTGTCGTTTCAAAGCAAAAGCAAGAACTACTTCGCTGCGGCCTCTGGCGCTTTCACGTCCAGGTTCTGCAGCCGCCACGGAATAATGACCTGCCTGAAGATCAGCCCATCGGGCCAGACTTTCGCTTGCCGTCCCAGATGCCCGCCCTTGGGATTGATCCAGGCATCTTTTGGGACATCTCCACTATCGAGGAGCAAATACGCTTCCGAGATGGGCACCTGCGTGTCCAGCGAGCCGCCAATTACCAGCATAGAAGTTGTCGGCTTACCAAGCAACCCCTGTGGAAATGGTTATCGTAAAGGCTGACCCAAAAAAGGTCCTACTTCTTGACCGAAAACTTATAGATCGTCGTGGTGTGGTATTTCTGTCCTGGCTTCAGCCCCGTCGAAGGAAAATTCGGATGATTCGGCGAGTCCGGGAAATGCTGCGTCTCCAGGCAGAAAGCATAACGCTGGTTGTAAACCTTGCCGCCCTTGCCGTGGGCCGTGCCATCCAAAAAATTCCCTGTATAAAACTGCATTCCCGGCTCGGTAGTCAGAACCTGCATCACCCGTCCAGATTTCGGCTCGAACACCTCAGCCGCAAGCGATGGTTCACTGGACGCATTTCCTTCATGGCCTGAGAGAACCCAATTGTGGTCGTACCCACGACCATACTTCAGCTGTTGATTGTCCTGATTGATGCGCGCACCAATCGCGATCGGCGTCTGGAAATCAAACGGGCTTCCCTTCACGCTTGCGAGTTCTCCAGTTGGAATAAGAGCGTCACTCACAGGCGTATAACGATCGGCACGCAGAGTCACTTCGTGCTGCAGAATATCGCCTTCCCCCTGCCCGGCAAGGTTGAAATATGCATGATTGGTCAAATTCACAACCGTCTCTGCGTCGGTGGTCGCCGAGTAGTCAATCTTCAGTGCGTTATCCGCCATCAGCGCATAGACAACCGTCACCGACAGCGTTCCCGGATAGCCCTCTTCACCCGCCTTGCTCACGTACTTCAGTTCCAAAGATGGATTGCCGGAACCAGAGACATCACGCGCCGCCCACATCTTCCGGTTGAAACCAACGTCGCCGCCGTGAAGGGTGTTCACTCCATTATTCTTCGCCAACGTATAGGTGACGCCGCCAAGACTAAACTTGCCCTGCGCGATGCGATTTCCATAGCGGCCAACCAGCGCGCCCAGGTAAGACTTGTCCTGCAAGTATCCTTCGATGTTGTCGAAACCAAGCACGACATCCGCCAGCTTGCCGGTGCGATCAGGCATTTTCAGGGAGACCAGAATGCCGCCATAGTTAAGAATTGAGGCTTTGGCTCCGGCTTGGTTGGTGAGGGTATACAAATTGACAGCCTGTCCCTCGGCATTCTTCCCGAATGGCTGAACCTTCATTTTCGACTTCGCCTCCACATTGCCAGACGCAACCAGCATTACCGCAGCCAAAACTAGCGCCAGACATCCTAACCTTGTATGGAACTTCATTGTTTCCTCCAACTTTCCCGCTGCTGCAAATAGGCCTCTATCCAGTAATCTAGCAAGTTGCCAGGTTGACCAAGCCCAAAGCCGATGCTTGCGTGATAAAATTCAGAGGTCGCGTGAATACAGGGATGTAGAATACTCCGATTCCCGCAAGTAGTTGAAAACAAAATGCGGGCAGTTAGACTGCTACCTTGACACGTAGCGTTGTGGGCCTTGCAAGCGATTAGAGTTTTGGGGTTTAATCGCCCGAGTAGCAAACGTCACCCAAAACGGTGTAGGCCCGTAGCTCAGTTGGTTAGAGCGCTTCCCTGACACGGAAGAGGTCGATGGTTCGAGTCCATTCGGGCCTACCATTTAACTTGCAGCTCCATTTCCACACTCCTAGAGATATTAGCCATCAAGGCATGCATTCTTCCGTGTACTGCTTCTCAAATGGCAGCCTTTTTTCCCGTCCCACGAGAAGCCCGCACGGCTTCGGCCAGTTCTCTAAGCAACTGAAAGGTTTCATCCCATCCAATGCAAGCATCGGTGATGCTTTGCCCGTAGACCAGCTTCGCTCCGGGAACTAGTTTCTGCGCCCCAGCCACCAAATTGCTCTCCAACATCACCGCAAAGATGCGATGATCTCCGGCAGCAATTTGCCCTGCAATGTTGCGACACCCAGCCGCTTGGTTACGATGATCTTTGCGGCTATTGGCATGGCTGCAATCGATCATGATGCGCTGCGGGAGCCCCGCCTTTTCCAGTTCCCCGGATACCTGGTTTACAGACTCAGCCGTATAGTTCACCGTGCCTCGCCCGCCGCGCAGAATCACGTGGCACTCAGGATTACCCGCAGTCACGAAGATTGCCGATTGGCCATGCTTCGTGTGGCCCAGGAAGGTATGCGGATGAGCCGCTGAAAGTATCGCTTCAATAGCGACGCCCACATCCCCTGAAGTGGCATTCTTAAATCCAACCGGACAAGAGAGGCCGGAGACTAACTGGCGATGTACCTGGCTCTCCGCCGTCCGCGCTCCAATGGCTCCCCAACTCACCAAACCCGCAACGTACTGCGGGATAATCATGTCCAGAAACTCAGTCCCCGCAGGCACGCCCATTTCCGCCAAATCCAGCAACAGATGCCGGGTCAATCTGAGGCCATCATTGATCTTGAAAGACTGATCCAGATGCGGATCGTTAATCAGCCCCTTCCACCCAATCGTCGTGCGCGGCTTCTCAAAATAAACGCGCATGACGATGCACAGGTCGTCCGAATACTGGTCGATCGCTGTCTTCAGCAACCGAGCATATTCGAGGGCTGCCTTGGTGTCATGGATCGAGCACGGACCAACTACCACCAGCAAGCGATCATCTTTACCAGCCAAAATATCGCGGACTTCATCGCGAGCGTCATGGACGGTGGAGGAAGCCTTTTCAGTTGTAGGCATCTCTTCCTCCAGAAAAATGGGAGGAAGCACGACCTTAGTCCACTTTATTCGAAGGTCGTCGGTTGGATAAAACATGTGAAACTCGTTCTCCTAGAAGCGTCATTTTATAACGAATGTGGAAGGAAGCCGAGCAAAGAGGACATGTATTGCAAGTGAGATTCTCAGGAAACCTCGGCGCGAATTAGATCTTCTCCAGCCTCGGAAGAACAGGCTTAGGCCCTCCTGCCGCCAGTGCCTCCTGCCACTTCCCCAGCGACTCGAGTAGCGCGTTCAAGTCAATTCCGCCAAACTCCCCCGGGCAATCCGTAATATTCTTGCGGGCGCGTTGCAACACCGAACACGCGCCCGCAACATTCCCCCTGGAATAATGATGAAAAGCCACCGCTACCTGAGTCAGTCCCTGTAAGAACTTCTTTTCCACGCCTCCGGATTCGCGCCAAGCCTCCTCCCACACCTCGTGCGCGTCGAAAAAAGCTCCGCTATTGAAAAGCTCAATCCCGCGACGATATGCTTCCGTGCTCACACACAAAGCCTACCAGCAGTATGCGCAGCTGCGGTTCGGCGACAAGCACCGGCATCTGGGCGACTTGACACTTCCCGCCATCTCATAGAGCATTCTCCACATGCGATTTCGATGGATGATGAATCTCGTTTTCTCTCTCTATGCTGCTTCTCTCTTCGCGCAGGCTCCGGCAAAACGGCTGCTCGTCCCTGACGATTTGTACCGCATCCAGCAGGTACACGGTCCGCAAGTCTCGCCCGATGGCAAGTGGATCGCCTACACCGTCACCACCGTTGACCGTGAAGCCGACAAACGCCGCAGCGCCATCTGGATGGTGAATTGGGATGGAACGCAGGATTTGCGCGTCACCTATGGCCCGGGTTCGGATTCGTTGCCACGTTTTAGTCCGGACGGAAAGTACTTGGCGTTTCTCTCCGCCCGCCCCGCCGACGGAAAGACCGGCGACAAAGAAGACAAAGCCCAAGTCTGGCTGCTCGACCGCCGCGGCGGCGAAGCCAGCCAGTTCACGAACGTGAAAGGCGACATCGATAGCTATGCGTGGTCGCCGGACGGCAAGCGGCTCGTGCTGGTGATGCACGACAGCGATGATGAAGCCGCCGATTCGAAACCGAAAGCTCCCAAGCCGATCGTCCTCGACCGCTACAACTTCAAGCGAGATGTCGAAGGCTACATCACCGCTTCATCCGCGCAGCATCTTTACTTGTTTGATGTTGAGAACAAAAAACTCGAGGCCTTGACCGGCACGAAGTCGGACGACAAGCATTTTGATGAGAGCAATCCTGTCTGGTCGCCCGACGGTTCGCACCTCGCGTTTATCAGCAATCATGCCAAAGATCCTGACCGCACCGGGATGAGCGAAATCTACACCATTGACGCACGTGCAGGAGCCGAGCCACGCAAGCTACTTAGCACTTACAGCGCAGGAGGTGGCGAGCGCCTGGTGTGGAGCCCCGACGGTCAGTCGATCGCGTTCCTCCAAGGCTTCGAACCAAAATACAACGCCTACAACGTGAGCCAGCTGGCGGTTACCCCGGTGGCCGGTGGAGCACCGCGCGTGCTCACAGCGAAATTTGATCGAGGTGCATCGCAAGTTGAATTCGCCTCCGACAGTTCGGCCCTCACCTTCCTGGTCGAAGACGATCAGCATCAATATCTAGCCAAGGTTGCCGCTAGCGGCGGGAACGTGGAACACGTCACCAGCAACAGCATCGGCGTAAGCGAGCGCACGACCGCAGGAGGACACACAGCCGTCACAGCGGCGACAGACTCGTCCGCACCAGAAATCTACGCACTCGAAAATGGAACACCCCGCAAGCTGACCTCCCACAACGACGCCCTGCTCGCCGAAATTCAACTTGGCTCCGTGGAAGACATGAGCTTCCACAGCAAAGACGGCACCGAAATTCACGGCTTGATGATCAAGCCCCCATCGTATGAAGCCGGGAAGAAATATCCAACTATCCTGTGGATTCATGGCGGCCCCAACGGCCAAGACGAGCACGCCCTGGACTTCGGCCTCTACCCGCTGCACCTGGAACGCCAGCTTTTTGCGACCCACGGCTACGTAGTGTTAGCGATTAATTATCGCGGCAGCAGCGGGCGTGGCGCCGAATTCGCACGCAGCATCTGGGCTGACTGGGGCAACAAAGAAGTCGCCGACCTTCTCGCAGGCGTCGACTACGCCGTACAAAAAAGCATCGCTGATCCCAACCGCCTCGGCATTGGCGGCTGGAGCTATGGCGGAATTCTGACCGATTACACCATCGCCTCAGACCCACGCTTCAAGGCCGCCATCAGCGGCGCGGGCAGTGCTAATCAAATTTCCATGTATGGCAGCGACCAATACATTCTGCAATACGACAACGAACTGGCACCGCCTTGGCGCAACGAAGCGCTATGGGTGAAGGTGTCGTACCCGTTTTTCCACGCCGACCGCATTCACACGCCAACGTTTTTCCTCGGTGGCGAAAAAGACTTCAACGTCCCCATCATCGGCAGCGAGCAGATGTACCAAGCGCTCCGCACTCAAGGCGTACCCACACAGCTAGTGGTTTACCCCGGTCAGTTTCATCTCTTTACACGCCCCAGCTACATCCATGACCGCATGGAACGGTATTTAGTTTGGTGGGATAAATATCTGAAGGCTCAATACTAGAATAAATTTTTGGTTTACGAGTTGACGGCTTACGGAAGCGTCTGCTGCAATGTCGGTCGGGGCGAACCCGCCCAAACCTCACAGCTATTAAGGATGTGCGTATGACTACCATGGAAGTCGGCAAGAAACTCGTTGAATTCTGCCAAAAAGGCGAAAACCTCAAAGCCATCGAAACTCTTTATTCTCCCAACATCGTCAGCGTTGAAGCCGTCAGCATGCCCAACATGCCAGCCGAAATGCGCGGAATGGAAGCTATTCTAGGCAAGAACAAGTGGTGGCTCGACAATCACGAAGTTCACTCTGCCTCGTGCGAAGGCCCGTTCCCTCATGGTGACCGTTTCATCGTTCGCTTCAGCTACGACGTCACCAACAAACCCAGCCAAAAACGCATGAAAATGGACGAAATGGCGCTCTACTCCGTCGAGAACGACAAGATTACTCGCGAAGAATTCTTTTACTCCATGGGATAGCTTGTTCCGTTCTAGAACACAAAAGAAAAATGCCCTGACCTCGCGGCCAGGGCATTTTTCTGCACTTTTCGCAAGGACTTGCTAAAACTTGTTCCACAGGAACTGGTTGTAAACGTCGTGGTGGTACTGCACTTCCGGCGCCTTCACGAATGTTCCCAGCAAGCGCGGGCAGCGATCGGCGGAGGCCTGTTTCAAATCCGCGTAGCGAGCTTTTACATCTTCGCCCAGCAGTTCCGACGTCCAACTTGCCTTGCGGAAGTTCTCCAGCGCGGTATAGATATTGTCCGGCAAGTAACGTTCCGCCTGACGCAGGTTCTTGATCTTTGCCGTCTCACCCTCCAAGCCAGACTTGAAGATCGAGTACATCACCATGTACGGGTTCGCATCGGGAGCCACCGAACGTACTTCCACGCGCATGCTCTTCTCATTGCCGATCGGGATACGCACCATCGATCCGCGATCCACCGCAGAAGCCTTAATCTGGTTCGGCGCTTCAAAGTGCGGATCGAGACGACGATACGCATTCACGCTCGCATTGAGCATCAGGCAAATATCGTTCGCATGAGTAAGGATGCGGTCCACGAACGACCACCCCATTTTGCTCAGCTTTTCTTCACCCTTTGGATCCCAAAACAAGTTCTTGCCGCCCTTGCTGATGGAAACATTGGTGTGCATGCCATTGCCGTTCACGCCGACGACTGGCTTGGGCAGGAACGATGCCGTCAGGCCCATGTGCGTCGCTACCTGGCGGCAGATCAGCTTGTACAGCTGGATCTGGTCGGCAGCCGCCACCACTTCTCCGTAGCTGTAGTTAATTTCAAACTGTGAGGGCGCAACTTCCGGATGGTCTTTTTCATTCTCAAAACCCATCGCGCGCTGCACTTCCGCTGTCGTGTCAATAAACTTACGCAGCAGGTCGCCCGGCAGCGAGTGGTAGTAGCCGCCCGTGTTCACATATTCGAAGCCGTGAGTCTCGTGATAATGACGCTCAGCATCCACCCCCTTAAACAGGAATCCTTCAATCTCGTTCGCTGCATTGAGCGTGTAGCCTTCCTGCTTGTGCAGGTCGGTCGCAAACGTCTTCAGCGCGCCACGAATATCCGCGCTGTAAGGTGCGCCGCCTTTGTCGATCACTTCGCCAAACACCAACACTTTACCCGATCCGAAATAATCCGCAGGCGCCCAGTAAAAAGCGTTCCAGTCAATGCCGAGCCGCAAATCGCTCTCGCGCTGCGCCGTAAATCCGCGAATTGAAGAACCATCGAATGTCAAATTGTCGTAACTGTTGATCAAAAACTTCTTGTCGTAATCCAGCATGTGCAGGCGGCCTTCAAGATCGCTGAACAACACGGTCACGGCCTTGATGCGCTTCTCGTTCGCTAGGTACTTAATCCGTTGTTCTTGAACTTTGTGGGCGGCGACGCGCTGCTTACGCTGCTCTTTCGCTTCCAGATTCAATTCTTCCAGCTCATCGTAGGAAAGCATCAAGAAATTACGCAGTTCGGTTGACATGGATCGAAGAATCTCCTCGAAATGATTTATGGTGACTTGCGGCCCTTGGGGGCAAACTCGGACGACCGTTCCAGCACGCATGTCAGAATACCGTGCGCCCCGGTCGGCGGCCAATCAAAAGCGCTTATCGGGCAGATTCATGAAATCTATCGGCGCTCGTGCGGAATCAATAAGATAGCGCCGAAACTGGCCTTCCCGCCTATTTCGTGATCACACCGCAGGCAATCCGGTCCCCAGCGTTCCCCGCAGGGTCACTCTTCAGGTCGTCGGCCTTGGCGTGAATCATCAGCGCCGTCCCGCCATTAGCAAATACGGAATGGCCGTCTTCACCTAAATTCACGTTCTCATTCACCACCGAAAACTTAGCTTGGCCTTTGGCATTGACCGTGTAGTTGTTCATGTCGCCAGCATGTGAGCCATCCGGATTTTGCAAGCCATGCTTTTTACCATCGGGATTGAAATGGGGCCCCGCCGACTTGAAATCCGGCGCCTCGCACTTCGCGTTCTGGTGAACGTGCAAAGCATGTTCGCCTGGCGGCAGATTCTTCAAATTCAGGCTGATCTTTACGCCCTTCTTGGCAGCTTGCAGCGTTGCGTGGCCTACGCTCTCGCCTTTAGCGTTCTTGAGTTCGATGTTGTACTTGGTACCTGCCCACACTGAACCAGCGCAGCAGGCCACGAACAGAACCAGAATAGAAATTTTTGTGTTTTTCATAATGGCAAGATTATAGCTCCCTGCCTACCGCCAACTAAAGCATTGTTAGTCCAAACCTGCGCCGCCAGTTCCCACCCGGTCTCGCAGGTTGATACAATCTTGCTGCGGTCGAACCCGCAGTTGTTTCCATATGCTATCTGCCAACTCTTTTCTCTCTCGGAGCTGCGCCGCCTCCCTCACCGGCATTTTCGCCGTAAGCTGCCTGCTATGGCTCGGTTGCAAAAGTACGCCTTCCCTCGCCACTCCCGATCCCGGCGTCGATCACGTCTCCCGCTCTTCTTACGCCATTCCCCGCGATCTCTCCAAGGATGAAGGCGCTGGCGGCCACACTCTCCGCAAACACGTGGGCCGAACCGATGAAGAGCTGAAGCAAAGACTATCCCACGAAGATATCTCCGCCTCTTCCACTTACACCGACAGAGCAACTGCCGAAACTGCCGTTGCCGATGCCATACAGCAAAACCAGACTCGCATAGAGGAATGGATGGCTCGGTCAGGCGGCCATCCCAATCTTGTTCTCGACTACCACAGCGACCAGCCGACCGGCCGCACGCTCCATCGCGGCGCTTCTGCCTCGCAACCTTGTTCCAACGCGAAGATCGTTCTGCGCTGGCTGAGCTCAAGCGAATACTATGTGCTGACCTCCTATCCCGAATGCCGATAGAGGTGCTCGCAAGAGCAGACTGAGGCAGAGAAGATCGTGGCAGAGAAGATCGTGGTAGAGAAAATCGTGGTAGAGCGGCGCTTCAGCGCCGCGTGAGAGGTCTAGAAGAAACGGGCTTTAGCCCCCGAGGTACCGCAGTCGCCCGACGGAACCTGCTCCGTCGCCACACGATCTATTCAGAAATAAGAACGGAGAGCCTGAAGACATGACTGCTCAAGACCACACTCCCAAAACCCCAAACTCCCCACCTGAGATTTCCGCTGCCAGCTTCCCTGCTCTCCATCAGTTCCTGCGCGGCTACCTGCACCAGGATTGGCAGGACGAGTACGATTCTCCAGCCGAAGCCGCTCAACAATTCTGTGAAGACACAGACGGCGACGACCGCCAGCAAGTTGCGGACGAATGGATCGCCTTCCGCCAGCACACAAAAAATCTTTCGTACCCTGCCATTGCCACTCTCCTCAGCGACAAACTCGGCTCTTCCTGGCACCTCAAGTCGCCCGACGACCTGGAAGCAATCTCCGCCGTATTCCAGCCATTTGCCCGTAAAAGCTAGCCTTTTCAGCAACGCGTCCGCTGTCAACCTACCTTCGTTCCGACCCTAAGTTCCCAACGTAACCGAACGTACACTGCCTTCAAGTAACCTTCGGTAACCTTGGGTTCTGCCGCAACCCACTTACAATGAATTCATCGCGGACCAACGAGCCAGGAGTGCGCCTACGTCACGGCATGTTCCGGTATCGAGGTACATCGAAGGACTGTTCCCGGACTATGAGGACGCTTCGCAAGCGGAACGCGAGACGGGAGTTTGCATCCTATGGTTTTCGGGTTTGGTTTCAGCAAACAGAAGGCTCTGTCTTCGGGGGAAAAGTACGTCCAGCAAGGCAAGCTGCAAAACGCCATTGCGGAGTACGAGAAGATCGTCAAGGTCGACGCCAAGGACCAGACCGTCCTCAACACCATCGGCGACCTCTATGCTCGCGTGGGCGACACTGCTCGCGCCATCGAATACTTCAAAAAGGTCGGCGATGGCTATGCCGCCGATGGCTTCACTGTCAAAGCTATTGCTGTCTATAAAAAGATTTCCAAGCTGCAGCCCTCGCTCGAAGGCACCCTTAAACTAGCCGAACTGTTCACGCAACAAGGCCTCTTTAATGATGCGCGCGCCCAATATTTGCAAGTAGCGGAAGAATTCCTCCGCAGCGGAGAACTCGAACGCGCCATCGGCATTTTCAAGAAGACTCTGGAAATGGATCCGGACAACGTAGCCATGAAGCTGCGTTTAGCCGAAGTCTATTTACGGCTAGGTAAAAAAGCCGATGCTTCCAAAATTTATAGCGAAGCTTCGCAAACTCTGCGCGACAATGGGCAACTCGACGCTGCCGATGAAGTTTTACAGAAGATGCAGGCGCTCGATCCCTCTAATAGCGCCATCCTCCTGCTCCGCGGCCGGAACGCCATGGAAGCGGGCGAAGTTTCGGACGCCATCCAATTGCTGGAGAAAGTCGCCGACCTCGATCAACACCCCGAGGGATTGCACGACTTGATGAAGGCGTACTTGCAGAACGGGCAGTTGCCCAAGGCGGGCCTGCTCGCTGGCAAGCTGTTTACGGTTCATCACGATACTCAGGCCATTGCTCAATACGCTGATGCTTTGATGGCGGCTGGCTCGCATGCCGAAACGCTGAAGGTCTACCAGCAACATGCAGATGCCCTCCTTTCGGCGGAACCCGCCAAGGTGCTCGACAATCTCCACTCCATTATTGGGCATGTGCGGGATGACCGCGATGCCCTTGAAACTATTCTCGCTCTCCTGCGAAAAGCTGGAGACACCACCCACGACAGCGAAATTCTGGAACTCCTCGCCCACGCCAGCGTGCAGCAGGATGATCTTCCGAAAGCTCGCGACCTCTATCTGCAGCTTGCCACTATGGAGCCTCAGAATCCTTTGCACTCGCGCAACTACCAGCAAGTGGTTGCCAAACTGGGCTCCACCGGCGAAGCTCGCCCCATCACCTCCGAAGAAGGCGCGCTCATGGTCGACGAGTTGGAGGCAATCGCCCCCTTCATCGATCAGCACTATTCTGAGGAAGTTACCGCTTCGGTTCGCGCAGCCCTCACCGATGCCGAGCTGTTCGTCTCTTACAACATGCCGGAGAAGGCCTTGGGGCCGCTGCTTGCAGCTCTGCCCTCTGCCCCTCATCATGTGAAACTGAATCAGCGCCTGGCCGCCTTGCACACGCGCACAGGTCAGTTCGCTGAGTCCGCTCTTTGCTGCCGCACTTTGCAAGGCGTCTACGCCAACGCAGGCTTCCACGAGGAGGACTCACGCTACGGAGATCTTGCCAGCAAATACGAAGAACGCGGAACCCTGGCCGCCGCAGCCGCCGCGACCGACGATCATCCTGCCTTGCCGAGCAGCTTGATTGCTACTCCGGCTTGGCCCGCACCAGAAGCTTCTGCTCCTGCAGCACCTCCCGTGGTTGCAGCCTGCAAAGGCCCCATGGAGTTTGCCGTCGTCACTCCCGAGCCCGAAGCCGATTCCGAAGACTTTCACACCGCAGCTGCTTCTCACGCCCAACCTGCTTCCACCCATACTGAGAACAGCGCCGCTGTCCAAGCTTCTGCTGAAGTCATCGAGGAACCGGCGATCAATCAGCCTGGCGAAGAGGAAATCGATCTCTCTGCAGAATGGGAAGGTTCCTCCGAAGAGGTTCCAGCCGCTGCATCTGCCACTGCTGATAGTAGCCACCAGCCGGCAGCACTCGTCAATCAGGCTGACGCCGTCGCCGCCACAGTCGCCGAAATCAACTTCTACACCCAGTACGGCATGACTCAGCAGGCGCAAGCTGCGTTAGCCAAGCTTGAAACCTTAACCGACGACCGTTCCACACTGGATGCAGTTCGCGCAGAAGTTCAGCATAAGATGGCGACTGCGGAAAAGCCCGCCGAGGCCGCTCCGGTAGAAGCCACAGCCGCACCAGAAATGCAGCCTGAGGCCGCAAGTTATCAGGAGCCAGCTCCTGTCGAGGCAGCCCCAGCAGACGACGAACTCTTTGATGTAGAAGTAGCCGATGCGGAACCGGAACCAACTCCAGAGCCGGTCATTGCCGCTAGCGCCCCACCCCGCGCCCCGGCTGTGCTGGATGCCTTTGTCGCCGACTTAGAAGCTTCGTTGCCCGAAGACTTCATGGCTCCAAGCACTCCAGCCGTCTCGCCATCGATTCCTCCGGCTTACGTCATCGCTGCGCCGCCCCAGTCCCAGCCAGCATTTCTGTCGGATGCGGCACACGGAAGCGCTGCCGCTGCACAGCCCGCACGGGAATCTGCGCCTGCACCATCCATCCAGGCACTGGCGATTCAAATCCCAACCATTGCTGCCCAGCCACAGCCGCCTGTCGCCGCAGCGCCTGCACTCTCCGCGAACGACGCCCTAGTGGGAGCCGAACTCAACGACATGTTCGACGAGCTCCGATCGGGCATGGACGATGAAGCCGAAACGGCTCAGGAAGATCCTGAAGACCACTACAACCTCGGCGTAGCATTCCGCGAAATGGGCTTGCTCGACGAAGCTATTGGCGAACTGCAGAAAGTCTGCCAAGCCATCGACCGCGGCCAGCCCTTCAAATACACTATGCAGGCTTATACTTGGCTGGCACAATGCTTCCTCGACAAAGGCGTTCCGGAAGGCTCCATTCGCTGGTATGAAAAGGCTCTCAAGCTCCAGGGCATCGATGAAGAAGCCAAAACTGCCCTGCACTACGAGTTGGCCACCGCTTACGAAGCGGCACAAAACAAGCGCGCCGCCCTCGCCCACTACATGGAGGTCTATGGTGCCAACATTGATTACCGCGACATTGGTGCGCGGATTCAGGCTCTGAGGCCGTAAAATCTCTAGATGGCTTCTCCAGTACGGCCTGGATTGATTCTTACGAGTTCCCAGGACACCAGCCTTCGCGATAGCGGGTTTCGAACCGCCACCTTGACCGGCCCTCCGCGCTCGTCGTTTACAAGGAGTCCCGCGTGAGCACGAATCCTGAGACTCCAGCGCCATATTCCTCTCCGCTCGCTTCCGTCTTATCCGGCGACGCGGGCCAGCCCGTGCCTAAACGCATTTCGGCTACCGAGATTTGGTCGCGCCGCATGTTCCTCATCACTTTCGTATTGCTCTGTACCCTCCTGGGCGTCTTCCTCATCGTTCTGCCCTGGCGTCCCGAATGGAGGGATAACCCCCTGTTCGTGGGCCATCCCTCCATTCGAGCCGTCTTTGCACACCCCTTCTTCCGAGGCCTATGCTCCGGCTTTGGCCTCCTGGATCTGTGGATTGCCATCTCCGAAACCGCGCACTATCACGAAGATTTTTGAGCCGGAATGCACCTTAGGTCCTGTGACTCCATCTCTCTAGGAAAGATTTTATGAGCAACGAACCGCTACACCCCGCGCCCCTCGCTTACCTCAACGACGCCTTCGTCAACGGCCCCGACGGCCGAATCCTGCGCATCCTCTCCGAATACCAGGAACCGCTCACCCGCTTCCGCCGCGAACAGATTCAAGACACCGTTGTCTTCTTCGGCTCGGCGCGTTTGCAGAGCCCGGAGGACGCCACCGCCCACCTGCAGGAAGTCAACGCCAACCCCTCTGATGTATCTCCCGAACATTGCGCCAGCGAAAAGAAGGCTCTGGCAGCCGTCGATATGTCGCGCTACTACGGAGACGCTCGTCAGCTCGCAAAAATGCTGACGGAATGGTCTGCTCAAATCCCTTCTCGCCGTCATCGCTTCATCGTCACCACAGGTGGCGGACCCGGCATCATGGAAGCCGCCAACCGCGGGGCTCGCGACGCCAACGGCAAAACCATCGGACTCAACATTCGCCTGCCCATGGAGCAGTTCCCCAACCCTTACATCACCCCTGCGCTGAATTTCGAATTTCACTACTTCTTCATGCGCAAGTTCTGGTTCGCCTACCTCTCGAAAGCCTTGGTAGTCTTTCCCGGGGGCTTCGGCACCCTCGACGAACTCTTCGAAGTTCTTACCCTGGCCCAAACCGAAAAGCTTGCCAAGAAAATGATCGTGGTCATCTACGGTCGCGACTATTGGAACCGTGTAGTCAACCTGCAGGCCATGGTGGACGCGGGAACCATTGCCGCTTCAGATATCAGCCTGTTTCAATTCGCCGATACGCCCGAAGAAGCCTTCGCCCTCTTGCGCGATGGCCTCACACTCCACCATCTCGGACCCAAGCCAAAAGCCGAACAACTCCCCGAGATCGCCAAAACCAGGCTGTAACGGCTCACTGTAGGGCGAGTACTCCTGCTCGTCCCGCGATGCATTGGTTGTTGGAACCGACAGGTTATCGGTTATTGAAAAAAACTGAAATTTGTCATTCCGAACGGCTCTATCGTGAGGAATCTGCTATTGCTCGCGGGGTAGGCAATTCTTCTCTTTTTCGAAGATGCCCCAACCGCCTTTTCAGCTACCCTAGATACAATGCCCACCCACCCCCAGCTCTACTACATCACCGACCGCAAAGCCTTCCCCGGCGACGAACC